>MVRN01000051.1 GCA_002067965.1 Pelotomaculum sp. PtaU1.Bin035
ATTCAGATACCGCTAGGCAACGGGAAGTCGATTTATCTGCGGGATGTGGCCACGGTCGAGGATACCTATAAAGATGTCCGGCAGTACAGCCGCCTCAACGGCTCTCCTTCCATCGGGGTGAATATTCTCAAGCAGAGCGATGCCAGCACGGTGGATGTCGGCAAAATGATCAAGAAAGAACTGCCCAAAATACAAAAAGAGCTGCCGCCGGATTTTGAGATAGTTTTAAGCAATGACTCTTCCAAGTTTATAACTGACTCGTTAAATGGAACACTGATGACTATTATTGAGGGAATCTTCACCACTGCTTTGATCCTGTTTTTCTTCCTGCGGGAGTGGAGGTCAATGGTGACAGTGCTGATTGCCATCCCGACCTCCCTGATTTCAACCCTGATGGGAATGTACTTCGCGGGCTTCAGCTTTAACATGATGTCTCTGATGGGAATGGCGCTGTGTATCGGTATCCTGGTGGATGACTCGATCGTTGTGCTGGAAAACATCCACCGGCACCGAAGCATGGGCAAGACTGCGTTACAGGCGGCACTCGATGGGCGCTCCGAGGTTGGGATGGCGGCGATCGCCATCACCTTGTCGGACGTGGTGGTCTTCGCGCCCATCGCCTTCATGGGAGGAATGGTGGGGCAGTACTTCCGCCAGTTCGGACTGACGGTGGTCATTGCCACCTTGTTTTCGCTGTTTGTTTCGTTCACCCTCGCCCCGATGCTGGCGCACCGCTTCTACATGGAAGAAGACGCAGAGACCCGGGAGTTGAAAGCCAAAGCGCGGCGGGCCACGATCCGGGGATGGCTGGGGATCAGGCTGCAGCCGCTGTTTGCCTGGTTTTGGCCGTTTCTAAACAGTAAGACGGGTGTTGCCATGGTCTGGTATGACCAGGCTTTGCGGTGGTCGCTGAGTAACCGCAAAAAGGTGCTGGCGTTAGCGATTGCCGGCTTTATTTTGAGCCTTACCGTAATACCGCTTGGGCTGGTAGGTTTTGAATTGATGCCGAGTACCGACCAGTCAACGCTAACTGTGACCCTTGAAATGCCGATCGGAACCCCGCTGCAAAAGACCGAGGCGGCTTTGAAGCAAATCGAGGATTATGTCAAAGACATCCCGGAGGTGAAGTACTACCAGGCAAGTGTGGGTTCATCCGGGGGATACGCCTCTTATTCATCAGGGGCGAACAAAGGGCAGGTAAGGATAACGCTTTATGATAAGGCAGAGCGTAAGCGCACGGTTTGGCAGGTAGGCGACGAAGTCAGAAAGTTAGCTGATAGCTTTCCCTACGGCCGGGTTACCGTCAGCGAGTCTGATTCCATGGGTGGCGGAGGGACTTCGGCCATCCAGATCGAGGTCTCCGGTCCGGAATACACACAATTGGTGGCGCTGGCGGAACAGGTGAAGAAGATGGTGGCGGAAACCCCGGGGGCAAAAGACGTGGATATGAACTACCGGCTGGGCCAGCCGGAGGTTCAGATCAAGGTCGACCGCCAGCGGGCGGGTTCTTACGGGCTGTCGGTCAACGATATTGCCGGCGCCTTAAGGACCGCTCTTAACGGCAGCACAGCTACCGTGTTAAGGACCGGGGACAAGGACGTGGATGTGGACGTCAGCGTTGAGGGATTGGACAAGTCTAAGCTGGAGAACCTGAAGTACCTGACTATAGCTACCTCTGGCGGGGTGCAGGTGCCATTATCCCAGGTGGCCGAGGTTACAAAAGGGAGCGGGCCCACTCAGATCAACCGGGTTGCCCGCCAGCGTACCATAACAGTTAGCGGAAATCTCGGGGGTACGAACCAGGGGGCCTTTTCCCGGGAAATCGGCCTAAAGTTGTCCCAACTTCAGCTTCCGCCCGGTTATTCAGTCAAGCAGGCCGGCGAGACAGAGGACATGAATGAAATTATGGGAGATATGCTGTCGGCCTTCGCGCTGGCGATAGCGCTGGTTTACATGGTGCTGGCGGTGCTGTACGAGTCGCTCGTTACTCCGCTGATCAGGATGTTCTCGTTACCCTTGGGGTTAATCGGCTCGTTGATCGCACTGGCCCTGACCCACAACACGCTTAACCTGTTCTCGATGATCGGGGTGATCATGATGGACGGCCTGGTGGCCAAGAACGGCACTCTGCTGATCGACTACACCAACACCCTGCGCGATCGGGGAGTAGCGCTGCGCGAGGCGGTCCAGCAGGCGGCCAAGACGCGGCTGCGGCCGATCATCATGACCTCGGTGACCATGATCTTCGGTATGTTGCCAACCGCCCTGGCCCTTTCGGCGGGAACGGAGGTCCGTTCTGGCATGGCGGTGGTGTTGATCGGAGGGTTGATCACCTCTACCTTGTTTACTTTGATAGTTATCCCGGTCTTTTATACCGTGGTGGATGATTTCGGCAAACGGCGCAAGAAACGGAAACTTGAGAAACTTCGCCGGAGGGCGGAGATGATGGAAGCGCAAGCGTAAAAATAAAATGTGATAAGGATGGGGGTAAGGTTAGTGGTAAAAGATGCGAAAGGAAAGTTCAACCGCAAATGGTTGCTCATTTCGGGTGTAATAATAATTCTGTTGATTGGATTTTTCGCGGTCCGGGGTTGCCGTGGCGCCGGAAAACCCACTCCTGCCGCCGTCGATAACAGGCCTGTTTCCGTAAAGGTAACGGCGGCTCAGAAAGGCTCGATCAGCCGCCGGGTGACTCTGGCCGCCAAAATAGTCCCCGCCACCGAGGTAACATTAAATCCCAAGGTGGCTGGAAGGGTGGCAGCCGTGCCGGTGGATATAGGCGACCCGGTAAGGGTGGGACAGACCCTGGTTCAGCTCGATGACACGGATTATAATATTCAGGTGCAGCAAATGGAGGCCAATCTTGAAGTGGCCCTGGCGGGACAGAAGTCGGCGGCTATGAACCTGGAGAGAAACGAACAGCTTTCAAGATCGGGGGTTATCGCGCAGCGCGATCTGGACAACGCGCGTACCGCCTCCGAGCAGGCTGACGCCCAAGTTAAGCAGGCTGCCGCCGCTCTGGCAAACGCCCGTAACCAGGTTGCCAACTCCACCATCAGCGCGCCTATCGACGGGTTGATCGCCAGCCGCCGCGTCAATCCCGGCGAGATGGTCAACACCAGCAACACGGTAATAACTATGGTTGACATCTCCAGCGTTTACGCCGAGTACAGCGTTCCCGAGAGCGAGATCAACCGCCTGATACCCGGGCAGAAGATAAAGGTGCGGGTAGCGGCGGCATCAGGCGGGCTATTCGAAGGGACGCTAACTAACCTGGCCCCTTCCGCAGACTCTCAGAGTAAGACCTTCACCGCGCGGGTCAAGGTGGAAAACTCCGGCCAGAAGCTGAAACCGGGGATGTTTGCGGAGGTTGAGCTGGCTACGGAGGAACACCAGCAGGCGCTTCTGATTCCCAAGGAATCCATCGTGGAAAAAACCGGCCAGAAACTGGTATACCTGGCTAAAGACGGCAAAGCGGTGGAAACCAGGGTAACTATAGGCATTACGGAAGGGGAAATGGCAGAGGTGCTGGATGGACTGCAGGAAGGGGATACGGTTATCAATGTTGGACTAACCACGGTACAGAACGGCTCACCTATAGAAATCACTACCGCTTGACATGAAAAATTTTAATTAATAAGGGGGTGCTAAAAAATACATCTGAATAATGTTGCGATTTTATCCGAAGGTTTTCCGACAAGTGATTATTACCCGTTTAATATGCGAATATTTAATGAAACCAGGAGTGTTGCTTTTAAAACTCCAGTGACGTTCTTTATAGGGGAAAATGGCACAGGAAAATCTACTTTGCTAAAGGCCATTGCTCATAAATGCAATATACCCATATGGAAAGAAGTTGACAGGCCCCAGCTTCAATTCAATATTTTTTCTGAAGAGCTTCACAGGTATATTGATGTTGAATGGATTGAGGGAGCCGTTCCCGGTTCTTATTTCGCGTCGGAAATATTTCGCACCTTTGCGCAAGCGTTGGACGGTTGGGCAAGGAACGATCCTGAAATGCTTAAGTATTTTGGCGGAGAGTCCCTAACCACTAAATCGCATGGACAATATCACATGGCATATTTTAAAAGCCGGTACAAAATTAAAGGTCTGTACCTTTTGGACGAACCGGAAAACGCTTTGTCCCCCAGAAAACAACTTGAACTGCTAAGCATATTGAAAGAAATGAGCCGCGCTGGGCATGCCCAGTTTATAATAGCCACCCATTCCCCGATTCTGCTTGCGCTTCCCGGAGCCGTTATTTACAGTTTCGATAATATACCCGTGAGGCAGGTCGAGTATGAGGAAACGGATTACTATCAAATTTATAAGGGTTTTATGAACGACAGAAAAAAA
>MVRN01000052.1 GCA_002067965.1 Pelotomaculum sp. PtaU1.Bin035
TGAGCGTTTCCTTGCACTGCAACGGCTGACCCGAACCAGGTTTCATCTGGTGAACACAATAAAGCGGGAGAAGACTTACTTTTTAAACAATCTCTTCTTGAAGTTCAGCTCTTTGCGCCAGGAAAAGATTTTCTCAAACTATTTCGGTGCCACCGCCATGGCAGTTGTGGAGGAATTTTTATCTCCCGATGAAATTGCCGCCATCCCTTTGGACGAGTTGGTTACTTTTCTGGAGGAAAAGAGCAAAAACCGCCTGGCAGATGCTGAAGGTATAGCCGAAGCCCTAAAAAAGGCGGCCCGGTCCTCCTACCGGTTGAGTAAATCATTAGCCGACCCGGTAAACGCTTGCCTGGCCTCCAGCACCAGGGTGATTAAGGCTCTGCAGTCTGAAGTTAAGAAGCTGGACAAGCTCATCGAAGAGCACATGAAGGCAATACCTCAAACCCTGACTTCACTTAAGGGGATCGGTCCGGTCTATTCCGCCGGCATCCTGGCCGAAGTCGGTGAGATTATTCGGTTTAAAAACCATAAGGCCCTGGCTAAGTTCGCCGGCTTGGTATGGAACGAAAAGCAATCCGGCGAGTGGAAAGCCGAGGATATTAAGCGCGTTCGTTCCGGCAATAAGTATTTGCGCTATTATCTGGTAGAAGCAGCCAACCTGGTTAGGATGCATGATCGGGAATATGCTGATTTCTACAGCGCCAAGTACGATGAAGCTCGTACTCATAAACATAAGAGAGCACTCGTCTTAACTGCAAGAAAACTGGTCAGGCTGGTTTATGCTTTGCTGCGCACAAATCAGCTATATACTCCCAGAAAGAGGGGTGATTGATCGCCTCTTTTAAGTGACCGTGTTTCTATCGCCTAGTTATTTCCAGCTACAATATCTGGGCTTAATTTGTTATACCTTTTTTGCCTTTAAGGGTTAAATATTTTTCCAGTTTCCTCGAATATAATGCTTGACATTCTACCGCTGGGCTTATCTCAAATGATTAAAAAGAGTTATTTCACTTCATAGCCCTGATCTTCAATGGCTTCTTTGATTTTATCAAGATTTACCTTTTCAGCATCATACTCTACTGTAACCTTTTCGCCTTTTAAATCCACAGCTACGCTGTTTACTCCGGCCAGAGCCCCTACTGACTTCTTTACACTGTGTTCACAGTGACTGCACGACATCCCCTCAACATTTAGAGTTATTAATTCCTTTGACATAATTTACCCTCCTAGATTATTATAGTTTTATTATGTTTTAATCTTTAACTCTCATTTTAAAACGATTCATATCCCCTTGCGCTTATGCAACTGAATTATTTTTAATATTTACTTCTTCAGTGGTTTTTGGCCTTTCCCCAAACCCTCCTATTAGGATTAAACCTCTTTAAGCTCAGCGAGTTTGTCACAACCGATACTGAACTGAACGCCATCGCGCCTCCCGCGATAATCGGATTCAGAAATCCCAAAGCCGCGAAAGGTATGCCGATTACATTGTAAAAAAACGTCCAAAACATATTTTGCTTAATTTTGTTCATCGTTTTACGGGAAAGACGTATGGCCGCCGGTATTGTCCTTAAGTCTCCCCGCATCAGAGTGATATCCGCAGCTTCAATGGCCACATCCATTCCCGTGCCGACGGCCATGCCGATATCGGCGGTGGCAAGCGCGGGCGCGTCATTAATACCATCCCCAACCATGGCGACCACTTTACCTTCAGCTTTCAGCTTTTTGACCTCTTCTGCTTTGTTTTCAGGCAGGACTTCCGCTAAAACATTTGTTATTCCCACCTGCCTGGCGATGGCATGCGCGGTCCTCTTATTATCACCTGTAATCATATATACTTCAATACCCATCCGCTGCAAGTCCTCAATGGCCTCTTTTGAGTTTTCCTTTAAGGTATCTGCCACGGCGATAACGGCTTGCATTATATTGTTTTTTGACATGAGCATGGCGGTTTTACCCTCATCCTCAAGTCTTGCGACGGTTGACTCAACATTTCCAAGGTCAATACCCTTTTCATTCATAAGTTTTCGGGTGCCAATATGGAATATGCTTCCTTCAACCTCAGCCATAACGCCTCTGCCTGGGATAGCCTCAAACTTACCGGGGGTTGGAATGCTGCCGAACATCTTTTTACCTTCTTCAAAAATGGCTACTCCAAGCGGGTGTTCGGATCTTTTTTCTATTATGGCCGCTATTCTCAGCAGTTCATTTTTATCAAACTGCCCTAACGCGATAATATCTGTAACTTCCGGCCGTCCCTTGGTAATGGTGCCTGTCTTGTCCATTACAATAACATTCAGCTTATAAGCCGTTTCCAGGTGCTCCCCGCCTTTGATGAGTATGCCGTTCTCAGCGCCTTTGCCTGTACCTACCATAATGGCTGTGGGTGTGGCAAGCCCTAAAGCGCAAGGACAGGCAATGACCAATACGGCAACCGCGCTGATAATTGCTCTGGCCAGGTCACTGCTGCTTAAGTACCAGATCGCAAATGTCAAGACTGCGATTCCTGCAACAGCGGGCACAAAAACGCCGGAAACCTGATCGGCGATTTTTTGTATCGGGGCTTTTGAACCTTGAGCGTCCTCCACCATTTTGATAATTTGTGAAAGTGCCGTGTCCTTGCCTACTTTTGTCGCTTCAAACTTGAATGTTCCATGTTTATTTATTGTCGCCCCAATCACAAAGTCTCCTGTTTTTTTCTCGACAGGCAGGCTCTCCCCGGTAAGCATGGATTCATCAACTGACGAATTTCCTTCGGTAATCTTTCCGTCGACAGGAACTTTCTCACCTGGTCTGACAATAACAGTATCCCCTATTTCAACCTCTTCGATCGGAATATCTTGTTCCACGTCATCGCGGATTATTCTTGCGGTTTTAGCCTGCAAGCCCATTAGTTTCTTAATCGCCTCGGATGTTTTCCCTTTTGCTACCGCTTCCAGGTATTTTCCCAAGAGAATCAGTGTGATCAGTATCGCCGATGCTTCAAAATACAGGTCTTTCATCACGCCTTCCTGGAAAAAAACATTGTATAGACTTAAGAAATAAGCCGCTGACGTGCCCATGGCGATTAGTACATCCATATTGGCGCTCTTTGCTCTCAAAGCATAAAATGCATTCTTATAGAACCTGAATCCAATGATAAATTGAATGGGTGTGGCAATGGCCAGCTGAAAATACTGGTTATGCAGTATGGTCAGCCAGTGCGCCTCCATGTGGGCGATCATTAATACCATCGCTAGCAACAATGGAGAACTCAACAAAATGGAGATGGCCAAGTTAATTTTAAGAATCCGTATTTCTTTTTCCCTGAGTTCTTTTTCCCGATCTCTTGCCGTTTCCTCAGCTTTTTCAGCATCATAACCTAAAGACTGCACCGCTTTAATCATGTCTGAAACTTTTATTTTTGCCGGGTCAAACTCCACTGATGCTTTTTCCGTCGCGAGGTTAACAGTGGCCTTGATAATTCCATTTTGCTTGCTGAGTTTTTTCTCAATCTTAGCGGCACAAACGGCACAGGTCATACCCTTGAGCATCAGTTCGATGTTGTTTTCTTCCGTAGCTTTGTCTCTGATCACTTCATAGCCTAGTTTCTCCGCAAGAGTCTCAAACTTTTGCGGCTCGACAAGCTTATCGTCATATTCTACCGTAGCTTTTTCCATGGCTAAATTAACATTGGCCTTGTTTACTCCTTCTAGCTTTTTAAGACTCTTTTCAATTCTTGCCGCGCATGCCGCGCAGGACATCCCAGCGATTTTGAATGATTCTTTTTTTATCATATCTCCGCTCCTCGCCCTGATAGATAACTTCCCTTATTTCCTGCCCCACAACATCCCCCGCCAATCCCCCATAGAATCGAGGTTTACTTTGTTAATATCATCGACTACTTTTACATATCCATGAAGCATGCCCATGCCGAACTGGAAGGAAAAATCCCTCTCAGGTGTCAGCCAGGGTGTTTCCTTCTGTCTTTGAAGGCTCAACTGTCCCTGGTATCCAGAAAATACTACAATACTATTACATGAATTCAACAGCTCACCGTTAATTTTATTTTAGCCTTGACACCCTTTTATAATACCAAAACTGCCGGGTTATAACCCTGATCATTAACAGTAATGGTTACTTCCTCTGTCCGTCCTTTACCTGCGCGACATGAATAACACCCAACAGAAGCTATTAGATACGGTTGGAAATTTGTATTGTGAATAAAGTGCACTATCTGGAAAAATAATATATTATCAATAAACGATCTAATAGTGTTTAAAAAATCCAGTAATCGCATAATTATTTTATAACATATTGATCTAAAGGGAGTAATTGCTATGTTGGCAAAAAAAGTTAATTTACCCGGGATATCCGAAACAAAACAGGAGATATCACCAACCTACAGTATGAGATATTTCACAGAAAGTATCCCCAAGTACCATATACCAAGGGATGGAATGCCAGCAAATGCCGCCTACCAACTGATACATGATGCATTACATTTTGATGGCCGAACAGCTTTTGATATTGGAAGTTTCACCACCATATGGATGGAACCGGAAGCAGATAGACTGATCATGGAAAATCTAGGTAAGAACTTCATAGACCGCTTTGAATACCCGGAAACAGCAGAAATCCACCAGAGAATAGTTAACATGCTGGGGCATCTGTTTAATGCACCCGAACAGGATGATTTTTGCGGAACTGCTACGGTTGGGTCTTCTGAAGCGATTGAGTTGGGATTGTTGGCTCATAAATGGACATGGAAAAGAAACCGCATCAAGCAAGGTAAACGCACAGATAACCCCAATATTATATTTGGAGCAGATGCTCACATCTGCTGGGATAAGTTTGCGAGATATTTTGATGTTGAGCCCAGGATTATACCCATGGATAAAGACCGATTTTGCATTGACGCTAAGTCAGTCATGGAACGGATCGATGAAAATACAATCTGTGTCGGTGCTATTATGGGGACTACTTTTACTGGGGCTTGTGAACCAGTTAAGGAAATCAATGATTTACTAATCCAGGTTAAAGAAAATAAGGGGTTGGATATTCCGATTCATGTAGATGCCGCCAGTGCCGGTTTTATTTTGCCTTTTATTAATCCCCAAATGGAATGGGATTTTCGTTTGCCCCAGGTAAGATCCATCAATGTATCGGGACATAAATTCGGACTCGTTTACCCTGGAGTTGGTTGGTTGATATTCAAAAACCATACTGATTTACCTGAAGATTTAATATTTTATGTCAACTACCTTGGCGAAAACATGCCAACTTATACACTGAATTTTTCCCGGGGTTCCGATATGGTGCTGGCCCAATATTACAACCTTCTGCATCTGGGACAATCCGGCTATACTAAAGTTATGAATAACTGCATAAATAATGCCAGATATCTGGCACAAAAACTCACCGAGTCAGATATATTTGAGCTGGTAAATAATCTAGAACTTCCTATTATAACATTTAGATTTAAAAATAATCCTGACTTTACCCCCTTCCAATTATCGCAAAAATTACGTGAAAGAGGTTGGATGCTGCCAGCTTACAACCTTCCGGAGAACGCCGATGATATGACTGTGATGAGGGTTGTTGTCAGAGAAACTTTCAGTCGGGATATGGCAGAGACGTTTTATGTTGACTTGATTAAGGCATATCAAATTTTTAACGAAACGGAAAAGGAGCACTTAAGACCGAATGTATCACCTCGGCAAGGACATCATGTAACCTAACAAGTACTGCATGGTATAAAGGAACAAGGAAATGTATCGGCTAATCCTCCAATGACATGCTTTTTACTGTACTTGGGCGGATCATCCGCTCTTTTGACCAACTTCTATTATACATGTGTTTCAAATGTCCTCAAAAGGGGTACGGGTCAGGGTATATCAAGGAAAATAGTATCAATAAAATGGATCAATATTTGTTTGAAAATCGAAGCCACGAAAAGCTAACAACCGTGGGTGTTTCCTACATCTCCGGCTGACTTTATCAGATTTACTTTACTTTAATTGTAATCTTGCAACTTTTGCCGTTGTTGATAACTGTTACTATCGCACGGGTTCCTTTTGGAGTACCTTCACTTACGGTGATTTTACCGTCTTGACTGACTAAAACCATTTGATTATCTGATGAGTAAAGAGTACCGGTATTAGCCGCGGTAATATTCAATTGCTTGCCGTTCTTCAATGTAGCGGTTATTTTCAATTGCTTGGTGTTTTTTGGTGGTTTTGATGATAATGTTACTGACGTGAATGACGATTTTATACTTTTTACACCTATATTTTTATTAACAGTGACAGAACAAATGGCTGTATTACTGCCATCCTCAGTTGTTACGGAAATAATCGCCGTACCTGCTTTTACAGGTTTTACTGTACCATTATTATCAACAGTTACTATTTTATCATTGTCGGAACTCCAGGTAATCGCCTGGTTAGTTGCATCAGCGGGAGTTATGGTGGCTTTTAGAGTTGCACCAGCCCCTCCTTCATATAATTTTAAATTGTCGCAGTTCAGAATTACCCCTGTTACAGCAACATTTTTCACCGGTAGAATTTTAATATCATCAACAATATGCCAATTATTAAAATAACCTGTAGATCCAGTAAACTTTACTTCATCATATGTCACGTCGGCGGGACTGTTCCAGGCAAATAACATGTTTCCATCAATATATATTAGTACTGTATTTCCAACGATTACTTTAACGTCATGCCATTTGTTATCTTCTGTTCTTTCATCATTAACGAAAAACAAGTGCCCGGAAGAATCTGAATTATTAATAATCGCTATATGATTTGATGGTGTGGGATCATATTCATTATAATAATTATCAAATTCCAGCGAATATTCTTCACAGAATTTGAATGATATACCGTCAGCGCCACTTCCGCCGCCAGCCTTATACCTGAATTCAGCAGTGTATGGAGCATTTATTTGTTTTTTCAGGACTAACTCACCCTTAATGTAATTAACGTTTTCTGTTAATACAACATAATTATTTACAGTATCTCTATAGGCGCTACCGGTATACGTCCACTGACCGGTATCAGAATCAAAATCATCATCTGCAATATCCTCTGTTTCAGTATCAACTGGTGATATCTTAACATCGTCTATAATATGCCAGTTATTATAATAACCCGCGGAGCCTGAAAATTCAACCTTACTATATGTCAAATCAACCGGGCTATCCCAGCTTAACACCATGCTCCCGTCTATAAACACCTGGACTGTTTTTTCGACAACAACTTTTATATCATGCCATTCATTATCACCCACGCGATTATCGTCAACAAATTCCAGGTGCTCAGCGTCTCCAGGAATATTATTCTTTATGGCTATGTGGTTTGACGGCGTCGGGTCAAAGTAATTGTGGTATTCATCAAATTCCAGCAGGTATTCCTCGCAAAATTTAAATAAAATGTCGTCAGCTCCGGTACCACCACCGGCTTTATACCTGAATTCAGCAATGTATGGCTCTGCGACAGGATTATTTAGAATTAATTGTCCGGATTGACCACTAACATTCTCAGTCAGGACAACATAACCGTTTACACTATCCCTGCGTGCGCTGCCAGCGTATGTCCACAGTCCGGTGTCAGAATTAAAACTATCATTTACAATATCTTTAGCTTCAGTGGAACTTTGTGATCCAATTCCAAGGTACATTTCAGTCCACTGAATATCACTGCCGGACACAGCCGCCACTGACAACTTGTAGCGGTGTCCGGCGGTAAAATTATTGGAGCGGATGATGTAGCTGGTAGTGCTGATATTGCGTTCGTCAATTAACAATAATGTGTTATTAGTTATATCAGTCAAACAAACCCTATAACTGCTTGCTCCGGCGACGCTCTTCCAACTGACATTAATATCTGTGACATTGTGATCATATCCAGTAGGCGAGATCAACTCCGGGCCGGACATTTCAGCATGCGCCATGTTAATGGAAAAAATAGTTATTAATAATATTAAGACCAAAATAGCGCTAGATTTTTTAAACATTTTTTAAATATCTCCTTTCATATTTGCTCGCAATGTCACAACCATAATCTACACCGGATCCGACTGGATAATCGGATCGTCATACCCCACCACCACAAAAGTCCCGTTTCCATAAGCCACTCCGCAGCGTGCGCCGTATGTCCCGGAGGGCCTGACGGTCCAGTTTACTCCATCCGTTGAGGTCAAGATCGTACCGACATCACCTGCCACTACAAAAGTACCGCTGCTGTACGCGGCGAACCGGAGATGGCATCCGGTCCTTGAGTGCCTGCTGATCCAGTTTATCCCGTCTGTAGAAGTTAATAGTGAGCCGTTGTCCCCCAACAACAGCATTATACCTTTTCCGCAGGCCGCTCCGGAGAGATCGCCGGAGACTCCCGGATCCCTGGTGGTCCAGTTGATCGCGTCAGGCGAGGTCAAGACGGCGCCCCTAAGACCCACTGCTAAGTAAGTCCCGTTGCCGTAGCTGACTCCGTTCAGATCGTCCGATGTCCTTGAGACCCTGACCGTCCAGGTGATACCGTCAGGAGAAGTAAGGATTTCCTTTCCTACCGCGACGAACAGGCCGTTGCCGTAGGCAACTCCGCGAAGATCGTGAAACGTTCCGGAATTTCCTTTTTTCCACTCTACTCCGTCGGAAGAGGTAATAATTACACCATTGCCTCCTACCGCTACAAAGACTCCGTTCCCATAAGTCAAACCCCAGAGAGCGCTGTTGATTCCAACGTTGGCTATAAAATCGCCGCCTTTCCAGTCAACTCCGTCAGTTGAGGTCAGCATCACGCCGTCTAATCCGACCGCCGTGAAGATACCGTTGCCATAACTTACACTCCTCAGAGCTTTGCTCCGGAAAGGTGAGTTTCTGATATTCCAGTGATTCAAAGGAGTATAATCAGAACCACCCTCGCCTGGTCCTGCTATATCTCCTTCTCCTTTTCGGGAAGCGTCAGTTTCATTTGCCGCTCCCCCGGCCTGATTATCTATTATTGACGCGTTTTCTACAACTTGCGCTGCCTGCAGCGGCTGTTCAATAATTTTTTCGCCAACGCCTTTCAAGTGAACGTACCTAAACCAACCTGTCAATACCAGCCCGACACATACAAAGACAGCCACGATTTTAGGCAGCGGCGCTTTTTCTTTAGCCGCGCTTTCAGGTCTGTCAAGCTCGGCCGCGGGTATTTCAGCGGTATAAAATACTGCCGCTTTCGGTACCAGAGGATCTTCCGTCATCCCGTTGGCGTCCTCACGCGTTGCAGACGCTTCTGCCACTTCACACGGCTTATCCTTGCCGGCAGACAGCAACGCAAGCATCTCGCCGGCGCTGCCGGGCCTGTTGCCGGGGTCCAGTTCCAACGCCCGCATAATGGCAGAGACTAGTTTCGGGTCGGTACCCTTTATATGATCCAGGGGCTCAAAGACAAACGGTTTATTTCCGGGGTCTATCCCCGTCAAAAGATAGTGCAGGGTTGCGCCAAGGGAATATATATCCGACCTTGCGTCGGTCTGGTTTTGTCCGTACTGCTCGGGCGGCGCAAAACCGGTGGAACCGTAAGCGGTGGTGTCTTTTGTTACCCCGGCTTTGAAATGGCGTGCAATTCCAAAGTCGATTAGCTTAATAATCCCGCCGGGTGTAAGCATGATGTTGTCCGGCTTCAAGTCGCGGAAAATCACCGGGGGCTTCCTTTTGTGCAGGTAATCGAGAATGTCGCATAACTGCCTGGCCAAGTCTAATACTTCTGATTGCGGAATTGGACCTCTTCTCTGTACAAACGCCTTTAATGTTATCCCCTCGATATAATCCATTACCAAGTACCAACGGTCTTCACCGCGAGAGAAGAAGTCTGTAACAACAGGCAAAGCCTGGTGCCTAAGATCGATTAATAGAGAGGCTTCTTTTTTGAAGGCTTCGATAGCTGCCTGCAAATTGCCTTGGCCAACCGCATTGGCGCTCATCTCTTTAACGACCACCGGTTTGTTGTTGAGCCGCCGGTCAAAGGCAAGATATACCGCTCCCATTCCACCTTGGCCCAATGTCTTCACTATAGTATAACGGTTATCGAGAACGGTGCTTGGAGAAAGCCTGCCTGTCGCGCCGCCAAGTTTGCCGCCGCACTTATGGCAGTAAGTAAGATCATCTGGATTTTGGATCCCACATAACAGACAATCAGGCACTTATCTTGCCTCCTTATCATAGAATATAGTTTTTTAATCACAGTCACAATAATAAATCCATTAAGAATTGATAACATCAAAAAAGCCCGACCTTATTAAAACAGATCGAGCATATATCCGTAACGCGGTATTGCAATAATTTTCCGCCCATATCTACCAAGACGTTTTCTCAGCCGGTATACTAAAACGGTAATTTCTTCATTTCCAACGTCAGGCTGTTTATCAGCCGTCATCCGCTCCGGCCATACCGCGATCTTGATCTCTTCATAGCTGACAGCTTTCTTACGGTTTTGATACAACATTAGAAACAACTCCATATCCTTGCCCACCAGTTGCAACCGTTCTCCGTCTATCAAAATCTCCCTTCGCTCACAGTGAACAACCATGTTATCCCGAATCTTTTCTTTCGCGCCGCAAGGCAAGGAATCCGTGAAGTCGATGGTTTCTCCAGAGATGCCTTTCCTGACATTATTGAAAATAAAGATCGCCGACTCTTTCGCCAGGCTGATTTTGTCTGCGTTGCTGAGGACGTATGGCTGGTTGGAAGCTATATCCGTACCGTTTACCGATGTTCCGTGCTTGCTGTCAAGATCCGTGATCATGAACCGGTCATACTGAATGTCGAGCAATGCATGACGCTTGGAAATATAAGGGCTGAAAAATGAAATGTCCGGTTGAATCGTTTCCCAGCAGCGGCCGACCAGCATTTGTCTGGATGTTAACAGTATAACTTTGCCTCGCTCGAAAGGTTCTCCTTTTTCAATAGTAATAAAAGCCTTTCTTTTCACCATTATTAGCTCACCTGTAAAGGTATTCTTAAAAACTGCGACGTGACTGCAATCGGACAACCATATTCTACATTATTCTTCTAAATCCTGCTAACAAAAGTCTGCCCCATGAATTCTGTTGAGCCTGCTTGGCTTAATAATAGCAAAGCAACGTCACTATTATGAAGAATACGATTTGTTCTTGAGCAATATAAGATAATAATATTTTCAGATCGATCATTTAGCTGTTAATAAGACAAATTACACCTCTTAACATATATTAACAATATATCTATAATTAACTAATAGCATAAGTCTTTATATGAGATAGGGGGTTTTATATTGGCAAAAGTTTTACGTGAAGGAGCTTCTTACACGCAGCGCGATATAGTCGATTTATTAGGAGAGTTTTCGGCTTTCAAGGACCGGGTGGAAAAAAGATTTAAGGATTTAGCCAGGGAACTTGAAGGAAAAACCAACGAACACGAACTTTGGGTAAACCTTTATCTGATTTCCACTGATTACGCTGAAGAAATAAATGGCAAGAAGCACAAGCAACAAGAGGTAATTCAAAAAATTTCGTAGTCTGAAGCCCCGCGGGATATTCGCGGGGTAAATTTTGATTGAGTTTTATTTACTAATGCTGCCCGCAATTATTTATAAAGAGATTAGAGATGAGAAAATAAATTATGTCCTTGAAGAATAACGGGATAAAGGGTTATAATAAATTAAGTTATTAATTTCAGGTAAATATCTTAAAGCCAATGAAGGAGAAAAGTAAGAAGGAACCAGTCCTTCAGGAAGGGGGTGCCGCCGACTGAAAGCACACCCGGATATGACCTTTTGAAGTTCTCTCCGGAGATGCCGATTGAAACTGTAATTTACAGCAAGTAGATTTGGACGTAATTTCCCGACGTTACATGGGGAGGGGTATCGGAATGTTATTCCCGTACTTTTACTTAGGGGAATTTCTTGGTTATTGCCATTATTTTATTTTTGTATGTTATTAGTTTGGTAGCTCCTTGGAAAATCATTCCCGTACCTTAAATGAGTGGGCCATTATGGCTAATTTGGGTGGTACCGCGGAAGCCTGCTGCTTTCGTCCCTTATTAAGGGAGCGGCAGGCTTTTTAATTTATCCGGAGGAGGTAAATTTTATGGTTATAGTTATGGATTTGGCGGCTGGAGCAGAACAAATTGCTGCTGTTCAACAGAGGCTAGAACAATTTGGCTTTGAGATTCATGTTATCCGTGGAGTTAATCGTCTGGTCATTGGCGCGGTTGGAGATCGCCGGATAATAAATTCTCTGGGGTTGGAAGTTATGCCTGGAGTTGAAAAAATAGTACCGATTATGAAACCGTACAAACTGGTAAGCCGGGAGTCTAAAGGAGAACATAGCTTAATTAAGGTAAAAAACGTGGTCATCGGAGGTGATGAACTGGTTGTCATTGCCGGTCCCTGCGCGGTGGAAAGCAGAGAACAGTTGCTTACTACTGCCCACTTGGTACGCAAGGCTGGAGCGGTTATTCTCCGAGGAGGCGCCTTTAAGCCCAGAACATCACCTTATAGCTTTCAGGGCATGGAGTTGGAAGGACTGAAATTGTTGGCTGAGGCCTCAGCAGAAACTGGTTTGCTTACGATAACCGAAGTAATTGATGAAGCCAGCTTGGAACAGACACATGAATATGTTGATATGGTCCAGATAGGAGCTCGGAATATGCAAAATTTCCGTCTTTTACGCGCGGTGGGCCGTTCCGGCAAGCCGGTCTTATTAAAGCGCGGTTTATCCGCTACCATTGAAGAATGGTTGATGGCAGCTGAGTACATCGTATCTGAAGGCAACGAAAATGTGGTTCTTTGTGAGCGGGGAATTCGTACATTTGAAACAGCTACACGTAATACTCTTGACCTGAGTGCAGTTCCCGTTGTTAAGTGGCAGAGCCATCTACCGGTAATAGTAGATCCGAGTCACGCAACCGGAAACCGGCGACTGGTAGCTCCCATGGCAAAGGCAACGGTTGCAGCTGGTGCAGACGGCCTGATTATAGAGGTCCACCCGGAGCCCTATAAGGCTTTATCTGATGGTCCTCAGTCACTGACTCCTGAAGATTTTAATTCTTTAATGGTGGAGCTTAAAACGATAGCCGCAGCAGTTGGGCGGGTTGTTGGAAGGGAATGCATGTAATGCGCAAATACATGTCCCCTCATCAGATTTCCAGTATGCGTGTTTGCTAACCGGTAGTAGACCATTTTACCATCCCTCCGATACTTGGTGATTCCCAGGCAGTGCGGCAGCCGGAGATGGTACTAATATATTAATATTATCCCTTTGTTGTTCAATTTGTGCTCTTTGATTATTGGCTTATTCTACGGAAAGAGTGTCCATAATCCTGGCTAATGGGACGGCCTAATGAATATATGCGCCCATACATGCATCCATGACATTGTGCAGCTTCCTCCTGTACGCAGACTTTGGACGGATACAGTTCGTAAAGTGCCCGGTACTTCGCGGGAGTGACATTGGGCATGACGACATTCGCCCCCAACTGGAGTGCTTTTTCCCGGCCGTCAGCCGGCCTGAGAGTAGCCAGCGCGGTGGTAGCGGGAATGTGCGCATAAGGGATAACGATCCTAGTAAGAGCTATAACTTTGAACGTCATCTCGACATTCCCACTCGCATGCCCCGCCAGGGGGGTCTCTTCGTGACATATATAGGGCCCTACTCCCACCATATCCAGGTCAAGCTCTTTAAATTTTAATATGTCCTGGGCCAGGCCCTCTACTGTTTGACCGGGGAGTCCGATCATCACCCCTGAACCTACCTGATAGCCAATTTCTTTTAGCCAGGTGAGAATTTCCATGCGTTCATCGTAGCTGGAATCCGGGTGGAGCCATCTGTAAAGCTCGCGACTGGAGGTCTCAAAGCGTAATAAAAATCTATCCGCGCCTGCCTCGTACAGCCGCTCATACTCTTCCCGGGGACGCTCTCCAATGCTGAGAGTAATTGCTACATCCACCTGTTGCTTTATTCTTTTTATCAGTTCAGCCAACTTATCTACGGTATAGGACATGTCTTCCCCTGACTGCAATACAACAGTTCTATACCCTAATTCTTCCGCAACGGAAACAGTATCCAAAATCTCTTCGATAGCCATACGGTAACGTTTAATTTTACTGTTACCCCTGCGGATGCCGCAATAATTGCAGTTTTTTCTACAATAATTCGAAAACTCAATGAGACCCCTTAGGTGGACTTCATCGCCTACATATTTTTGCCTAACCTTGTCCGCCTTGTCATAAAGCACGTCCAAATCCCCTTGGTTTTCCAAGGCAAGTAGGCAAGCCAAATCTTTCTTGCTGAGTTCTTGTCCATAATCAATTTTGTTGAAAATTTGGTTAAGCAAGTTATCCCTCCCAACCGCTTTTGTAGAGGTCTTCATGACCCTCTCTCTTTCTCTGTTCGACATATGCCGGCCAGTTCGTAGTCATCCGGTCCGGTAATGGTAGGGTTATCCCCACAAACAGGGCAATCAGGGTCTTTCTTGACCCGGATCTCTCTGAATCTCATGTCCAGGGCGTCATAGGCTATTAATCGGCCCACAAGTAAATCTCCTTTGCCCAGGAGGTATTTCAAAACTTCGGTTGCTTGAATTAGACCGATTGTTCCCGCGAGGACCCCTAACACTCCGGTCTGTGAGCACGTCGGTACGGAGACGGGCGGTGGCGGCTCACGTAAAACACAGCGCAAACAGGGTCCTTTTCCGGGAACAATAGTAAAGGTTTGTCCGGTAAAGCCGAGGACTCCCCCGTGGAAAAAAATTTTATTGGCCATGACACATGCGTCATTGGCCATAAAACGGGTGGCGAAATTATCGGCCCCGTCGACTATAACATCATAATCATTGATGATTTCCTTAATATTTTGGGCCGTCAGCCTTTCATGATAAGACACTATATTGCAATCAGGATTCAGGGCAATCAGTTTTTCTTTTGCCGAATCGACTTTTAACCTGCCGATATCTTTTGTGGTATGGAGGATTTGCCTTTGCAAATTGCTTAAATCCACCACATCGTAATCAATTATACCTATTGTTCCAACGCCCGCAGCCACCAGGTAATAAGCTGCAGGTGAGCCCAAACCTCCCGTTCCGATTATAAGTACCCTGCCTTCATTTATTCTCTTTTGGCCTATGCCGCCAACTTCGGGTAGAACAATTTGCCTGCTGTATCTAATAATTTGTTCCTCAGAAAAATCCAAGCATACCATCCTTTCAAAAAATTTCCCCCTGGTCATTGCTTTATTTATCTTTACCCGAAAATAGCAGATCCACCGAATCGCCTGATTTAATAATTATATTATCAAAAGTTTCCCTGAGAAGAACAGTGCCATTCAGGTTAATTGTCACCATATCAGGGCTTAGTTCATATTCTCTAATTAGTTCATTTACCGTGTATTCTTTATCCAATAACTCCTTCTCACCGTTAAGTTTAATATTTACTGCGTATCCTCCTTTTTCAATCAATAATCTGTATTTTTCGCCAATCTTCTCCATCATAACAATTTTGTGACCTTCACCTTTGACACTTCTAGGAACATTTTTTATGGCTTCTCCACCGTTAAGTATAACTTCAAGAATATCACCCTTATGCAATTGCTCTAGTTTTAGCTTTGTTTTGACAAACGTTACCGGACAAATATCAGGGGTGATATCCAGCATGGCATTTATTTTAGATTCTCCCATTAACCTATCCCTTTCTCCTTCCCTGCTGGCATCATCAATTTCTAATTTAAGATGTAAACGGTTAATATATCGTCAAATTTACAACTGATAAACGCTTTTCTTTGCATAAAATATCTCAGAGAGATTACCTAAAAAAAATCCCCTTGAGGGAGGAGGCATGAACAGTAACAGAAACGGTAAGAAAACGGTATAACTTGAGAATCTGCTTGGCTGTGACAAAGCACCCAGGTAATTAAAAAATGGTTATTTAGATATAGTACATGTTGGCTTCCCTCGATAGGCGCATCTTTTCCGCTTCTTTGCAAAGATCTTCAAGAGTAGTACTGTCCAACACATCCGCAATCGATTCTCTTATTCTTTCCCACATCACCCGTGTAACGCAGGTTTCAGCCCGGACACATAATTCCGGATCGTCTTCGCTTACACAACTCGTGGGGTTGATAGGCCCTTCAAGGCACCTGATGACCTCACCGGCAGTGATCCGGGCAGGTTCCCGGGTGAGCAGGTAACCTCCCTGGGCTCCCCGCACGCTCCGGACCAAACCTCCTTTACGTAAAAAAGTCATCAGTTGTTCAAGATACCCTTCAGATATTTCCTGTCTTTCCGCCACCCTGATGAGAGGGATTGGTTCATGGGGAGCATAGTTTTGTGAAAGATCTACCATGGCTCGCAAACCGTATCGTGCTCGTGTAGTGAATTTCAAACCTAACACCCCCTCTACCCAATTAATAATATATATATTATATGAATTATATTATAGCATAATAATTTGCATTAGACTATTCTCATAACGGGTAAATTTATATTTACAGTTGTATGTTGCCGTGCCGGCTAAATACTCCCCACGATATAAACCACAACACATTAACACTACCCTACGTGTCCTGGCCGTTCTTATAGTCTTCAATAGCCTTATGTAAGGCGTCTGCTGCCAGGTTGGAACAGTGCATCTTTTGCGGAGGAAGCCCGTCCAGCATATCAGCCACAGCTTGTTTAGTTATCTGCAAAGCTTCATCTATAGTTTTTCCTTTAGCCATTTCAGTAACCATACTACTGGTTGCAATAGCCGCTCCGCAACCAAAAGTTTTAAACTTAATATCAGTAATAATGTTGTCTTCAACCTTAATGGAAATCTTCATTATGTCACCACAGAGAGGGTTGCCTACCTCCCCCACACCACAGGCATCAGTTATTTCCCCGACGTTCCTTGGGTTATTAAAATGATCCATAACCTTCTCACTATACATAGTATAAAACCCCCCTGCTCAAGTTACTTAGCTTGACTCCTTAAGCCTTGCTTAACGCCTGCTCCAAGTCCTCCAATAAATCATCAACAGATTCCAGGCCAACAGACAGGCGGATCAGGTCCTCAGTCACACCAGTAGCTAGTTGCTCTTCTATGGCAAGCTGCTGGTGGGTGGTTGAAGCCGGATGGATTACTAATGATTTGGCATCTCCAATGTTAGCCAAAAGTGAAAATATCTCCAACGCATCAATGAAATTCCGGGCTTGCTCAGTTCCTCCTTTTATCCCGAAGGTTAAAAGAGCGCCAAAACCGTTGCGGTAGTACCGCTTGGCTAATTCGTGGGACGGGTGGCCAGGCATTCCGGGATAATTTACCCAGGTTACTTTCGGATGCTGATCCAAGAACTGGGCAACATTCAAAGCATTCCGGCAGTGGCGCTCCATCCGCAGCGGCAATGTCTCCACTCCCTGAAGCAGTAAAAAGGCGTTAAAAGGGCTCAGACACGGACCCAGGTCACGCATCAACTGCACCCGGGCCTTGGCAATAAACGCGGCAGGACCGAATGCTTCGCTGTAGACCATGCCATGATAGGTCGGGTCCGGCTCAGTGAACTGCGGGAAATTGCCATTGTCCCATTCAAATTTTCCTCCATCTACGATGATACCCCCGATGGAAGTGCCATGCCCCCCCATAAACTTGGTGGCGGAGTGAACTACGATATCCGCTCCATGCTCCAGCGGCCGGCAAAGGTAAGGGGTTGGAACTGTATTGTCCACGATAAACGGGATGCCGGCCGCGTGGGCAATCCCGGCCACTGCTTGAAAATCGATCACGTCCAGTTTTGGGTTGCCGCTTGACTCGGCGAAAAGCGCCCTTGTCCTGGAGGTTATAGTCCGCCTGAAGTTCTCCGGATCGACCGGATCCACAAACTTGACTTCAATCCCCAGGCGCCGCAGCGTGGCATTAAACAGGTTGTAGGTACCGCCATAAAGACTGTTGGAGGATATTATTTCGTCACCCGCTCCAGCCAGGTTGACGATAGCCAGTAACTCAGCCGCCTGCCCCGAGGCGGTAGCCAGAGCAGCCAATCCGTTCTCCAGGGCGGCCACCCGCTGCTCCAGCACATCAGTAGTAGGGTTCATGATCCGGGAATAAATATTCCCTGGTTCCTGCAATGCAAACAGGCGTGCCGCATGTTCTGTGTCATCAAACATATATGAGGTTGTTTGGTAGATGGGTACTGCCCGCGCACCGGTGGCCGGGTCTGCCTGCTGACCGGCATGAACGGCCAGAGTTTCAAAACCTCTGATCTTAGTCATAGTGCGATCTCCTCTTATTTCCATTATTTTATATTAATATCCGATTTCTACTGTTCTTCCTGGAACAACGGTGTGCTAAGGTATCTCTCCCCAGTATCAGGCAGAATGGCCACGATCAACTTCCCTTTGTTTTCCTGCCGCTGTGCCACCTCCAGAGCCGCATAAGCCGCCGCCCCGGAGGATATACCAGCCAGGATCCCTTCCTCCCGGGCCAACATGCGCCCGGTTTCAAAGGCATCCTGGTTGCTTACCTTAATAATTTCATCGACCAGTGACAGTTCCAATACTTCTGGAATGAACCCTGCTCCAAGTCCCTGAATCTTATGCGACCCCGGTTTCCCGCCTGATAAAACAGGCGAATCAGCCGGTTCCACAGCCACTATTCTCAACCCGGGCTTTCGTGGCTTAAGTGCTTGAGCTATGCCGGTAATTGTACCGCCGGTACCCACACCGCCAATAACGATGTCTACCTTACCGTCAGTATCTTTCCAGATCTCCATTGCCGTGGTTAACCGGTGGACCTCTGGGTTGGCCGGGTTTTCAAACTGCTGTGGGATAAAGGAATTTGGGATTTCCCTCGCCAATTCCCCAGCCTTCTGCACCGCCCCGCTCATCCCCAGCAAACCGGGCGTAAGTACCACTTCGGCGCCATATGCCTTCAGCAAGCTCCGCCGTTCAACGCTCATGGTATCAGGCATGGTCAGGATCAGCCGATAGCCGTGGACAGCCGCAACTAAAGCTAATCCAACTCCGGTATTTCCGCTGGTGGGCTCAATAATCACCGAGCCGGGTTTCAATAACCCTTGTTCCTTCGCCCGGCGAATCATGTTAAAACCGATGCGGTCCTTGACACTGCCACCTGGATTGAAAGATTCCAGTTTTACTACCAGCTCGGCGGCGGTACCTTGAGATATTCGCTGGAGCTTCAACAGTGGTGTGTTCCCGATAAGATCCGTAAGATTATTGGCTATCCTGGGCATATTCATTTCCGTCCTTTCTCCGGCTAAAATAAGTATTATTAAAATCATAATTATATATCCAATATGATTACTAATCATTTATTAATTTTATTCTACCAATAGAGTATTGTCAACCATTCTCCTGTACTTTACGTTAAAATAATTGAATTACCGGTTAACCTAAGTTAAAATAAAGATAAGCGCCGCACTATGCTTCGGGAGGATTGCAACTGTGATACCTGTTGATAAAATTGAATCGGTGAATACTTTACTTTCTAGTTTTGGGAGTGTACTGGTAGCTTTGTCCGGTGGTGTGGACAGTTCCGTGTTACTTAAGTTGGCTGCAGATTGCTTAGGACCTTCCCGGGTACTGGCCGCAACTACGCATTCTGAAACTTCCACCCCTGAAGAAATTGAACTTGCGTCGCGGATAGCCGGGATATGCGGGGTAGCTCATAAAATAATCCCTATTTCCGATCTGTCAATTCCGGAGTTCGCGGCCAATCCCGTCAACCGGTGCTACTATTGCCAGAGCAATCGCTTCCGGCTGCTCCGGCAAACAGCGGACGATAAAGGTTTCAAAGTAGTTTTAGACGGCTCCAATCGGTCCGACCAGGGTGACTACCGGCCGGGCCGGAAGGCGCTCATTGAACTGGGAATACGCAGTCCTTTAAAGGAATGCGGCTTTACAAAAGATGAGATCCGTCAATTGGCCAAGTCCTTTGAACTGCCAAACTGGAACCGGCCTGCCAACGCCTGCCTGTCCTCGCGCTTTCCTTACGGGACACCTATCACCGCGGAAGATCTAGCCCGGGTAGCTGCCGGAGAAAAACTATTACACTCCCTTGGCTTGACTCAATGCCGGCTCCGCCATCACGGCCAGATAGCCCGGATTGAGGCAACGCCTGAAGAGTTCTCAATCTTTCTGGATCCCGGTCAAAGCAAACGGCTTGTAGCCGGCATCAAGGACCTGGGCTACACTTATGTTACTTTTGACCTCCAGGGCTACCGCACAGGCAGCCTCAATGAAGCTATTACAACCTAGAATAACTTTTTTTTTGATTTCTCCAATACCATCTGAAAAATTTCCTGAAGCGGCATTCCCGTTCTTTTTGCGATTTCTTTGCAATCTTCATACTCCGGCGAAATTTTCTTTATGTTCCCTTTTGCTGCAACTTTAACTCTTGCATTTCCAAATTTAGTATCTATATTTATAACCTTCCTATCCATACAATACCTGGTTACCATGCTTCTACGGATACCTAATGTTGAACATTCCTCTAAAACAATATCAGTAAGTTTTTGTTCGTTGTCTTTTCCTGCTAAGACAGTCACCATTACCGCAGGCCTGTTCTTTTTCATATGGATGGGAGTATTGAAGACATCAAGCGCACCGTTTTCAAGCAGTCGCTCCATCAAATAACCAAGAATTTCTGGACTCATATCATCTATATTGGTTTCAAGGACCACAATTTCCTCCATATCACCATTCTCTTGAAAAAGTGTTCCCATAACAATCCTTATCGCATTAAGCCTGCCCGTATCTCTTTTTCCCATACCATAACCGACTTTATCGATAATCATTGCAGGCATGTTTCCAAAATCAGATGCTAGACATTTAATAATTCCAATACCGGTAGGCGTGACAAGTTCTGTATTTATGTTTTCTATTATTATTGGGATGGGAATTTTACTGCCGGTAAGCATTTCCATGACAGCAGGCACCGGAACGGGAAGCATTCCATGCCGGCATTCGATAAAACCTTGTCCTTCATGCAACGGAGATGAAAATGCCATTTGCACATCAAGCAAGTCAAGACAAATTGACACGCCGACAATGTCGACAATTGAATCGACAGCGCCTACTTCATGGAAATGAACTTCATCAATACTCTTATTATGTACCTTTGCCTCAGCGCGGGCAATTTCCCTAAAAACTTTCTTGCTGAAACACTTCACTTTTTCTCTAAGCCCGCTTGAGTTGATCAGCATTTCTACATCCTGCAGATTGCTCGAACTATAGGCATGGTCGTCACACAGGTTAATCTCAACATCCGTTCCGGCAATACCGTATTTTACCTTTTTTTTAATTGCAATTTCGTAACCGTCAAGATTTAATCTTTGTAATTCATTTTTAAAACACTTAACATCAATTCCAAGATCAATCAGTGCCCCAAGAGTCATGTCACCACTTATTCCTGAAAAACAATCAAAATAAAGTACTTTCAACTGTCAACTCACCTTCTATTTATAATTATACTTGCCTATGTCCCGATGTTTATCAAGAAAATCCATAAAAATTTCATTGCTTATTTCTTAATTCTATCCGATTGTTTGTTTCCCTTCCAAGTTCAACCTTCTTTATTCTGAAGAGTTCCAAAGTGCTCTCTGGGTCAGTTCTGGGTCAGTGATGAAACTGCAAGGGGTGCGATACGGTTTAGTATTACTTCGGATTAAACCTTTACGGAATTAAACGCCATAAATTCTTGGCTGATGCCGAAGTGCCCGTTGATTCTGCCCTGGTTATAAGGCATCGACTTTATACCGGCTGAATTTATCAACCGCTAGCTTTTAACTCAAACGGGCAAAATACTTGCATACATCAAATATTTCTGATATGATAAAGTTATGTTAGATCCTGTTAAAATCTCCAAGGCGTTAAGTGAGCCAGCACGTTACAAAATAATGCTGATGCTGGTGAACCAATATTACCGTGAAGTATCGCAATGCTGTTCTTTTACTACTGAAGGGGTTTGCAATTGTGAGATCATGGCTGAGTTCGGCATGATTCAATCAAGGGTTTCGTACCATATGAAGGAGTTAACCGAGGCGGGGCTTGTTACTGAAAAACCATGTGGTAAATGGAAGTATTATATTCCAAATGCTGAAACTCTGAAGAACTATATCAACCAATTGGGGGTGGATTTTAAGTTATAGTATTATTAGCCCTAACATCAAAAGAAGTTGATTTAAGGAGGCATCATATTTTATGGATGACATTCGGGAAGTCGTTAAGCAAAAATACTCGGAAGCGATCACCAGTAAAACCAAAGCATGCTGCAATTGCGACTGCCCAGATCTAAGCGGCGGCTGCGGTGACACCTTAAGTTACGCGACCGATCCCATAACTCAAGGAAACTATCCGGTAAACGATATTGAAGGTTTGGACCCCGACCTGATCGCTACCTCCTTTGGCTGTGGAAATCCAACGGCTTTGGCGCAATTGAATCCCGGTGAGGTCGTCCTTGATCTGGGAAGCGGCGCTGGATTAGACGTTTTGCTCTCCGCCAAAAGAGTTGGGTCAACCGGAAAAGCTTACGGGCTGGATATGACCGATGAAATGCTCGCTGCAGCGCGTTTCAACCAGATAAAATCAGGTATAACCAATGCTGAGTTCCTGAAGGGGCATATTGAGGAGATCCCTTTACCGGATAACTCGGTAGATGTAATTGTTTCCAACTGTGTAATTAACCTTTCCGGCGATAAAGACAAGGTTCTAAATGAAGCTTTTCGGGTATTAAAACCGGGTGGAAGACTTGCCGTGTCCGATATTGTCTTGCGGAATCGCCTTCCCGAGAAGGTACGGCACAATCTGCTGGCCTGGGCCGGATGTGTGGCGGGAGCGCTATTAGACCGGGAATACCAAGATAAGCTTGCCGCGGCTGGTTTTGAAAACATCGAAATGGAAAGCACCCGTGAATACGACCTTGCAGATGAAAAGATGCAATTATTACTGGTAAACTTATCCGGAGCCGAGAAGAAACAACTCAATGGTTCAATTGTCAGTGCGTTCATAAGAGCAAAAAAACCTAATCAATAAAGCTCACTTCAATATCGAAAATGTTTAAGGTGGAAGGAAATCTGTGTATAAGCTTGAAGAAAGCTAAAGCCAGGGGGACGGAGCCTCCTGGCTTGTGTTCTCTTATGAAACTAACCTTACTGTTTAAATGCAGCCGCCAAAACAACTTAAACCTAAAATCAGAAGGATCAAAATCAGGAAGATAATGAACGCAGAGTTGCCAAAAACCGGGCCACAAGCGCCTTCAGATTTTACATCAACCATGAAGAATGCCCTCCTTTTGTTTTATACATAATATGCGGCAGATAAAAATGTGTGAAGTTAAATAATAAAAGAGACTGGTCTAACTACCGATTAGACAAGTCCCTTTAGCTAAAAATTTTGTAGGACATTGAACCTTATTATGCCAATGGTAGCCCTAACGGGATTCGAACCCATGTCTCCACCTTGAGAGGGTGATGTCCTTACCACTAGACGATAGGGCC
>MVRN01000053.1 GCA_002067965.1 Pelotomaculum sp. PtaU1.Bin035
TTATCAATTAATATTACCCTTTGTTCCCCCATGGGCGCATGCCTCCTGTTGCCGCTAGCATTCTAAATCAATCCGTCGGATATAAAAATGCCCTCTGGCAGGAATATTCACCTGATGAGGGCATCATTGCCTGAATTATATAGATACATCCTCGTACCTATAATATAAAACAACTATAGACATTATTATATTAAACTCTTATTAAGAAGGCAACTGTTTTATTAAGGGTCAGCTTAAAATTTGCTCCACTTCTTCCGCGTCCGCGTCCATGACATAGCGGATGCCGGTAATTTCCTGAGCAAGTCAAATTAGCTGTTTAACAGTCTCTTTGCAGCTTCATCCTGAACTTCTGTGATAAACGGAATACCTGTTTCTCTCTCGGTTTCCCTGTTGCCGGATGCCAGATCAAATCTGGAAATTTCCGATATGTTGAACCTGCGGGCTCCGGCGAGAAGCTGCTGCAGACCTGCCGCTAACTTATCACAAAGTGTCCAAATAGCGATTGCTCCGAAAGGAATGTTTTTCATTTCAGCAGCGCCGACTTTTTTCTGAACATCATAATATCCTGCAAAGATTTCTTCCGGTTTTGTGCCAATTTCCGCCACGGACTTCGCCAGTTCATTCCAGTTTCCATTCAGAGCCGCTTTGCGCTCGGGATTCAGTACTCCCTCGATATTTGCTCCCAGGAAGCCAGGAATCATCGTCGCTCTGCCGACACAAATCATCTTCGCGAACGGAGCACCCAGGGCTAACGCCTTGAACATCTGATCTTCTCTGGCAATACCGCCGCCAAAAGCCAGGTCAACGACTTTTTTGCCTCTCTGAGCCAGGATGCTGGCATATTCATAGGCCTTGGAATGGAGCAGAATTGAAGGCACACCCCAGGTCTCCATCATGTTCCACGGGCTCATGCCGGTGCCGCCGCCGGAGCCGTCAATGGTCAGGAGATCCAGCTTGGCGTCGGTAGCAAACTTGATCGACATGGCCAGCGCTTCCATGCCATAGGAACCGGTCTTCAGGGTAATCCTCTTGTACCCCATTTTTCTAAGATCAGCAACTGCCGTCATGAAAGACTCTTGGACCTGGTCACTGCTTGAAAGATCGGTGTATCCCAGGCGGCTGTGGCGGGCGAATGAACGGATGGCTCCGGTTTTAAATGCTTGCTGGACTTCAGGCACGGTCGGATCCGGGTCTACGATATAACCTCTGTTTTTCAAGAAAATAGCGTAATCGAGGTCAGTTACCTGGATTTCGCCGCCGATATCCTTGGCGCCCTGGCCCCACTTCAGCTCGATGATCGCTTTGTCGCCATATTTCCTGAGGACATAATCCGCGACGCCGTTACGGGTATCCTCAACGTTCATCTGAACAATAATCGCGCCGTAACCGTCATGATAACGAAGATAGGTATTAACCCTGCGATCGAGTTCCGGTGATACCTCAATCTTGCCGTTTTTGATGATAGACTGTTTGTCAACGCCTACAACGTTTTCACCGACGACAATCGGATAACCGACGAGAGCCGCGCCGACCGCGAAAGACTCCCAGTACTTTGCAGCGACAAAGGTTGATCCCAGGGCGCCGGACAGGATGGGAATCCTGGATTTCGTCTTGACTTCATTACCAAACTCTACTTCGATATTGACATTGGGGAAAATACAATCATCCGCTTCATTGGAAAGTCCTTTCGGGAGACCATAGGCGCCATAGTTATAACCCTGTATACGGAGGGAATTGTAGGAAACCCCCACGTGAGTGATATTGTCACTGCCTGCTGTGATAGCTCCAAAATCTCTGGGGTAAAGCATTTTACGTCCTTTCATGCAGGACATAAAGGTTTCACACTTACCCTGGCAATCCGCCCGGCATAAAGTGCACAGCCCTGATTCGGCAGGGTTACCGCGATTCACTGTACCCAAAACATCATTAGACTTCTGCTGACCAATACTCATTTGTACCATCCTCCTAAATAATATCTCTCTTATTTATTCTCTGTTCTTTGTGATACACGCCGTTTGGTAATTCGGGTGGGCAGCCTCCTTTCAGTTCGTTAATTAGATATCTAAATAGTGTTTTTCCGATCTAAGGGAAAAACAAATTTTACAAACTTAGTAGTTTGCCAGGTATTCATCCAGTTCCCATTGGTGCACTTCGGCCATGAAACGCTCCCATTCCTCTCCTTTTGCCTCCAGGTAGCGTCCGGCTATGTATTCCCCCAGCGCCGCGCAGACGGTCTCATCCTCATTAAGGGCACGCAGCGCCTCGTTTAAGCTGCGCGGCAGCCCGCTGTTCCTGACCAATTCCCTCAACCCTCCGGGTCCCGGGTGATTTTCCGGCAACGGCTGCGGAGGCTTAATCTTTGCGGCAAGGCCGTACACGCCAGACGCCAGGATAGACGCCAGGACCAAGTAAGAGTTACAGGCAGGATCGGGACTGCGCAGGATGAAACGGGTACCGTCCCCCCGCTGCGCTGGGACACGGATCATCGTGCTGCGGTTCTTTTCAGACCAGGCCAGCAGACACGGAGACAGTTCATCCGGCAGCAGCCGCTTGTATGAATTAACCAGCGGGTTGGCAATAGCCGTAATCGCCCGGGCATGCTGCAGTAAGCCCCCGATATAATGATACGCCGTCTCACTCAAGCCCAAACTGTCATTCAAGTCTTCAAGAATATTTTTCCCCTCACGCCAAAGCGACAAGTGCAGGCGCATACCGGAGCCGTTTTCTCTAACAAGCGGTTTGGGCATAAATGACGCGTGCAGCCCGTGCCGCTGGGCGATGGTCCGCACAACAAATTTAAAAGTGGCAATTTTGTCCGCGATGGCAAAGGCATTGTCCTCTTTAATAAATATTTCATGCTGTCCGGGAGCTATCTCATGGTGGGAGGAAGAAATCTCAAAACCCATTTCCTCCAGCGTCAGCACCATATCCCGCCGCGCGTTCTCCCCTAAATCCACCGGGGATAAATCACAGTAACCCGCGTGATCATGAGTGATAGTAGTGGCCTTGCCCTGTTCATTGGTATGGAACAAAAAAAACTCGATTTCCGCGCCTACCCGTAACTGCAACCCCGAAACGGAAGTTTCTTTCAACACTCTTTTCAGGGCAGAGCGGGAGCAGCCAGGAAAAGTTTCTCCTTCCGAAGAATAGATATCACAGATCAGCCTGGCCACCGCGCCGTCCCTGGGACGCCACGGAAAGATCTCAAACGTGGCAGGATCGGGGTAAAGGTAAATTTCGCTTTCTTTATTGCGAATAAAACCTTCAACAACGGCGCTGTCAAACATGACCCGCCCCTCCAGCGCCCTTTCCAGTTCTTCAACTGTAATGGCAATATTCTTAAAAGAACCGAATATATCGGTAAATTGCAGGCGAATAAACTTGACATTGTATTCTTTGGCTTTTTCCAATACTTCTTCTTTGCTAAAGGCTTTCAAAGCAAACCTCCATTTTCTTTATTCATGATTTTATAAAAATAAAAAAGCGTCCTCCAAAGACACGGTATTTCTACCGGTCTTTCAAAGGACGCCTTTGCCCCAAAAAGTATTAACTTACCTCACATAAACGAGTATATACATTAAATATCAAAAAATCAACCGGCTGACAAATAAAATATTGTATACAATTTTTAATACTTATTGCCCCTTTTTGTTGTAATGATTAATAACTTTTCTCGCCACCCTGACTATCGGCATACAGTTGTCCATGCTTAATCTCTGCAAGTATTTGTAAGCTTCTTTCTCACTTAGCGCCCTGGCTTCCATCACCAAACCTTTAGCTTTTTCCACAAGTTTTCTTTCTTCCAACGCTTGTTTAAGCTTTTTGTTTTCTTCTTCCAGCTTGATGAATTTCCTGAAATTAGCAATTGCTATTTCTATGGCAGGGACCAGGTGCGCCTCGTTTACCGGCTTTACCAGGAAAGCAAAAATCCATGAATCTTTGGCTTCTTCCAGTATATCCTGCTCCCGGGAGCCGGCCAGCAGGATTACCGGAGCCACCCGGTGATCTTCAATAATTCTGATAATATCCAAACCTGCCGCGCCCGGCAACATTGTATCCATAATAACAAGGTCGGGGTCAGTCTGAAAGACCACCTTGAGAGCACTCCTGGCTTCACTCACCTCGCCAACCACGAGATAACCCGCAAGGATCAGGATTTCTTTTAACTTTTTACGAAAATTAACATCAGCATCGGCAATAACGATCCTGGCCCCAAACATGGGACACACCTCGAAATGATCTGTGGATTGAACTTTATTTTAACACACCAGGTTCAATAAAGATACTCCCGCCGCAAGCAGCAAGTATTGCAGTCAAACGCCCGCGCCGACCGCCTTTTCAAAATAGCCTGCAGCCAGTTGGCCGAAGCTAAAGTGATCAAAGACGAATTGGACAGTCATCTAGAAGAGGCCGCCAACCAGTCCCGGGTGCATGAAACCGCCTGAAAAATAATCAAGAGCGTCACTGAAGACGCTCCGGTCCAGTATGAGAAAGAACCAAAAGACAGGCACTGTTTTTGTTAAACTTGGGGCTTTCCCCGGTGATATCCGGAATAGAAACGCCAGCTATAACCAAGTCCTTATTATTCGAATTTTACTGTAATATTTTGTGATGATTGGTTCTTTTTTGGAGCCTTTATATACAAGAATCCATTATGGTATGTGGCGGTAGCTCCGGATGGTTCTACCGCCACTGGTAGACGTATAGTTTTAAAAAATCTTTTGTTCTCTATTTTTGTTCCCAAAGCTTCGACGACATCCCTAGTACCGGATAGCTCCAACGTCTCCTGGGACAGAAGAACATTCAAATTGTTCCTGGAAGCAATACCTGGAAGAATAGCACTAACGTGTACTTCTCGCGGGTTTTCATAGAGTGAAATGGGCGGGGTGTAGTCGCCCTTTATAGTGTCCGTAGTGGAAGCGAGATCGTACGGCGTAGCGGACCCTTCCTGCCAAAAGGTGTTATCTTCTGCTTTTATAGGAATAGAAGAAACCGCTTGTTCAACTTTTATTTCTTTTTCGGACTGGGCTGTATTCCAATTGGGGATCACAATATGGTTGGCCATTTCCATTAAATGTTCAAGAACATCTTTATTCAAATTGCCGCCGACGTTCATTCCCTTTGTTTTTTCATAAAGATCAAGAGCAAGCTTAAGCCAATTTTTATCCAGAAAATACATAAAAGATAACACCCCTTATATTAACCCTGATGCAAGAGTCACGGCCACGGTCAATATGAATTATGATGGCATAAGTTATATAGAAACAATATTAACGAGGAGAGTTTTAATGTGGCAGTATCAATTATAAACGGCGCCATTCAAGTTAACGAATATCGCAATAATGCCAATATAAATCAGGGTAAGACTGTGGCCAACGCATGGAGTTTCTGGTCAAAGGGAAATACTTCAATTGGGCCAATTGCCGGCAACCTGAATCTTATTACCTCAGGAGCTAATATCATTTTCGATAATGATTTGTTTGACATGAACATCCCCAATGCCGGCGGGCAAAGCCCCGTTATCGGCGGCAATGCCGAGGTCGTTTAGGATTTCGGCTCTTGAGTTTTTACAAACATGTCAATAATGTCAGAATCATTCAGAAAATTTAGCCGGCTAGCTATTAAATTTCCATCCCCGTTGACCCGGCCAAGGGAAAGATTTCTCTTAGAGCTGGCACGCCAGCCTTTAATGGTGTTGTCACCGTAAAATATTCCCGCGTTACCTTGAGCCATTGCTAAATTAATTTTTCCAAGGTATATTTCTGTTTTCATCCTTGCACCTCTTTTAAATTAATCAATATCAAGCAGTTTGCGCAGGACCGTTTCAGCCGGCTTATCCATGCAGATCATATCCTGCCAGTCCGGATCATCTACCTTGAAGTCAGCTTCAGCTATGGAATTCCTGTCACCGCTCAACCGGCCAAAACCACTGTTGGATTTACTATAGGTCTTCCAGTCAAAGAAATAATTGTTCCCGATTGCCACTGCCGAGCCGGTATCGACATCGGCGATTCGCAAGTTATTAATATTAATCTGTAGTAATACTCTGGCCACAACTTCACCACCACTTTATCTATTATTAAAAAGATATGCCCACAGGGTCATATCAGTGATTAAATTCCGATCATAGCAAAATTTTTAATCACAGCATATACTGCTAGCTATAAAGGTCTGATAACAGGGCTGGTTGAACGTCATTCAAAAAAAGCAGGAAATGGTAATGTCATGTTCAAACTTTTCTGGCGACGTATTATGCATCCTTTTAGGGAACAACCGCCGCAACAGGTCAACTTTATGAAACAGGTAGAGAAATTGCAATCTACCGTTAATGTGATGGCTACCGACCTGGCAGCCATAAAAAGGGAATGCATGGGACAGTCCTGTGAAATTAAAATTGAAAAAGTATGTGTTGACAAGGTAAATCTTGACCAGATTATCTTTAACATTGACGGCATGGATGTGAAAGACCTAAGCGGTAGTTTAAGCATAGGCCTTAATTACGGTAGCAAAGTACTCCGCATTGCATCGCCACAAAAACCAAAAGCAGAAGAACAAAAAAAAGGCAAAAACGGCGAACCTCCTTCCCCCCAGGAGGAGCAGCCTCAAATAAAGATACATTTTCAGCACGAATACAAAGAAGGTGAAAATATTGGCCGTGAATCACAACCCGTTCAAGATTTTTAAAAATATTCCCAATCTAGATGAAAAATTTTTTCAGGAGATTAATGGTTGGCCCGACCCCATGGGCTTTTTAGAACACATTAGTAGAGGGAAATGGCCATTACTAAATCTAGTTGAAACAATTAATGAGATTATAATTAGCGTGGATTTACCAGGATTGCAAAAAGCAAGCGATGCCAAAATAGAAATAAAAGGAAATACACTGAAGATTGAGGGGGTTATAGGTTACGAGCCTCATCTTTCTGAGCAGGGGGCAACAGTGCATATACAAGAAAGACACACAGGCAAATTCTGCCGTACCGTTACCCTTCCGACAGCGGTAAGCAGTAATAGCGCCCGGGCAAACTACCGCTCCGGCATACTGGAAATTAAATTCGCAAAGCCCCAGGATAGTCAGGCCGAAATACTAAATATTGAGTTTGGTTTCTAGTGTCTTATGAAAAGGGTATTTCTTGTGAAATTACAATTAATGGTGAGGAACATTATTGTCTCAATACCATATCATGGTACTATAAAGAGGTGTTTCTTATGGCCGATACACACAATAAAGGAAATGTGAACAAAGATGAGCACGAACAAATTAATACAAAAGCTGTAAATTTTAATTGTCCTGCCTGTGGTCCGGGAACCAATCCATTACAAACTCCGTATCCGGGATATCCATGCATTAACTACAAATATTATCCAACTTACATGTATGTACCGAGATATACCTATCCGGAGGCTCTAAGGCTAATAGTTGAATCTGTGAGCGGTGAGAGGGAAGATGAATTATTCTATAATTACATGATTAGCATTGCCCCACCGGAGCAAAAAGAAATTGTCGCATCCATTCGAGATGATGAAATCAAACATAACAAAATGCTGAGAGAGATCTATTGGGAACTGACAGGTCAGGAGATATCCGCAGTCAAGAACGGTGCTTTCCAGCCTCCTGACAGTTATTGTAACGGAATAACCAAAGCCCTGTTCGGAGAATTAGCCGCAGTTGAAAGATATCGCAAAGTCTTATTCGGCCTTGAATTCCTGCCATATAGAAATATGATTACTGAAATTTATACTGATGAGTTAAAACACGGGTCTAAATGGAATTACCTGTTTACTGTAAACTGCAGCCTCTGCAAGCGTTAAGAAAATACCGGGCAATAAAAATAGCCCAGGGGGTAAGCCCTGAACCAAAACAAATTCAGATTCCCAAGAGGCTATGTTCGATAATGAAAACAAATTAATCTTCTTCGCTTCCTTCCCCAGACCCTTTTTCATTTGCATTGGATCCGGATTCAGATCCGGATCCAGATCCAGACTCTCCTCCGTTACTTTCCTTATTGGGTGATAGTGTCTTTCCTGTATCCTGTATACTTTTATTGACATCCTGAATTGATTTGTTAACGTTCTGTATGCTATCATTAACATTTTTAACACCCTCGGTAACGTCCTGCACATTGCCACAGCCAGTGGCAACGAAAGAGAATATAAAAACAACAGCTAATATACAAAATAATTTTTTCATCACAACTACCTCCCCGTAAACATTAAGTGAATACTCCTTTATTATATGCTTCCCAGCTAAAGGCCAGCCAAGAAAAAACCAAGAGATAGCTAAGAATTTTTATTTTATATTATGCCTTACATTTTGGAGACTCCAGACTATATATATCCCCAAGGTTACCGGGTACCATAACCTTTAGAGCTTCTGGAACCAATATAATGTTAACCGGTGTTTTCGTAGTTATTTCACCATCCACCTCAACGCATTGCGGCGGTAATGCTCCAAGCTTTACTTCCTTCACATTGAAAAAACGGGCTTGGGAAAAGATAGTCGCTTTTCCAAGCAGGAATGCAATCCATAATTTTAGAGTATGCCACCGGTTCGGCGTATCCATAACGAAAACAATGAGTTCCCGATCATCCACCGTAGCATTTTGGGCAAGCGGCGTTACCCCAAAATGCCTGCCATTAGCTATAACAACCTGGTGGGTATTAAATTTGAATACTTTATTATTCATTGTTAACGTGCATTCAAAAGGGCGGTGGGAAAACATAATCCAGATTCCCATCAGACCATAAGATAAGACACCTGTGTATTTTTTTAGCCTGCGGGAAATGTGCCGGGCAATTCTTGCTGATAAACCGATGGCAACTATGTTTGAAAAATAATCATGATCCACTTTCCCCAGGTCCACTTCAACCACTTTTCCATTGACAATAACCTCAACTGCACCCCTCAGGTCTAAAGGTATTCCAAGAGTTCGCGCAAAACTGTTCACCGTGCCAAATGGCAGTATTCCAAGCACAACATCCCGGTAGGCGAAATAATCCACCACCGAACTTATTGTCCCGTCCCCCCCGCCGACAACTATCAGTTTATACTTACGCTTTACTGCATTTTGAACCACTTCGGGCAAACGCTCCGGATATCTAACCGGGTATGAAGCCACTATTGAGATACCTTGTTTAGTCAATTCGTCCTTAGCTGAAAGGAAAAATTGTTGCCCCTTTCGGGAATGGGTGTTAACTATAAGCACAGCGGAGCGTTCATGGTTATACGAACCATGAAATTCATCTTCATCAATTTGCTGCATTGGTGAAGATCTCATATCTTTTATGACCATGAACTATGGCGCGAATGGCGGCGTCTGTAGTGATGAGAATGAGAGTGAGAGTAGCTTCTAGAACCGTTTAAAATGTCAATAATTTTGCCCAAAATACCGTGTCCACGTCTCTTGTAATAGTCGCTGCCATGTTTTCCATGGCGATAATGTCCCTTGCTTGATGAACGTGAAAACTTAGATAAAAATCCCATAATGAAACCTCCCAATATTATTATTTTAGTACATTGCTTCTTAAGAATTTTCCCGAACATTAAGCGGCAGGCAGACGGTAAACGTGGTGCCGCTACCGGATGCGCTATACACATCGACGGTGCCGCCGTGGGCTTCAGCGATAGCCGCGACGATGGCCAGACCTAAACCGCTGCCTTTGCTGCAGCTCCTGGATGAATCGGCGCGCCAAAATCGTTCAAAAACACGGGAAAGATTCTCGGCTGCAATAACTGTGCCTGTATTGTGCACCCACATACACAAGCTTTCATTCCTGACTTCCGCACCCAATGTAATTTCCTCCTCAAGCGCCGTGTGCCGCAACGCGTTATCAACCAGGTTGTTTAATACCTGGCGCATCCTGTCCGGATCCGCCAACAAAGGTGGCAAGGCCGGGCACCGAACCGTTACTCGTCGCCCCGGCGCCAGCAAAATAGCGCGTTGGGCCGCATCGGACAGCAAACCGGTCACGTCGAGCGCCTGGCGGCGGAGAGGCGCCCCGGCACCCAGGCGGGCCAAGGTCAATAAATCATCAACCAGCCGGCTCAAGCGCTCCAATTCGGTTCTCGCAGCCGTCAGCACACGAGTCTGCTCCTGCGGCTCTGAAGCCGCTCCCCGCCTCAACACATCAAGGTAACCGGTTATAACAGTAAGATAAGAACGCAACTCATGAGAGGCGTCAGCGGCAAATTGGCGAACCTGATCAGTGGCTTTACGCTGAGCGGCAAAAGCGTTCTCCAACTGGTCGAGCATGGAGTTAAAAGCCACAAACAACTCCGTTATTTCATCTCCTCCGGGAGGCACTACAACACGGCTTGTTAGTCCGTTGCCAGAAATGCTCCTCGCAGTGGCAGCTAAATTTGTCAGCGGTCGCAGGGCAAAACGAATCACCAGACAAACCAAGCCAACCGCCGCTAGCAATACTAGAAAGCCGCCGGCAAAAAGCAACAAGCGCGCACGTGAAAGCGAAACATCTACATTGGTCATCGAAGCGCTGACCTCTAGAGCTCCCTGAACCTCTCCACCACTGCCGATAACCGGAACCAGGTAAACAAGCTTTCTTCCTTCAGCACCGGGCTGGACCCGGATTTGATCCGTACCTTTCAGCACCTCTGACAGGAGTGAAGACGGGAGGGATAATGTTTCTTCCATCGCCTGGCTGCTGCTCGCTAGAGGATTGCCCTCCTTGTCATATATCAGCACATCCAGTCCCTGGGCTTCCAGTTCCTGAATCAGCCCGGCAACAGGCGGGTGCTGGTTTTCGCCAACAGTATAGTTATGGCTGGCCCAGCGCTTCAGTGTTGGTCCCACTTGCACACGCAGCTTGGCTTCGGCAGTCTCTATCAAATCGGCTTTTAATTCAGTATAGGCCAGCAGGCCGTAAACCAGCAGCAACACGGTCAGCACCAGGAGCAGCCCCAGCGTCAAACGGGCGCGCAGGCTGTGGATGTATTGGGGGAATTTCACGGCTTGATTTCCTCCAGGACATAACCCACACCCCGCACTGTATTAATAAGCGGTGGCTCGCCAAGCTTGCGGCGCAGGTAACCGATATAGACTTCTACGACACTAGCGTCCCCGCCAAAGTCGTAGCCCCATACATTTTGCAGGATCGTTTCTTTCGGCAAAACCTGATACGGATGTCGCATCAACAGGTGAAGAAGGTCGAATTCCGTAGGGGTCAAAGCCAGGCGCTCCTGTCCCCGGCGGGCTTCGCGGCGGGAGGGCCACAAATATAGATCGGAAAATTGAAGCATGTCTTTGCCGTAAGATTGACCCCTCCGGCGCAGAAGCGCCTCCAGACGCGCCAGGAGTTCGTCAAAATGAAACGGCTTGACGAGATAATCATCAGCCCCAGCTCTCAGACCGGCTACCCGGTCAGCCACCTCGTCTTTAGCTGTCAGCATCAGAATAGCCGGGTCAGCTAGTGTGCGAAGCCGCTGGCACATTTCCGGGCCGGAAGCGTCAGGCAGCATCCAGTCAAGAATTACCACATCGGGCGGCGCTGCCCGGGCGCGTTCATACGCAAGGCTGCCATTCGCGGCGCTATCTACTGAATAGCCTTCATAACGCAAACCCAGAGAAAGGAAATCTATAACCCCGGGGTCATCATCAACTATTAGGACCGTAAACTTCGGCTTTTCGGTGGACATCCCTGCTCACTCCTAATTTCTTTGCCCAATGTTTTTCTTTTATCAAGACAGCAATACAAATTATGTTTTCCAGTTGCTTAACGAATTTCATCTTTCAATAAACAATTATACCAAAGCTAAAATTTCCCAACAGATCAAGAGTGTTATAGTTTCTATAACTTTTTTTTAAATTTAAGTATATCCCCGCCGATTAAAGATCAGCCAAGAAAAAACTAAGAGAATGCTAAGAAATCTAAAACACGCTGAAACGCCCGGCAGTTTAACTGCCGGGCGTTTCAGCGTCAGATATCCGGATCTTCAAAAAAACCTATAAGTCGTAATAAAGCATGAACTCGTACGGATGCGGTCTAAGCCTGATGGCGTCAAACTCCCTGGTTAGTTTGTATTCAATCCAGGCATCCAGCACATCTTTATCAAAGACTCCGCCTTCCAGCAGGAATTCGTAGTCATTCTGCAGCGCTTTTAATGCCGCGTCGAGCGAACCCGGGACTGAGCGGACATCCTTGGCCTCTTCGGGCGGAAGCTCAAAAATATCTTTATCCATCGGTTGGCCCGGATCGATTTTATTCTTAATCCCGTCAAGACCCGCCATCAGCAAGGCGGCAAAA
>MVRN01000054.1 GCA_002067965.1 Pelotomaculum sp. PtaU1.Bin035
CGGCATGTCAGGCGGGATTGCCTATGTGCTTGATGAAGACGGGACGTTCCCGAATCGCTGCAACTACGAGATGGTTACTATCGAAACTCTTGAAGATGCCGGTGAAATTGCCGGGGTTAAAGAAATGATTCAAAGGCATTTTAAATATACCCAAAGTCAAAAGGCCCGGGCGGTTCTGGACAAATGGGATGAAATGGTGCCAAGATTTGTAAAGGTCATTCCGAAAGATTACAAGCGTATGCTCGAAGCCATTGACCGGGCGCATGAGATGGGCCTGAGCGGTGAAGAAGCCATTATGGTGGCTTTTGAGGAAAATCTGAAAGACGTTTCCCGGGTCAGCGGGAACTAACCGGTGAGGAGGAAGTGCCATGGGCAAGCCGACAGGATTTATGGAATATCAAAGGGAGCTCCCGGCCGACCGTGCTCCCTTGGAGCGCATCAATGACTGGGACGAATTTCACTACCCTTTTTCGGAGGAAAAATTAAGAACTCAGGGAGCGCGCTGCATGGATTGCGGCACGCCCTTCTGCCATAGCGGAACCGTGATCGGCGGCATGATTTCTGGTTGTCCCAACCATAATCTGATCCCTGAGTGGAATGACCTGGTGTTCCGGGGCCTGTGGAAAGAGGCATTAATACGGCTATTAAAAACGAATAACTTTCCGGAGTTTACCGGCAGGGTTTGCCCGGCCCTTTGTGAGGGCGCTTGTGCCGCCGGCTTGTACAGCGCCCCCGTCACTACAAAAAATATTGAGAATGCCATTATTGAGCGTGCCTATGAAGAGGGATGGATAGTTCCATGCCCGCCTTCCGGCAGGACCGGCAAAAAAGTTGCGGTGGTCGGCTCTGGTCCTTCCGGCCTGGCCTGCGCGGACCAGCTTAACAAAGCCGGTCACTGGGTTACTGTTTTTGAGCGTGCTGACCGGGTCGGCGGGCTTTTGATGTACGGCATCCCCAATATGAAGCTCGATAAAAAAATTGTTCAGCGGCGCGTTGATTTGATGGCGGCGGAAGGTGTCGCTTTTGTAACCGGCACAGAGGTGGGCAAGGATTATCCCGCGGAAAGGCTCTTGCAAGAATTCGACGCGGTAGTTCTTTGCGGCGGATCGACAAAGCCGCGCGATTTGCCGGTTGAGGGCCGAAACTTGAAGGGAATTCACTTCGCGGTGGAATTTTTAGGCGCGAATACCAAGAGCCTGCTGGATTCCGGCCTTGCCGACGGGAAATATATCTCCGCCGCGGGTAAAGACGTTATTGTGATCGGCGGCGGTGATACCGGCACCGACTGTGTCGGCACCTCCCTGCGCCACAAATGCAACAGTGTCAACCAGCTTGAGATTTTGCCGAGGTTGCCCCTCGAACGCGCTGCCGATAACCCCTGGCCTCAGTTCCCGCGGGTATATAAAGTCGATTACGGCCAGGAGGAAGCGGAGGCACTTTATGGAGCCGACCCCCGTCATTACTGCGTCACGGCGAAAAAATTTGCCGGAGATGAGCATGGGCGGGTAAAAGAAGTACACACTATTCAGGTTGAGTGGATAAAGGATGATCAAGGCCGCCTATCCCCCAGGGAAATTCCCGGTAGCGGGAAAGTTTGGCCCGCCCAACTGGTTCTGTTGGCCATGGGATTTACCGGTCCGGAAGACACCCTTCTCGGCCAGCTTGGTGTCGAGCGTGACGGGTCTTCCAACGCGAAGGCCGAATACGGCAAGTTCGAGACCAATGTCAAAGGAGTATTTGCAGCAGGTGACATGCGCCGGGGCCAGAGCCTTGTGATCTGGGCGATTAACGAAGGGCGCGGCGCGGCGCGGGAGTGTGACCGCTACCTGATGGGCTCCGCCAAGCTGGAGTGACTTAGTGTTCCCCAACACAAATACGGTGGCGTGTTGATTTGATATTGGTGTTCAATCGCTTTATTATGTGGTATGATACTGTTAAATTCGTCATTACAGATACATTTTTTGCCGGGTTCGCGCCCGGCGGTATTATATTTACCGGAGGATGTTCTATGGAAATTCGGGTTTATTATGAAGACACTGACGCGGGCGGGGTGGTTTATTATTCAAATTATCTGAAGTACTTCGAAAGAGGAAGGACCGAATACCTTCGTGAACGGGGATTTTCGGTCTATGAAATGGCCCGCCGGGGTTTTGTTTTTACGGTTGTGCACCTGGAGATTGATTACCGCGCCCCGGCTTTGCATGACGATTTGCTTAGAGTGGAAACAGTTGTACTGGAAATTGGGAAATCCTCTATTTCCTTTGCCCAGCGGGTGCTACGGGTCATTGACGGAAAACTGCTCGTGGACGGTAAAGTGAAATTGGTGTGTGTAGGGCCGGGGATGAAACCAAAGCGGCTGCCTGAAGAAATCATACAGGCCGTTAAAGAATAAAGGCGGACGCAATTATTAACCGGCAACAACAGCAAATTGCCCAAGTAACTGGATAAATCAAAACATATCTTAGTCCTGCATTTTTAGGAAGCAATAAGAATGTCCTTTGCATCCTTCCTTCACCTTTGCATTCCTTGTACCCCCCCTTGCACCTATTTTTTCTGTCTAATATAATAATAATATTTATAGGCCGGTGCCTGACAGACAGTACCTGGCACCGGGTTGCGCGGCGGGGTCGATTCAACGAGTAAAGAGTCGGCCTTTGACGGCTGACAACTGTTTTTCGGGGTGGGTATAGTGAGCTATAACATTGTGATTATAGGCGCCGGTCCGGGCGGTTACGTCGCCGCGGTCCGGGCGGCCCGGTTGGGCGCTAAAGTCGCCATAATTGAAAAGGACGAAGTGGGCGGCACGTGCTTGAACCGGGGGTGCATCCCGACAAAAACATTGGCGTACGGCGCCGGATTGTTGAATAATATCCGCCGCGCCGCCGAATTCGGCATTACCACGGGGGAAGTGGCGGTTGATTTCAGCCGCATGGTGGAGCGGAAAAATAAAGTTGTGTCTCAACTGGTCGTTGGTGTAAATTATCTTATTAAGAAGAATAAAATAGATTTGATCAAGGGTACGGCCCGCCTGCAAGCTCCGGGTAAAGTCAGTGTGGCGGCGGAAGACGGCAAAGAAATAGTTATAACAACAGATAATATTATTATCGCCACCGGAACCGAACCGGCACTAAGCACAGCTTTGGGTTACGACGGGGAGTTGGTGCTTACCTCCAATGAAGCGTTAAGCATCGCAGGTGTTCCGGAAAAATTGCTGGTTATCGGCGGCGGGGTCATTGGATGTGAGTTTGCCTGTATCTTTAACGCCCTGGGATCGAAAGTTACCGTACTGGAAGTCATGCCCACCATCTTGCCGGTAGTAGATAAGGAAGTGGCCAAGACAATGCAGGGGCTGCTGAAACGGCAGGGTATTACTGTCAAAACCAAGGCGAAGATTCTGGAAGTAAAGAAATCTGCCGGAACCGTTACCGCCATTTTAGAATCGGGTGAAGAAATTGCTGCCGGCAGGGCGCTTATTTCCATCGGCCGTTCCATGAACTCCCGGGGTTTGGGGTTGGAAGAAGCCGGTGTTGCCGTGGGGCGGCGTGGTGAGGTCATTGTTAACGATAAACTTGAGACCAGCGTTCCCGGCATTTACGCGATTGGCGATGTTACCGGCAAAGTTCAGCTTGCCCATGTCGCTTCCGCCCAGGGACTGGTCGCGGTTGACAATATTTTAGGCCGTTCCCGCGAAATGGACTACCGGGCAATACCTAACTGCATTTTCACCCACCCGGAAGTCGCGGGTATTGGCTTGACTACCCAAGAGGCACAAGAAAAAGCGATCACCGTTAAGTCCGGTAAGTTTTCCTTTGCCGCCAGCGGTAAAGCACAAGCTATGGGTGAAACAAGTGGGTTTGTGAAAGTTCTTGCCGATCCGGAAAGTGACCGGGTGCTCGGTGTTCATATCGTCGGGCCGCGCGCCACCGATCTGATCGCGGAAGCCGCCCTGGCTATCCGGATGGATGTCACGGTTAAGCAACTGACAGAAACCATTCACGCTCACCCGACATTATCCGAGGCCGTGCTGGAAGCCGCCGAGGCCGTACACGGCATGAGCATACATGCGTAAAATGCAGGAGTCAGGAGTCAGAATAATTATTCTGTACTTAGGGTTAAAAAACCCTAAAGAAATGCAAGAAACCTACTGAGTACTGACTCCTGAATACTTGAATTTATTTCTTGCCGAAGGAAGGAACTTAAATGCCTCGCCAGTGCCGTATCATGTATCTGGGTTTATGTGATTACGTTAAAGCGTATGCCCTGCAAAAAAGGCTGGTCAAAGAGCGGATAGCCGGAAAAATTCCCGACACACTCCTTTTGTTGAGCCACCCGCCGGTATATACGATTGGCCGGGGCGGGACCAGGGAACATATCCTGGTGCCGGGCGAAGTGCTTGAGCGCGAGGGTATTAAAGTATATGAAATCGACCGGGGAGGCGATATTGCCTACCACGGCCCCGGCCAGCTTGTCGGTTACCCGATCATGAATTTAAGGCGGCATGGAAGCGATCTCCATAAATTGCTGCGCATGTACGAAGAGGTTTTTATCCGGGTCTTGGCTGAATACGGTGTCGAAGCAGGCCGTCTGGACCGGTACCCCGGGGTTTGGGCCAGTTATGATAAGATATGTGCCGTCGGGATTGGGGTGAGCAACTGGGTAAGTTATCACGGATGGGCTTTTAATATTAATCCGGATATGAAGTATTTCAGTTTTATTATTCACTGTGGCATCCGGGATAAAGGAGTGACCTCATTAGCCAGGCTCCTCGGACGGGACGTCCCGGATTGTGAGATTGTCAAAGCAGTTGCGGGGCATTTCGGGGATGTGTTTAATCTTCAGTTGGAAACCGGCTATTCAGCGGCGGAACTGAGTGAGGCGGTGGGTATATGACCTTGACCGGGCGTTTTCCGCCTTGGCTGCGCAAGACAATAGTCATTTCCACTGAAGTGGCGCGCACCAGGAAGCTGCTGTCCGGATTGCGTCTGCATACTGTTTGCCAGGGGGCGCGGTGCCCCAACCAGGCTGAATGTTTTTCCCGCAGGGTAGCCACTTTTATGATCCTGGGGGATACCTGCACCCGAGGGTGTTTCTTTTGCGCTGTGAACAAGGGAACGCCGGCGGCGCCCGATTCAGGCGAGCCGGAGCGGGTGGCGGAGGCGGCAGCCATGCTGGGTTTGAAACATGTGGTGATTACATCGGTAACCCGGGACGACCTGCCGGACGGCGGCGCGGGGCATTTTGCCCGGACTGTCGGGTTTATTAGAAAGGTAGCGCCGGACGCCACCGTCGAGGTACTGACTCCGGATTTCCAGGGTAATCCTGAGTCAATTGCCGAAGTAGTCAACGCCGGGCCAGATGTATTTAACCATAATATTGAAACGGTTCCCCGCCTTTACCCGACTGTAAGGCCGCAGGCTGATTTTGCCAGGTCGGTAAATTTTTTAAAGAAGGTTAAAGAGTTGGCGCCTGAAATCATTACCAAGTCCGGCCTGATGGCCGGTTTGGGTGAGAGCGGGGAGGAGGTCCTGGGAGTAATGCGCATTTTACGATCAGCAGGCTGCGACATCCTCACTATCGGGCAATATCTTCGTCCTTCGGATATTCAACTGCCGGTTACGGAATATGTCTTGCCGGAGACTTATGATTTTTACATGGAAAAAGGGGTGTCCATGGGGTTCGGAGAAGTTGCGGCGGGCCCATGGGTGCGCAGTTCTTACCAGGCCGGTGAAATATATCGCAAATATTGTTTAAGCCAGATAAAGGATTAAAATGATCAGTTTTTGAATTAGGGCTCAAATTTGATCTAAGGGCAAACTCTATTCCAATTTGATTAGCTTTATAGTCAATTGAAGTAAAACAAGGAGGTTTATCATTTGGAGGTCAAGTTGCCATTTCTCGCCGAAGGTGTTGAGGAATGTACTGTTACTTACTGGCATGTCGCGGAAGGCGACACAGTGGAAGAAGGAGACGACCTGGTTGAAATGCAGACCAGTAAGGCAATTTTCAATGTGCCTTCCCCGGCGGGCGGAACCATTAAGGAAATCCTTGCAGGCGAGGGCGACGTGGTTAAGGTTGGGGATATCCTTTGCAATATTGAGATAGGATTTAAAGGGGCGTGGATACTTTCCTGAAGACCGGCTGTTTTCTACATCACTTGACGGTGTAGATCATTCTGGTTTATAATCTGAATTTTTTTACGGGTAACCTTGATCAGTTTGCTATCCTGCAGCCCGGCAAGCACTTTAGTCATCGTCTCCCGGGATATCCCAACGAGATTAGCGAGTTCAGCGTGAGTTAACTGTAGAGATATTGCTATCCCCCCTCTGTCAGGTTGCCCGTATTCTTTTGCCAGGTTAATCAAATTACAGATTACCCGGGAACGGGCGCTTAGAAATGTCAGTTCCTCAATCTGTCTGTTTGCCTGCTTCAACCTGCTTGACAGGGTCTCAATTACCCTTATGGCTATCTTTGGTATTTCCAGTAAGAGCGACTGAAAGTTCGCCTTTGGTATGACCAGCACTGTTGTCTGCTCGAGAGTTTCCGCTATCGCTGTGCGAAGGTTGCTTCCAAAGAGTGTCATTTCCCCTAATATATCCCCTTTGTTCAAAATAGCCAGGGTTTTTTCCCGCCCGTCTTTGTGAAGTTTTAGAACCTTAATAAGACCGGAAGTGACTATATAAAGGCCGTCAGTTTCTTGTCCTTCCACAAATATCGTTGCTCCCTTTGGATAAATTCGCTCAACGACCTTCTTTGTAACCCGGTCCAGTTCTTCTCGATCAAGTCCGTTGAAAAGTGAGATCTTGCTTACGTCGATCATTTTACCCTCCATAATCATGTTATAAATATATAATATCAAAAAACCTTTTTTTGTAGGACTTTAATTATAATTTTATTTCTTATGTATTATATCAACCTCATTCTTGCCCGGTATGTAATAGGTATGTAATATGTAATTTAGGAATAGTTTTATGAAATAACACTTTCTTATATATCTATGGTATAATTATATTTGACGGTATTTTTAATAGATGTTATTTCCGGTGCGGGGGGGTCTTTTTTGAAACATACACTAGCTGTTTTAGTTACCAATAAACCTGGCGTTCTAGCGAGGATATCCGGCCTTTTAAGCAGAAGAGTATTTAATATTGAAAGTATTGCGGCAGGTTATACCGAGGAAACGGGGATTACCCGCATAACCATAGTTGTCCAGGGGGATGACTATATTCTGGATCAGGTGATGAAGCAATTATCAAAGCTGGTCGATATCATTAAAATTGTCGAGCTGAAATATGAGGATTCAGTTGATCGCGAGTTGGCTCTGGTTAAGGTCCAAGTTGAGGTTGGCCGCAGGTCGGATATAATTAATCTTGTTTCAGTATTCAGGGCCAATATTATAGATGTGAATAAAGAGACTATGATCATTGAAATACTGGGCGATGAGAGGAAAATAAACGCTTTTTGCGCGGTGCTGGACGACTATGGTATTGTGGAAATGGTACGCACCGGGAAAGTGGCGCTGTCACGCGGCCCGGTTGCGGTGAAGTATTAGCTTAAATTACCCGGTTGTTGATATAATAAGTGATTTATCTATACAAAAGGTATGTTGATATGCCGCTTCATGGGGGGATCCGGTAGTGTCACGGATTAAAAGGATTATGATCAGCCTGCCCGATTCACTTCTCGCCGAAGTGGATAGGATTGCGTCCGCCGAACAACTCAGCCGGAGCGAATTTATCCGTGAGGCCATGAAGCTTAATATTGAAGAGCGCAAGAGGCGGATGTTCAGAGAGCAGATGAAAAAAGGCTACATTGAAATGGCTAAAATTAACCTGGCTCTTGCTATTGAGAATTACCGTTTGGAGTCAGAGGTTGCACAAAGCTTTGACTTGCCTGCGGCGGGGGTAAAATAAATTATGCTAATCCACCGGGGGGACATCTTTTATGCCGACCTGAGCCCGGTTGTCGGTTCCGAACAGGGGGGAACCAGACCGGTGCTGATTATCCAAAATGACATTGGAAACCAGTACAGCCCGACCACTATTGTTGCCGCGATCACTTCACAAATTGACAAGGCAAAGCTGCCAACACATGTGGAAATGCCCGCCAACCCGGGGGGGATGGAAAAAAATTCAGTAATACTTCTGGAGCAAATCAGGACAATAGACAAGAGCAGGCTGTTGGAAAAAATAACGTTCCTTGACAATGAAATGATGGCTAAAGTAAAGCAGGCTGTGAGCATCAGCTTAGGCTTGTTGGATTTATAAACGAAGGGCATCCAGAAATGGGTGTTCATTTTTATACAAATACCGGATTAGATGTGAGGGGGTGTGAATATGATTGCTATTTTTGGCGGCAAGATCCTGACCATGGCCGGGCGCGTGATAGAAAAAGGGACGGTTTTGGTAGAACACGGCAAGATTATTGAGGTAATAGATGATCTTTGCATTCCGCCGGGCGCGGAGAAGATTGATATAACAGGGAAGCTGGTAATGCCCGGGATGATCGATGCGCATAGCCACCTGGGTGTCGTTGAAGAAATTTACCGTGAGGAAGGGGATGACTGCAACGAAAACACCGATCCGGTCACCCCGCACCTCCGTGCCATAGACGCCGTTAATCCATCGGATCTGGGGTTCCGTGACGCCCTGGCGGGGGGGGTCACTACTGTCGTTACAGGGCCCGGCAGCGCCAATGTCATCGGCGGCGAGATGGTTGCGATGAAAACGTCCGGTACGGTGGTAGATGAAATGATTGTCCGCAACCCGGTAGGCCTGAAAGCTGCTTTGGGCGAAAATCCCAAGCGCAGCTACGGGCGGGAAAGAAAAACTCCTGCCACCCGCATGGCCTCCGCGGCAATATTGAGGGAAGCGCTGGCGCGCGGGCAGGAGTACCTTAAGAAAACCTTCACGGCCGGTACGGGTCAAGGAGCGGCGCCTGATAGAGACTTGAAAATGGAGGCTCTGGCCAGGCTGTTGAGAAAGGAGATTCCATTGCGGGTTCATGCCCACCGGGCCGATGATATCATGACGGCAGTCCGCATCGCCAGGGAGTTTCAGGTAGATCTGGTCGTCGAGCATTGCACTGAAGGCCATGTGGTGGCGCGTCAGTTGGCGGAACTGGGTGTCCGCGCAGTTATTGGCCCGGTAATAACAAACCGGGCCAAGGTGGAAATGCAGGGAATGACTCTTGAAACAGCCAGAGTGCTGGCCGAGGCCGGAGTCCGGTTCGCCATAATGACTGACCATCCGGTTGTGCCTATTCAATACTTGGCAATTTCCGCCGCAATGACTGTTAAGGGCGGGCTGTCTGAAGATATCGCTCTCAGGGCGGTTACCATAGAGGCAGCCCGGATTTTGGGGCTGGAAGAGCGCCTGGGCAGTTTGGAGCCGGGAAAGGACGCTGATTTTGTCATTATGGATCGACACCCCTTTGACTTATTTTGCCGGATTGAACAGGTATTTATTAATGGGAAAAAAGTTTTTTCTAAAAAATAAAACGTAAGGACCTGAAAACTGTCGAAGAGTCAAAAAATTCTTCAAATAATCATTTAATTATTTCACAAAATTATTGCAAATTGCAGGCAAATTAACTATAATAATTGAAGTATTAAACTTAATTACAATTTAATGTCATTTTTTGTCGGGAGGTGATGAAATGAGGCGTGAGCCGTTAAATATTCTAATTGTTGATGACCAGGCTGGCGTGCGCTACCTGCTCGAAATTGTGGTAGGGGAAGCCGGACACCGGGCGCATACTGCCCGGAACGGTCTTGAAGCTGTTAAATTAGCGAATTCGATCCGTCCCGACCTAGTTTTTATGGATGTGCGGATGCCTATAATGGGGGGGTTGGAGGCTTTAGATAAAATCAAAGCCCTAACCCCCGAAACAGATGTGATAATTATGACTGCCTTTTGTTCAGAAGATACGATAGCACAGGCAATGCAAAAAGGGGCGCTGTGCTGTATATCAAAACCTTTTGATGTTGACGAACTCAAAATATTCCTGAAGCGGTTTAAGCGGGAACGAAACGACTTTAGGGCTACGGCGACAGGCGGCAGCGATTTTTAAGCTTATGTTGATTAACCTTCCTTTATGGAGGGTTTTTTCCTGTCTAGGGAATAAACTTTCTGTTATAATGATCATCAATGACAGTTAAACATTGGGTATAATACAAGTAACATAGCCTATAGTTATTGATTAAGAGCTATCTGATATTGAGGTGAGCCCGTTGATTGTGATTAAAACTTCATCACCGGAGGAAACCGCATGCGTGGGAGAAAAACTGGGCGCCTTGTTGCGCGCGGGAGATGTGATTTGCTTGAACGGCGGCCTTGGCGCCGGGAAAACCCGGTTTGCTCAGGGAGTGGCTTGCGGCATGGGCGTCAACGGGCTGGTGACCAGCCCCACTTTTACCCTGGTTAACGAATACCAGGGCCGTCTGCCTCTTTACCATATGGATGTATACCGGCTAAATGACGCCATGGAGATGGAGGAGATTGGCTATGAGGAATATTTTTACAGTACTGGCGTTGCAATGGTGGAGTGGGCGGAGCGTGTAGCCGGGTTGCTTCCGGCAGAAAGGCTGGATATCATTATAAAAAGAAGCCCGGAAGGTGAAGATATTAGGCATATTACCTTTATCCCCCATGGGGAAGGTCTGGAGGGCCTGGTTGAGGAGTTGATGGACCTTGTATGTGCTGGGAATTGAATCCGCCACTCCAGTAGCCTCGGTTGCCGTGGCCGGGGATGAGGGAATCCTGGCGGAGCGGATGGTATTGAATAAACGGACTCATTCAGTAAACCTGCTGCCGATGATTAAAGCGGTGTTGGAGGATTCGGAAATTGACCGCCATAGCCTTGCCGGAATTGCGGTTTCCGGCGGGCCGGGATCCTTTACCGGCCTGCGAATTGGCATGAGTACCGCCAAGGCCCTGGCGCAGGTGTGGGATCTGCCGGTGGCGGGGATTTCCACGCTGGAAACCCTGGCCTATCCTCTTGCCGGGCATGGCAGCCTCGTCTGCCCGGTTTTAAACGCGCGAAAGAATGAGGTTTACACTGCTGTTTACAACAGTGCCGGACCGGTACCGGCCCGGCTGGCGAGCCCCCGGGCAGCGCGTGTTGAGGAGTTGATCAAGTGTTTGTTGAGCTATGAAATGCCGGTGACCTTTCTGGGAGACGGTGTCCCCGTATATGCAACCCTGATAAAATCCGGGCTGGGTCAATTGGCGCTGTTTGCTCCACAGGCTGCGAGTTTTCCAAGGGGCGCGGCGGTGGCCGAACTGGGTTTAAAGGTGTTCCGGGAAGGCCGGGGCATCAGCCCCTTGCGCCTGCAACCAGAATATATCAGGCCCTCCGAAGCTGAAGTGGTATGGCTTAAAAAACATTGTACCGGGGGATAAAACTGTGAATATAGCTTTTAAGAAAATGTGCCCCGAGCACATCAGCCAGGTGGTTGAAATTGAGCAAGCATCCTTTCCCGCTCCATGGCCGCAACAAGTTTTTACTTCCGAAATTCAAAATGAATTTGCTCATTATATTGTGGCTGCGGTTAATGAACAGGTAATCGGCTACGGTGGGATGTGGCTGGTTCTAGACGAGGCCCAAGTCACCAATGTGGCAGTGCATCCCGCTTACCGGATGAACAATATCGGCAAGATGATAATGTTGGAATTGATGAGGCGGGCAATCCTGATGGGTATCGACAAGATGACCCTGGAGGTGCGCCTTTCAAACCTGGTTGCCAGACATCTTTACGCCAGCTTGGGGTTTGAGAAAAAAGGAATGCGAAAAAAATATTATCTGGATAACAACGAAGACGCAATTATTATGTGGAAGCACGATTTGGGCGGCAATGAAGTGACGGCTTGCCGGGATATTTGAGGGAGATTCAAGCCTGGTGGAATGAAAATAGTAAGGGGTGTAAAATGGCGAAAATAATACCCTCTGAGGAAAATACCATATTTGCCCTTGACATTGGGACCAGGACGGTTATCGGAGTTGTCGCCCTGGTGGAGTCAGGCCGGTTGCGGGTGGTAGCCCAGTATATCGTCGAGCACGAGAGCCGGTCGATGTATGACGGCCAAATCCACGATATACCCAAAGTGGCGGATACTGTGCTGGAGGTCAAACGAGTTCTTGAAAAGAAATTAGGATTCAAGCTGACCAAAGCGGCCATAGCCGCGGCGGGAAGGTCCCTGGTAACCAAACAGTGCCGTGCTGAAATTGAGATTGATGATCAATTGGAAATTGACAGTACAGTGGTGAACAGTCTCGAAATCGCCGGTATCCGGAGCGCCCACCAGGAAATTGACACCGGTGTGGCAGGAAGCCCTGAGAAGTTTTATTGCGTGGGGTACAGTATCGTTAAATACTATTTAAACAACTATCCAGTTACCAACTTAATCGGACACCGGGGTAAAGTTATCAGCGCCGACGTCCTGACCACCTTTTTGCCGGAATCGGTGGTGAACGGGCTTTACGCGGTATTGGGAAGGGTTGGCCTTGAACCCGTGAACCTGACCCTGGAACCGATTGCGGCCATTGAAGTGCTGATCCCGGAAAGCATGAGACTGTTAAACCTGGCGCTGATTGATATCGGCGCGGGCACGTCGGATATTGCCATCACCAGGAAGGGCTCGGTGGTATCGTACGGCATGGTGCCGGTGGCCGGGGATGAAATAACCGAGGCTATAGCCGAAGCTTTGTTAGTTGATTTTAACTGGGCTGAACAGATTAAACGGGCGGTGGAAAAAGGCGGGAAAATTGTATATAAAGACATTCTGGGTATTGAAAACACCGTTACTGCCGCTGAGGTGGCCGGAGTGATCGAGCCGGTTCTGGACAAGTTGACCGGTGAAATAGCCGGGTCGATCATGAACCTTAACGGCGGAGAACCGCCAAGAACGATCTTTTGCGTGGGAGGCGGCTCGCGGTTGCCGGCGCTGACCGGCAAACTGGCTGAAAAGTTGGGCATTGAGGCCCAAAAAGTCGCTGTCAGAGGGAGAGCGGCCATTCAGAATCTGACTGTCGATGAGGAGGGTCTGGACGGACCTGAAGGAGTCACGGTAGTGGGGATCGCGACAGTGGCCATTAAAAAACTGGGACAGAATTTTGTCACTATCAAAGTGGACGGCAAGGAATTCAGCCTGTTTAATTCAAAGGATCTTAATGTGTCAAACGCCCTCAGCCTGTTGGAGTTCAACCCCAGGGATTTGATCGGGCACAACGGCAAAGATTTGAAATTTACTCTGAACGGCAGGCCCGAGGTAGTTTACGGGGGTTTGGCCAGTCCGGCGGAAATATACATAAATGGTGAAAAGGCCAGCCTGAAAACAGCAATAAAAGACGGAGACGAGATTAATGTTTTAAAAGCCGGGACCGGTGCGGACGCCAGGGCTTACGCGCGGGATTTCCTGGAAGGCCAGGAAGGGATCAGCATCACTTTGAACGGTGAACCCAGGGTGATCGAGCCGGTTTGTATGATTAACGGGAAATTATCTTCTTATGATACCGAGATAATGAATGGCGACCATCTGGAGATAAAGACGGTAAAAACACTAGGCGAGCTTTTTGAAAAAGTCGATCTGACGGATCAGGTTATCCATGTTAACGGTGTAGAAGCGACTTTGGAGCATGTTTTGATGGACGGAGACGATGTATGGCTAGTCAAAAAAAAACTGACAGACACTGAAAGCGCTAATATGGGGGTAGACAAGAGCGGGGCTGGGAAGCCTGGTGAAGTTGTTTCTGTTACAGTTAACGGGAAGAAAATAAACCTGACGGGGAAAAAGCAATATATTTTTGTGGATGTGCTCAACCATATTGAACTGGACCCTGCGGCGCATACCAGCCCGCCGGTTTTACGGCTGAACGGAGCCGCCGCCAGGTTTACCGATGCGCTTGAAGAAGGGGACGTTATTGAGATATACTGGCGGTAGTTTGTTATTACAGGGTAACAAATATATCTTATTTGATAAATTTCGACATTATAGGACTAATTTTTACATAAAGTTAAGTATTTTACAATAAAAAAGGAATGTGATAATATTTTATCGTACAAATAACATATTCCTTGAGTTCAAAAGTTAATATTTATTTTTACTTAAAAGATTGAAATAAATTTTGAATAAGGAGGAGTATGCGAGGAGGGGAATTGGACAATTAAAACTAGTGAATTTCAATCTCTTATTGACAGCATCGGTGTTGAAATTTTACAAGCTCTTGGTAATTTTTTGAAAGATACAAGATACGGAACATTCACTTTAGTGATTCAAGATAGCAAGGTAATAGGATACGATACTCAGGTCAAGAAGAGGTGCAAAAAAATAAAAATTAGTAAGGCTGACCGAAACACGGAAGCTGGAAACCATTAATTTATGGTTTACTACTTCCGTGTTTAAGTTTATGAAGAAAGACTGATCAAGTAAAATATAACATGTTGCTGGAAGACCAGAAGCATGTTAGGCTTTCACCCAACAATGAAGGGGGTGAATCCGATGGACAATTTTTAAGTGGTTCGTGAGGCAACCCAGGGAAGTCCACAATAACTAACACCTGTATTTAGCCTGCACAAACCACTATCAAAATTATTATATCATATTTGAAAGGCTTAAGATCGTTGTTTATTAATGAAAGAATTATTGTTAGATTAATCGAATAAACGATAGTACGAAAAAACTTATCTAATTAATTAAGGAGGGAAAACAATTGCTGAAGGTACACAACTTGTCTAAACGGGTAATTTGCATGATGATGATTGCATTAATGCTTCTAGTAACTAATAGCGGCATTGTTTTTGCGAGCAACTCAGACAATATATACAAATACAATACTAAAACAAAAACTTTTAGTTTTAATAATGGCTCTGAAGTTCAGGTTCTATCTGATTCACTAAATGACCTTCTGCTTGTCTATGGCAGTCCAGAGGGTACCTTGAAATCTGACAAGGATGCTATAGAAAAAGTGCGTGTGGTTAAAGACAAGCTAGCTCCGACCCAAAATTTAAATGAAACATCCAACGGTGAAGTCTCAGCAAGAACCACCTCGGTACGGTATCTAGGTGATTATGAAGAAACAGATTATGGTGATGGACAAGTTTATTCCAGACAGGAAGGAACGGCTACGATGACTGGAGGGACGTATGTCCAAGATGTGGTAACTGATGGTCATACTCGTACCGCTTGGTCAGGTACATCTCCTCAGTGGTACTCTTCGAAAATAAAACTGAGCGAAAGTTGGAAATTTAATGGAATTAGCGTCACCGTTTCCTATCCTCCGAGCTTTTCGGGTAGTGGGGATACTGTGACTTGGGAAGGAGAGGATACTTCTGGGACACATTATACAATGGACCATTATTACAATGGAGTCTCTGGAAGGAGCTATGTGTCGTTATGGAGTTTAACAAAACGTTCTACTGGTAGCCATTACTTTTCATCAACAGGTGCTTGGGTTTCTGCGTTTTGTAATGAAACTATTTAACCTGTTATAGGCGTTTATAAGGGGAAACGTGCTAAAGCCGGCACCATTCCCCTTTTTTCTCCAAATTCTGATTATAGTTCATAAACGAGGTGCCTTAAAATGAAAAGCATGTCTCGCTCCAGCAAAAGAGTGTTTTTATTGATACTTATTCTTTTACCTCTTTTGATGTTTTTTCAGAACCAACGCTATCTGATGAGTTCCGCCTATAATAAGTTAGACATACAACAGGATAGCGATAGGGTGCAAAACCTAAAGTGGTGGCTTGAAAAATGCTATGTTGAAGAGGAGGAAGTTGCTGGTTTTGGTGAGTATAACGCCTTGGATTTACGGAAACCTAACTTATATACTACGTATGGATCGGTAAAGATTTTAAAAGCTTTAGGGCAATGTGTTGAAGAACCTGAAAAAATCGCTAATTGGATAAACTCACTACAAAAGGAAAATGGCAGTTATGATGATCCTTTAAACGATGCGCCCCTATTATGGGAAACATATTGGGCCATATCCACCCTGAATAATGTTGGGTTCAAGCCAAAACAACAGGAGGAAATCACAAATTTTGTCTTATCCTTACAAAAGACTGATGGTTTATTTTGTTTTGACCAAAAGCTACCGGATAATCAAGAAAATAATATTAACGCTACGCATCTTGTAATTGAGATTCTGGCAACTTTAGATTCAGATAGTATTAAAGGAGAGTTTTTAAGACATTCAATAAAACCGCTTAGAGATCAATTGGATTTACGCTCTCAAGAGATAAATGAATCACGAGTCGCTTTACCTCAAGAAAAAAATGGATTATTTTTACTTACCCTGAATACATTTCTTAGTATATCACCAGAAATTTTCATTCCGGAAAACTATGTTTTGGCTGTCAATAAGGTAGCCAAAGAGGTTACTTCTTTTGACGGTGATCCGTTTACCGTTAAGACCATTAATTGGCTTATAAATATTAGAAATGAGCAAAACGTTCCATTAGTGTTGGATTTTGAGAAACTAAGAGAAATTACATTAAGAAAGGTTTATTCAAAGCTTTCAAAAAACGGGGCTTATCTGTTCTTAGGGAATATTGATCCTGATTTAACGAATGATGTGCTGGAATTATCTAAGAATCTAGGACTATCATATCCTATGCTTGAAAAATTAATTGACAAAATACAAAATTATCGAATTGAAGAGGGGTGGATTAGCTTTACCTATACACCAATGTCTATATCTAATACATATTATGCTCTTTATCTTGCAGGCAAAATTGGCTATGAGGAATTTAACGATGACAAAATACAATTATATCTTAGGCGTACACTGAATAAAGAGAGTACACCAACCGATTATAAAGATAAATATTTTGCATTTATGGCTCTGCAATTACTTGATCCAAATTTTGAAGGGATTTTATTTGAAAAGCTCAAAACAGAAATAATAAGGCAGGCATCAGATTTCATTACTGAAAAAACCGAATTAGAACAATGTTTGTATTTTTTAAAATTGGTCCAAGAGCTCAATATAGAACTCCCACCACCGGTACTAGAAAAAATGAGTCAAATGTTTAATTTACAAAGGTGTGAGAGAGGCGAAAAAAGGCTTGCATTTACAAGAATGGACATTTTGCATTTTATTACTATCATTCAATCTGTTGCAAAACAAGAAATGATCGAATCAACTCAAGATATTAAAGAGCAGTTAAATGGGCTATGGTCTCCAATAGGTGCATTTCGACCAATTCCTGCTCTACCCGATGTCCCTGATGTGCCAGATATTTATTCTACTTATCTGGCAATAGATATTATGCAAAGTCTTGATGCTAAGAATATTCTATTATCTCAAACACAAATGCAGGCAGTGAAAGAGTATATCCTCCAAAGTAAGGAGGATTTTGGGTTTAACTACGTTTCCAAAGAAATACGTGAGAAGTATGGGGAGGAAGCCAATACTATACCAACTTTACAAAGTACTTATATGTCGTATAGAATTTTAGAAGATATTTGCTATTAAATGACGACCTTCAACATTTGATAATTGATTGCCATTAGCGACCATAAGTTATTCACGCTGAATACTGGTTTGAAAAAGTGTATCTTAGCATAAGACTGATTTGGTTAACGTCTTATGGATTTCGATAAAAGAACTTTGTATCGCCTTGGCCGGTAAAATGCTCAAAGGAGAGATTAATTTCAATCAATGGGGGATTATGTATGGAAAAGTTCTTGCGTTTGTTAGGCTGGTTTGTAATAATCGGAGGTGTAGTAGCCACTATATGGGCCGGTTTACGCCCAGCGCTCTCTTTTTTCGCTATTTTAGCAGGAATTTTATCCTCAACAGTATTGGGAGTTCTGATATTAGCTTTCGGCGAACTCCTACAAAATGTTAACGCCATCCGTCAGTGCTTAGAGTCTGCAGGGCGAGATAAGAAAATGGATTAGTAGGAATGCAAGTAGGGACGGTTCTTGCTTGCCAGGTAAATATTATTAAATGGTGATCTGACGGATCAGGTCATCCATGTTAACGGTGTGGAAGCGACTTTGGAGCATGTTTTGCGGGATGGGGACGATGTAAGGATCATTAAAAAAACTGCCGGACTCTGAAAGTGATGACACAGGGGTAAACAATAGTAAAACCGGACAGCCGCCTGGTGAAGCCGTTTCAGTCACAGTCAACGGGAAGAAAGTGAACCTTTCCGGTAAAAAGCATTATATTTTTGTGGACGTGCTCAACCATATTGATTTGGAGCCGGCTGCGCATGCCGGCCTGCCGGTTTTGCGCCTGAACGGGGCCCCCGCCGGGTTTACCGACGCGCTCGAAGAAGGGGATGCAATAGAAATTTACTGGCAATAAACGGAAAGCAAAAGAAAAAAGCCCGATTGACGGGCCTGTTGACAAACACTGTGTTTTGTAGAAAGGACTTCTAGAAACCCACTGTTTTCGGGGTTCTTAGAAGCCCTTTTTATCCGTACGGGGCGCATCTTTTTCTATGATCGAGGTCGGAAAAGGACAGGACCTAACGGTACCGCCCTTTTCCTCCCGGTACCGGTAAGGGTCTGACCCCCGCACAATTCAGACACAATTCTGACAATTTAACTGAATAAATAGTGAAAAGGCCAACCTGAAAACAACAATAAAAGACGGAGACGAAATCAATGTTTTAAAAGCCGGGACCGGTGCGGACGCCAAGGCTTACGTGCGGGATTTACTGGAAGGCCAGGAAGGGATCAGCACTTTGGACGGTGAACCCAGGGTGATCGAGCCTGCTTGCTTTATTAACGGGGAAGTGTCGTCTTATGATAGCGAGATAATGAATGGTGACCAACTGGAAATAAAGACAGTAAAAACGATAGGTGAACTTTTTGAAAAAGTCGATCTGACGGATCAGCTAATCCAGGTTAACGGCGTTGAAGCAACATTGGAATATGTTTTGAAGGACGGGGACGATGTAAGACTTGTCAAAAAAAAACTGACAGACACTGAAAGCGCTGACGACGGGGTAGAAAGGAGCGGGGTTGGGAAGCCTGGTGGAGTTGTTTCTGTTACAGTTAACGGGAAGAAAATAAACCTGACTGGGAAAAAGCAATATATTTTTGTGGATGTGCTCAACCATATTGAACTGGAGCCAGCGGCTCATACCAGCCCGCCGGTTTTACGGCTGAACGGAGCCGCCGCCAGGTTTACCGATGCGCTTGAAGAAGGGGACGTTATTGAGATATACTGGCGGTAGTTTGTTATTACAGGGTAACAAATATATCTTATTTGATAAATTTCGACATTATAGGACTAATTTTTACATAAAGTTAAGTATTTTACAATAAAAAAGGAATGTGATAATATTTTATCGTACAAATAACATATTCCTTGAGTTCAAAAGTTAATATTTATTTTTACTTAAAAGATTGAAATAAATTTTGAATAAGGAGGAGTATGCGAGGAGGGGATTGGACAATTAAAACTAGTGAATTTCAACCTCTTATTGACGGCATCGGTGTTGATATTTTACAAGCTTTCGGCAATTTTTTGAAAAATACAAGTCACGGAACATTCACTTTAGTGGTTCAAGATAGCAAGGTAATAGGATACGATATTCAGGTCAAGAAGAGGTGTGAAAAAATAAAAATGAGTAAGGCTGACCGAAACACGGAAGCCAGAAACCGTTGATTAATGGTTTACTGCTTCCGTTTTTAAATTTATGAAGGGAAGATTGATTAAGTAAAACATGCTGCTGGAAGACCAGGAGCATGTCAGACCTTTTACCAACAATAAGGGGGTGAATCCGATGGACAATTTTTAAGTGGTTCGTGAGGCAACCCAGGGAAGTCCGCAACAACTAACACCTGCATTTAGCCTGTACAAACCACTACTTAAATTATTATATCATACAGGGATGGTTTTCGGTACATGAGGAATCCTATGTCTATTTGGAATGTTCTAAATTACGATTCCAGCTTTTCTTATTTTGATATGCTCTAAAAAAAATAGCCTATTGAAGGCTAGAAAATAATCAGTTGTGACTTGCTAAAAAAATTTTTCTTTAAATTTAGTAGGCTCTCGGGAAATAGAGTAGTTCCCGTGTCACAAGCGGCAGCAATAGAGGATGAAAATGGCTGTTGTAAGCTGTTTTAAGGTAGTATGAGCGAAAAAATGCCCACAGGTCTGGTAGGATATGCCAATGCAGGCATGCCAAAGAAACCTAGTAAATGGTAAAAACTAGGTTTACAAACAGGTTAATAGTAGCTAAAGATTAAGCTGCCTGAGAGTTAATTTCACACTTCCATTGTAAGATTATTGGAC
>MVRN01000055.1 GCA_002067965.1 Pelotomaculum sp. PtaU1.Bin035
TTTAGGTGGGTAAAGCCAATTTTAGATATCTTGGAAACCTTATCTATCAAGGGCTTGGAGTTTTGCAATTGACTCTTTTACTTATTTATATTATTTGGTATGGTTGGTTTAACTTTAGGTTTGAGTCCTTTCTTGTTATGGTGGGTATGTTGTGAGTGGAGTCTAAGGCAAGAAATACCTGCAGATATTAGTGAATATCAAAATAAACTACTAAATGATAGTCATAGTCCCGCACCATCATCTGAATTAGGTGTACTACTTGGAACAGCCGCAGTTGAAACAGCTCTCGTACATCTGATTTTAAATGGTAAAATTGAGCTAAAAACAGTATTTAACCGCTTTTCAAATAGTGTAATAATCAGAGTGTGGGACTGTATACTTCGTCCCGGTTTCTCGCAAAAACGGGGTAAGCTGCTTTCGGCATTATTGGATATAAGTGATGTACTGTCTAAAATATTAAAGAATATATCTGATAAGTCAAAACATGTCCTGCCTCCTGATGAAAATGCCCATTACGATCAATGGTTACGTATGCGATTTGGTTATTCCAGATGGACAACTGCATTGCTGTTGGTACTCCTGTCAGTTATAATTTGTATCTCATCTACGTTAATACTATATACAATTTCTGACCTTTCGCTTAAAGTTCTTATTGAACAACGGGGATGGATATTAATAATTTTATCACTTATCGCCTTTCTAATACCTTTTCCAATAATCCGTTACCTTACTGTATTATTCCCGCTGGTCTTTGCTTTTGTTATGTCAAAATGGCTCCTGATTTCTGGTGAAAAATATTTTTATTTATTTATACCAACATTAGCGATAGCTTTTGCCAATGAAATTATTAACAAGTGGAAATGTTGCTGTTGTGTATATCCGGCTCCTCGGGATCTTATGATTGAAAGGTTTAAGGCGGTTGGTCTTTTTCTTGCCGGAAGTGCAATTACAAGTTTATTTCTTATTTTTATGATTAGCTTTTGGACATTCTGGAATGATGACTTCACTTATAGAACTGAAGAAAACGTTATTTGTGCATTGAAAAATTATTCAGAAATAATGAAATGGCCAGACCACCCTTCTAGTCTTAACAGTCATACATTATGGGAAAAATTGAATGTTGGATGGGGTAGATCTAGCATGTACCAGGATAAGCTTTTAGATCGTTTTAATAATGTAGAACGAATGTACAAAACAAGCATGGCGCTGGAGAAATTCGGATATCAACAGGAAGCGGCATACTGTCAACATCTTATAACAAATTATCTTGGTTGGGAAAAAGTTATTAATACTATGGTTGACGGTAAAGCAAAGACTATTTATCTGGATGAATACGGAAATCAAATTTCTGCCGCAATTGTGGTCACATCAATAGCAAAAGGAGGCCAGGCCGAAACTTTAGGTATGGACGCTGGTGATATTATTCAATCGATAAAAGGGAACATGGTAACTTCACCAGAGGATTTAACAGAATCTTTGTCAGGAAATGTTGAAATGGACCCTATATCTATTATAGTCAGGCGAGATAAAGACCGGTTAGAGTTTCAGGCTAAGCCGGTAAAACTTGGAATTATTTACATGGTTATTAATGCTGGATACTTAGACAAATAGACAATTGAGTGAGTGGCCCCGTGAAAAAAAAGAACAGATATTTATGCGGTCAACTCCAAAAGGAGCAGCATACTCACCTCCACATGATTTGTATTTACCGGTAATCTTGTTCCCGCTCAGTTTCACTATCAGGAAATAAGCGCTTTTTTCTTGTCAAAGGGGTCGGTAGTCTGAGACAATAATTGACGTGTGCAGCCGGAGGCTGCGCCGACAATCTATAATGCCGCTGGTGCGGTGCTGATACCGCGTGACCAGCCGCACCGTGCATGCGCGCAGGCCCTCCCGGCTGCAGTACGGGAGCCAGGCCTGCCACGCATACAAAATCCCGGCCCAATAATGAACCGGGGTTTGTATAAGGAGGACTACCAAGACGAGTGGCACTGGTGTTAATACAACTTATGCCAATTGAGTAATTTGAGTGCATAGCCAGCTATTAACACTTTTATCATCTATTGCATATGCTATAAAAAACAAAGGAGTGATTCCAATGGCATTCGGAGTAGATGGCGTCGGTTGTGGCACTGGCTGTGGCACAGGCTTTGGCAGTTCAGCGTTCATTATCTTCTTGATTTTGGTCCTACTTGTCTTGGGATGCGGCGGTTGCTTTGGCGGCTGTATTTAAACAGTAAGATACTTAAGCGATGATGGTGACTTGAATATTCTGCATGAGATATACCCTGCTTCGGCAGGGTTTTTCTGTTTTATGGTGAATGTTTCCAGTGGTAGTGGGGATGGCGGTAAAGAATCGACTAAAAAATATCCGTATGAAACCAAATTTAAGATATACAACGATTATATAATAATTGCAATATTTTTATTAGCTTTCCATGACTTGGTAATTGGTGCTTAACCAGCGATTAACACATTTATCATCTATTGCATATGCTATTAGAAAACAAAAGGAGGAATCTTAAATGGCATTTGGAACCGGTGTAAGCGCTGATGGTTGTGGCACTGGCTGCGGGACTGGATTTGGCAGTTCTGCGTTCATTATCTTTTTGATATTGATCCTGCTCGTTTTGGGTATGGGTTGCTTTGGCGGCTGCATTTAAACAGTAAGAGAATTAAAAACATTAACGTGCCCCATCTGCCCGTGGCGCTTAGGCAACGCCGTTACAACCACCAACTCAGAAGGTTCGGTGGTTGTACATTTTGGCTGGATGGAAGGTAGATAAAGCAGGTTCAATCTCATATAAATATGTCTGCTTCTAATTTGTGGGTTGTGCATTTTTACTTCAAAGGGCATTGATAGGATGGTGGAAAAGTATAAAACCTCAAGTGGAGGTGTGGTAGTAATGAAAAGTACAAAAGGAAAGAAGGAAGAGCCAATCTTGGCGCCAGGGTCTAAAGGTATATTAGAGAAGAGCGCCAGCAAAGAAGAGATACAAAAAGGCAATTCCACCAGGGTTACAACCCTTTTATTTGACGAAGTTGACCCTAGTTTGAGAAATAGCAAAAAATAAGTATTCCTTCCCGAAGGGAAACCGTAAAACCTTGACTCCCCAAACATAAGTTTGTTATAATACTTCCAGAACACACATTCTGGGAGGTATTTTTTTATGTCCGCATATGTTCAAATCCAGAACGCCGCAGACACCGCCATCCGGACCACGGCTCTTGTTATTCGTCACCCCCAAGGGTTAAAGCGTGTCATATATAAACATTTCCTAAATAACGAATCCCTCTACGGAGTCATACTTTGGGCTACAATGGTCTTTGCCTTAACAGAAATCTATCTATGGAGAATAGGTCTATAAAAATTGGGTGCTCCTCATGCGGGCTGCTTGCCTGAAAATATAAACGAATTATACAAATAATTAATTTCTTATAGTGCAGCCGGTTTTAATTATTTTTGTCTTCTATCCAACCCGGCTACAAAAGCAATAATCTTCGCCACAGCTTCATATAATTCGGGAGGTATCTCGGCTCCGATCCCGAGGTCTTGCAGGGATTGGGCCAGGGCTTGGTCGCGGTATACCGGTACCCCGGATTTTTCAGCGAGTTCCTTTATCTTTTGAGCTTTAAGTCCTTGGCCGGCGGCTACTACAACCGGGGCTTTGTCTTTGCCGGGTTCGTAACGCAACGCAGTGGCGATTTCTTTTCGCAAATCCATGTGAATTACCTCAAATTTTCCGGTTTAGGAGGTAAGCTTCAAATTTAGGAAGCAACTCCTCTACTATTCCTCTCAGTTCGGCGCGGGTCTGGCTGGTTAAGCATACTTCGGTAAATCCGATTTCTTTTAAATCTAACGTGATTAAGGGGAAGTTCTCTCTTAGGATTTTACTTGTTTCTCCATTATCAGTAAAACATTTTACTGATAAGAAATCTTTTTTTGATGATATTCTGACCCAGATATTACTCAAGTTCGCAGTAGCAAGGTAAATAAAGATTTCATTTGCAGGCTCTCGCGCAGCGCTGGCGGCACCGGTCTTATCTTCGTCCAGCCTGGTATAAAACCTGGCTGCCGGAAAAAGTTCGGACCGTAGGGGAAGGGGCGTAAAGGCCGGTGGGGTGACGGGTTGTTCAAATTGTTGTTTGGTTTCAACTTGGGCAGGACGTCTCTCCTGTAGGCTAGTATCTATTGTTTCGAGCATTTTTTTGCCTAATGCCATTGCATCACGCGCGTGCGCGACACCTTCCGTTTTTACGGCAGGTGAAACCTTATTTATATTCCGGCTGGCCAGTTCGAAAAGCAAATTGGTTAAAGTGTTTATATTCATATTGTTTAACCTCAACTAAAAAAAGAATACACTAATTTAAACAATAAGACAGGTTTTTCATTTTGTAAAGAGGGAAAGCCACTTGCAGCAGGGATTTTTACTTATAAAAAGAATAACTTTAATAAAAAATTTGGTGGTGATAAGATGGAATTTTTGGCGATCTTTACTACCGCTTTCATAGTTGGTTTCTCAGGAGCGATGATGCCCGGTCCGCTGCTAACAATTACTATCGGAGAGAGCGCCCGCCGGGGTTTTACCGCCGGACCGCTTATTACCCTTGGCCACGGGATCCTGGAAATTGCCTTAATTCTGGCACTTGCCGGCGGGCTTTCAGAATTTTTGACTCAATCAATTGTTTCTTATACAATAGCAATATTGGGGGGGGCTTTTTTAATATATATGGGCTTCGAAATAGTCAGGGACGCAGTTACTGGAAAAGCATCTCTCAATGTGCTCCAGCCCGAGTCGAAGAGTGACGGTTCCGAGACTAAAATACCCGGTATGTCAAAAACACTAACTGAAAACGTGTGCTCTGATAGGGGAAGGAATATGCATCCGGTTGTGGCCGGTATTCTGGTAAGTGTTTCCAACCCCTACTGGATATTATGGTGGGCCACTGTTGGGCTTGGTTACATCACCGTGTCCCTGCGCAGCGGCCTCATTGGGCTTGCATCTTTTTTTACCGGACATATACTAGCCGATCTTGTCTGGTATAGCTTGGTGTCCGCCGCCATCGCCGGGGGACGAAGATTTTTTAGCAATGGCATATACAAGGGTATTCTTATAGCCAGCGGTATTTTTTTAATTGGTCTGGGAGGGTACTTCATTTATTATAGCCTTATTACATGAACCCGGTTGGCTTGGGTAAGACTAATTTTACTATTATAGTTATATTTTTATTCTGCCGGAGAGTTTTTAATTAATAATAGATCTTAAAAGGTTAACTTAGAAAGGATGAAAAGATAATATGTCATTGGTATACTGTGGAATTTGCCCGCATCCTCCAATTGCGGTGCCCGAGGTGGGAAGGGCGGAAGCGGGTAGGGTCGCCGCAACCCAACAGGCGCTTCTGGAACTGGGTGAAAGGATAAAGCGCAGCGGCGCGGAAACGTTGGTGATCATTTCACCGCACGCCCCGCTTTTTCAGGATGTGATCGGTATTAACCAGTTGCCTGTGTTAAAAGGTGACCTTGGGAACTTCAGGGCCGGTCAAATTAAATTTGAGTTGAAAAACGACCAGTTACTGGTGAGTAGAATTAAGGAAAAAGCTTCTGATTCAGGCCTGATGGTTGTAGAACTTGACGAAGATATGGAAAATCATTACGGCATTAACCTCCACCTTGACCATGGGGTTACCGTGCCATTATATTTTTTCCGGAAGGTTGGAGTAAATTTGCCCCTGGTACACGTGTCAATGGCAGTGGCGCCGCTTGAGAAGCTCTACCTTTTCGGCTTCGCTGTCCGTATGGCGGCCGAATCGTTGGAACGCAAGGTGGCACTGGTAGCCAGCGGGGATCTCTCCCACGGCCTGACTATGGACGCACCCGGCGGCTATTTGCCGCGAGGCCGGGAATTCGACGCTCAGATTTCCCGGCTGCTGGCCGGCCCGGATGTTGAAGGGCTTCTGAAGATGGATCAGTCCCTGGTCCATGAGGCTGGCGAGTGTGGCTACCGTTCGATCGTCATGATGCTGGGATCACTGGACGGGTATGATGCCAAGGCTGAGATATTGTCATACGAAGGTCCTTTTGGAGTCGGCTACCTTGTGGCCTCATTTGAGCCAGGCGGTGAAAACACGGAACGTTCCCTTCTGGCAAAGCTACAGTCTGAACGCCGGGAAAAAATAGCCCGGCACCGGGCAGGGGAAAGTTTTCTGGTAAATGTTGCCCGGAAAACCCTGGAAAATTATATCGGGGACGGATCCCAGCCGGATATTGCCGAGATACCGGAGGAATTCAGGGGCAGGGCGGGTACATTCGTATCAATAAAGAAGCAGGGAAACCTGCGTGGCTGTATAGGAACTATTAGACCGGCCAAGCCAAATATTATAGAAGAAGTAATTGCCAATGCCATCAGTGCCGGTACTTGCGATCCGCGCTTCCACCCGGTCCGTAAAGAAGAGTTAAACGACCTTGAGTATTCTGTGGATGTGCTCCAGCCACCTGAACCTATCGTTGAGATAAGTGAATTGGATCCTAAAAAGTATGGGGTAATTGTCCGGGCCGGACGGCGGAGCGGTTTGCTGCTGCCTAACTTGGAAGGAATTGATACCGCTGAAGAACAGGTATCCATTGCCCGCCAGAAGGCCGGAATCGGGCCGGATGAGCCGGTAAATCTGGAGAGGTTTGAGGTTGTCCGGTACAAATAATAAAAAGGGGTCTTACCTGTGCATGAATCCTTATATTATGATAAAAAGGAGCAAAACTTAACTGCCTGCCGGCTCTGCCCGAAGCTGTGCACAATCCGGGAAGGCAAATCCGGTTTCTGCCGGGTTAGGCAAAATCGTGATGGGACATTGTATGCTACAAACTATGGAAAAGTGACGTCTTATGGCCTGGACCCAATTGAGAAGAAGCCAATGTATCATTTTTATCCCGGTGCTTTTATTCTTTCTCTTGGGACTGTAGGTTGTAACCTGCGCTGTGGTTTCTGCCAGAACTGGAGCATCGCCCACGGCGATCCCCCGACGACTGCTCTTACACCGGATCAAGTGGTGGAGATAGCCCGGATGCAGGCTGAGCATGGCTACCCCAATATAGGGATTGCTTATACCTATTCGGAGCCACTTATGTGGTACGAGTTTGTGCTGGATACTGCCTGCTTGGCCAAGAAAGCCGGGCTTAAAAACGTATTGGTTACCAATGGGTATATTAATGAAACTCCGTTGCGTAAAATTTTACCTTATATCGACGCTATGAACATAGATGTTAAAGCTTTTTCGGAGAGTTACTACCATAAGAACTGCGTAGGCAGGCTGGAACCGGTGGTGAGGACGGTAGAAATTGCCCACCAAGAATGCCATGTCGAATTAACCACCCTCCTGGTGACCGGCTTGAACGACTCACCGTGGGAAATCGGTCAGCTGGTAGACTGGGTCGCTTCCCTGGATCGAGAGATCCCGCTGCATTTCTCCCGTTATTTTCCTAACTTTGAGATGAACCTGCGGGCCACCCCACTGGCAACGCTGGAGCAGGCGGCAGGCATCGCCCGGGAAAAACTCTCATATGTTTATATCGGTAATGCTCCGGAATTGGATGACCAGGACACTTACTGTCCGGAATGCAGGAAAAAGGTAATCAGCAGGACCGGCTACAATATCCGCGTAACCGGCCTGGATGGCAAGAAATGCCGTAATTGCGGCGAGGTGATCAGGATTACCGGAAATATCACAGACAAAAATGATTTAATTGCAAGCAGTTTCCAGAAGCTTGTATAGGTTTTTCTTAAAGTTATTATCGTCCTTTACTGTTCTTTTAGCCGGCCCTTTGGTCCTGCCGCCGCTTCTCCGGTGTCTTGCTTTTAACTCTCTTTCTTCAAGAAGAAAGTCAACTGTAGCCGGGTTGAAGATGCGGCCCGCAGGTGAAACGGCCGCGGCTCCCTTGCCGATAACCATTGCAGCCAAACCCCAGTCCTGAGTGACCACGATATCTCCTTCACGGGTTAAATTCACTACCTGTAAATCCGCTTCCTGGGGAGCGTTTCCAACAACCACATGATGTTCCGATTCAATCTGGTGGTTAAAGCTGGCTACGGTAACCAGGGAAACCGAAAATTCCGTGGCGGCCTGCCGGCATATCTCCAATGCGTTTCTAGGTATGGCGTCGGCGTCAACGATTATTTTCACTTTTCGACCACCCTATCTATGATGAACGTGATAAATGATACATATTAAAAAAGATACGTCTTAATCTTATATTATCAGGATATCCCTTCGTATATTTATTTATCAAAAACAATTAAGTATAATTAAATATAAATAAAATATATAAGAAAACGCGTTTCCAACCGGAAGGAAGGTGGAAAAATTGCCGGCCAATCTCACACCTCAATATTACAAAGCTGAAGAAGCTTTTAAAATGGCAGCGGCCATCGGGGATAAGATCGCTGCGCTGGAAGAAATGCTGGCGGTTATTCCTAAGCATAAAGGTACGGAAAAGATACAGGCGGACTTAAAAAAACGTATATCCAAGCTTAAAGAAGAGGGGCAAAGAAAGTCAAAAACCGGACGCATAGACCCCTTCCGGGTGGAAAAACAGGGCGCGGGCCAGGTGGTCTTGCTGGGTTTCCCTAATACCGGCAAATCATCTTTGCTTGCTGCCATGACTAGAGCCAGGCCGAAAGTGGCCGAATATCCCTTTACCACCACCGTACCCCTGGCCGGGATGATGCCTTATCAGGATGTTTTAATCCAGTTAGTAGATACCCCGCCGCTCACGGAAGAACTGGTGCCGGACGGGCTGTCCGGTACGTTGCGTAACGCCGACGCCTTGCTCATTCTTGTGGACGCCGGTTCAGATAATTGCCTGGAGCAGCTTCAAGCCTGCTACACTTATTTACTGGAAAAGAAAATTGTGCGGGAAGATAAAACAACTCGATCACAATGGATATCACCTGATCGGTGCTTGGCACTTGCTGCAAAAGCGGACGTCGGTGGTAGCATTGATAATATTCATATTATGAGAGAGTTAGGTCCCCGGAAATTGGAATTAATACCCGTATCGGCTGAAACAGGACTTGGTCTGGAGTGGCTACGTGAGAAAATCTATGAATTACTCAAGGTGATTCGGATTTATACCAAAGTGCCGGGCAAAGAGCCTGACCTGAAAACTCCCTTTGTTTTAAAAATGGGAAGCACCGTTTTGGATCTGGCGGCATCTATACACCGTGACCTGCCGAAGTTAATGAAAAATGTCAGGATCTGGGGTTCCGCTCGTTATGAAGGCCAGTCTGTCAACCGTGATTATGTTTTGCATGACCGGGATATTGTTGAAATTAACCAGTGAAAAATTAAACCATAAGGTAGACATCTATATGCTTACGATATTTTCGGCTGGCTTAGCAATGAATGGCCGGCAGTTAAACAATATGGCTTTACTTGTTTTTAAACGGTTTTTTGTTTTTTGGCCATACATATTAATATCTGCCGCTTCTAAAACGTCCATTAAGGGTTGATCGGGTCCGTTTGAAGTGGCGAAGCCGGTCGAAAGGGAAAGAAAGGGTACTTTATTGGTTTTATTACGTTTCTTCAAGGCTTCAGATAGTATTCTGCAACGTTGTATCGCGACTGTTTGTGGTGTTTCGGGCAATAGCACTGCAAATTCGTCTCCACCGATCCTGGTTACTATATCTTCTTTGCGAAAAGCATATTTAAGTAGTTCGGCGGCGGCGGTGAGGGCTTCATCTCCATAACGGTGGCCCATCGTGTCGTTTATAATCTTCAGGCCATCGACGTCAATCATAATTATGCTGATGGGGTATTTATCACTGCCTTCGAGTAGCTTTATATGTTCCTCGAAATAATAACGGTTATATAGACCGGTTAGGTTATCATGAGTAAGCAAGTATCTGTAACGGTCAATCTCTTTTTTTAGGTGGAGTTCACAACTTGCAATATCTTCACGATCTGCCATTAACCCCGAAATATGACAAGTAAAAGCGTTTACTATTTTTTTGAGCTTGGGTGTCATTTTATAGCGCTTTTTAAATACGAGGAATAAAACACCGATATTCCATCCTTTTTGATTTCTCAGTTCAACCCGGACACAGTTTTTTGTGCCGCAGATTTCGTCGAACCCGCCAATGTAAAGTGGGCTGGAAGCAACAACCTTATACCCCTCTAAATTGCGCTCGAAGACAACAACCTGACATAGATTTAGCGCTTTCTTGACAATATCCAAAAGGGGCGCGATTAATTGCGCGGGTTCTCCTTTGTGGGAAAAGCTAAGACAGTAGAGCTTTTCAAATAGACATTTCTTCATGATAATCACTCTGTTCACAGGTATGTTATTTATTATATGAGCCAATTGCAAAATGTTAAAAAACGAATGATATAAACATGTAGATTCGGCAAAGTTTATAAAAGTTGCTCTTG
>MVRN01000056.1 GCA_002067965.1 Pelotomaculum sp. PtaU1.Bin035
ATGCATGTGCTCAAACGACAACGGTTACTTACCGCCAGCTAGTGGATGGTTTGCTGAGCTAACTTGATACTCATGTTAAATTATATTAAGGCATATGTTTCGGATCTGTATGGAGGGGTTTTGTTTGTCCCGGAAAAAACAAAGGTTGGATGTCAGGCTTATTGAAGACGGCATTTTTGACAGCCGGGAAAAAGCACGTGCGGCAATCATGGCCGGCCTTGTTTATGTAAATAACGAAGTGGTAGATAAACCTGGCCGGACAGTTTACTCTGAGGCTATTGTCGAGGTGCGTGGAAATGTAAATCCCTATGTAAGCCGCGGAGGACTGAAACTGGAAAAAGCGATTAAAGTCTTCGGCCTTGACTTAAATGAAAAGGTTGTACTGGATGTTGGCGCCTCCACAGGCGGTTTTACCGACTGCGCGCTAAAGTATGGGGCCAGATTGGTTTATGCTGTGGACGTTGGTTATGGCCAGCTTGCCTGGTCATTACGAAGCGACCCGCGGGTTGTTGTCCTTGAACGTACAAACATCCGTTATCTTATGGGGAAAGTTTTTGCCGAAGTGCCGGATTTTGTAACCGTTGACGTTTCATTTATCTCATTAAGCAAGGTTTTACCAATAATTGGTGAATTAACTCACCCAAAAGCTGCAGGAGTGGCACTGATCAAGCCTCAGTTTGAAGCTGGCCGTGAAAGAGTCGGTAAAAAAGGGGTGATCCGGGATCCTGCGGTTCAAATTGAGGTCATCGAAAATATCGCCGGTTTAATAAACGAATTAGGGTGGTCAGTTGGTGGCCTTGATTTTTCACCGGTTACCGGGCCGGAAGGAAATATCGAGTATTTGATGTACTTCATAAAATCGGGAAATCAGTACTTCTGTAAACCTAGGGCCGTAGTTGAACGTGCCCATGCCGAACTATACCATTGACGCTAAGATCCAGGGAGGTTTCCCTAATTGAATACTTTCGGGCTAGCAATAAATTTAAATAAAAAAGGGGTAGGAAACCTTGTAAGGGAAGTTGTCCGCTGGTTTGAAGACAGAGGCTGCACAGTCTTAATCAACGAAGATACCGCTCGTCCATTGGGTCTATCCAGATTAGGAACATCGGAGAAATACCTGGTTGAGCAAGCAGAATGTGTGATCGTGTTCGGAGGGGACGGTACGCTCCTCAGGACAACCCGAAAAGTGGCAGCGGCAGGAACGCCCATCATTGGCGTAAATCTGGGACACCTGGGTTTCTTGACGGAGATAGATATTCCAGATGTTTTGCCTGCCATGGATATGCTGCTTGCCGGGAAATATTTTGTTGAAGAGCGAATGATGCTTGAAGCAATGGTATTCAGAGCGGACAAAGTGGTGGAACATATGATAGGCTTGAATGACGCTGTGATAACAAAGGGAGCTTTTGCCAGGTTAATCCTTTTAGAAACCTATGTTAACGGCGAGTTTGTCAACACTTACCCTTCTGATGGTTTGATCATAGCAAGCCCCACAGGTTCTACAGCTTACTCTCTTTCCGCCGGAGGGCCGCTCGTAACTCCCGATCTGAATTTAATGCTCATTACCCCGATTTGCCCGCATACCCTTGGGGCCAGGCCACAGGCTGTCGCTCCTGAAAGTGAAATCAAAGTGGTTATCCTCTCCCGCCAAGGGGAAGTGATGTTAACAATGGATGGACAGCACGGCTTCAGCCTGCTGCAATATGACCAGGTTGTGATCAGGCGCGCGCCGCATAATGCCAAGTTCTTAAGACTTAAAGGCAGGGGATTTTTTGAATTGCTCAGAAAAAAGCTTAAAGAAGATGTGGACCGGATAAGTGACTAAGGGATTGGGGAACGCCGTTCATTTAGCGCATATGTTCATTTCCGAGGTTGTAAAACGCGGTGGAACAGCGGTGGACGCTACTGCCGGTAATGGAAACGATACTCTTTTTTTGGCCCGTTTGGTAGAGGCTGAGGGGCGGATCTACGCCTTCGATATACAAAAAAAAGCGTTAATTAAGACACGCGAACTACTTGAACGCTACGGAGCTGCCAAACAGGTAACCCTGATCAACTCAGGCCACGAGGAAATGGAAAGTCTAATCTCGGGAAATGTAGATGCGGTTATATTCAACCTCGGTTACCTGCCGGGTGGCGACCACAGCCTGGTTACCAAGCCTGACACCTCCGTTGTGTCGCTGGAATCTGCGATAAGGTTGCTGCGCCTTGGAGGAAGAGTTGCCCTGGTCATCTACACCGGCCATCCCGGCGGCTCAGAAGAACGCGATGCGGTAGAACAATTTATTTATGGTCTGGACCGGGCTAATTACAATGTTATCAAAATAAATATTTTAAACCGCGCTAAACACGCGCCGATGGTTATTATTGTTGAGAAAGCGGGTGCTTTAAATGAAAGCCAGGCGGCAGCGCAAAATCCTTGAAATTATCCGGCAGCAATCAATTGAAACCCAGGGAGATCTTGCCGCCATCCTGAGAAAAAGCGGCTTTAAAGTAACCCAGGCCACCATTTCAAGAGATATTAAGGAACTTGGTTTAATCAAAATACCTTGTGATAATCACCTTTTCAGGTACGTTTCCCCCGGTGAACAAACTGCTCCCCGTGCGGAAGACCGGTTAAAGCGCCTCTTTCGTGATTCAGTAGTCGGGCTGGCGCTGAGTGAAAACTTAATCGTTATAAAAACCCATCCCGGAGGGGCGCAAGGCGTGGCTTCGGCGTTAGATCGGGCCGGGTGGCAAGAAGTAATCGGCACGGTAGGCGGGGACGACACCATCCTGGTGGTAATTAAGCAAAAGCGCACGGCTGAGGCCGTATTGAAAAGGCTTGAAAACCTGAATAAGGGGTAATAATATGTTGCTTAATCTATTTGTCAGGAATTTTGGGCTTGTTTATTTATTAACAATTGACTTTCAAGCCGGTTTAAATGTACTTACCGGGGAAACCGGCACCGGTAAGTCGATTATCATTGATGCCTTGCAGGTAGCCTTGGGCGGCCGGATTGCCAGTGAACAAATCCGTACCGGTTCAGAAAAAGCATTGGTTCAGGCAACCTTTGATATCAAGAATTCTTACAATATTATCTCAATGCTTGAAGAGCAGGGGATAGACCTTCCTGATGACGGTATACTAATTTTGACCAGGGAAATTACCCATGCAGGCAAGAATATCTGCCGCTTGAACGGACATGTGGTAACCCTTGGTTTTTATAAAAACATCAGTCGTAATCTTGTCGACCTGCATGTCCAGCATGAGCAGCATTCGCTGCTTGATCAAGAGCGACACCGGCACCTGCTGGACCGGTTCGGTGGCGCCCCGGTCCTGGAGGCTCTAAGAGAGGTCAATAATATATATTTCCAGTGGAAGGAAACTCTCCTTACTTTTGAACGCCTCAGTAGTGACGTTGGTGAAAAGCTCCGGCAGTCGGCACTGTTCCGTCACCAGATCGATGAGATCGAGGGGGTTGCTCTGAAACCCGGAGAGGATGAGGAATTATCCGTAGAAAGAAAGTTGCTCGCTAATACCGAAAAAATATGTCTTCTATCCGCAGAGTCCTATTCCTTGCTGTATGAGGGTAGTCACGGACAGGCTTCTGTTACGGATCTGCTGTCCCGGGGGTTGGAATCAGTAAAAAACCTGACGCTTTTGGACGAACGTCTGGAATATCTGCATAAATCTCTTGAGTGTGTACTTTACCAGGTAGAGGACATAGCGCGTGAATTAGCAGGCTTTCGCGACAAGGTGGAGCATAATCCTCAGAGGCTGGAAGCTGTAGAGGAAAGACTGGAGCTTATTAATAACCTGAAAAAAAAATATCAGAAAAACATACCAGAAATATTGAGTTATCTTGATTATGCCCGAAATGAACTTGAAAATCTTGAGAGTGGAGAAGAACTGGCGGAAGCTGCGGAAAGAGAATTGAAAATGCTGGAGCAATCTTACTGGCGAGTTGCTGAAATTTTAAGCGCCTGCCGTCAAAGAGCAGCAAAGATACTTGAAGAAGCTATATCTCGTGAATTGGCCAGTTTGGAAATGGGGCGGGTGGAATTCCAGGTGGCTTTTACAAAAGTTACCGGGATGAACCAAGGAGGTGCGGAACACGTGGACTTCTTAATTTCACCAAACCCTGGAGAGCCATTAAAACCTATGGCAAGAATTGTCTCGGGAGGAGAGCTTTCGCGGATTATGCTTGCCATGAAGGCATTGTTGGCTAATGTTGATGAAATACCAGTTCTCATTTTTGATGAAGTAGATACCGGAATCGGCGGCCGGGCGCTTCATGCCGTGGCAGAAAAGCTGGCCGGGATCAGTGAGCATAGCCAGGTTATTTGTGTAACACACGCCGCTCAGATAGCCAGCCATGCCGATGTCCACTATCGCGTGTTTAAAGAGATTGAAGGTGAGCGGACATTCACCAGGGTGGAACCGCTTGATCTAACGGGAAAGGTGGAAGAACTGGCGAGAATGATTGGCGGCCGGGAAGTTACAGATATAACCAGGCGCCACGCCAGGCAAATGCTGAGAGCCGCTATAAAAAAATTGAGGTAAGGCCAGGGAGTGGTACCTGTCGACAAGGCTTATTTGGATTTACTAAAAAAGTAAGCCGCTTTGTACCTTATGGGACAAGCACCGCGCTTTGCAATATCAAAAAGGGCGAGTATATACATTTGTGTATATTTTAATGAAGTGATTTCTTGGGTTCTTTTAACCGGTTGGACTCAAGGAGCTCTTTTAATTCTTTTTGCTGTTCTTCATTCAATAAGTCCTTGATAGCCAATGAGTCCTTTGCAACCTTTTCACTCAGGTATATGGGTATTTGGGTTCGAACAGCCAGGGCTATGGCGTCGCTCGGACGTGAGTCAATTATTAACTCCTTGTTGCAATGCCACATATGCAACTCAGCCAGGTATGTTCCATCGACCACGTCATTAATAACAACCATGCTAAACCGAGCTTCCAGTCTATCGCAGATTCCCTTTAGAAGATCATGAGTGAGAGGACGGTCAAGGCAGATTCCCTGAAGAGCAAGCGCAATAGCATGAGCCTCAAAGGGGCCTACCCAGATTGGCAACGCTTTCAATTCATCTTCGTCAATTAATAGTATTACCGGGTTCATCATAATATCATATGCGATCTCTTTCACTTTTACCGGAATCATTGTCTCACCTTCTTAGATAAAAAATATAATTCCATCAAATAGTTATACTTTATTCTAAATGTATTGTCTTAATAATGTCAAATTAGTTTTTTTATTGCCTGGACATTGATTGTTATAACAGCTGTATTATGCTATAATAACCCTTGAGTCAGGCTGAAAAAAAAGTCGGGCCGTAAGGCAACGGTTTTGCCCGTGGGACGTCTGTGTTATAGAGATGGTTTCCGGGCAATTTATTTTTGATTGGAGTGTTGCAAAGTGAATGAAAAGCTCAAGGCAGCATGCCTCTCCATAACTTCTAATTTATTTCTAACCACTAGTAAACTAGCTATAGGGATAACCATGAACTCTGTGAGTGTAATATCCGAGTCTATTCATTCTGGTCTTGATTTAATTGCAGCTCTGATCGCCTTTTTTTCAGTCAAAGAGTCCTCCAAGCCGGCTGATGAACGACACCATTACGGACATGGAAAATATGAAAACATTGCCAGTATTGTTGAAGCGTTATTAATCATAATAGCTGCACTTATTATTATATTTAACGCTTTTCCAAAACTTTACGGACGGGCAGTAATTCACTCACTGGACCTGGGGGCCGCAGTGATGGGGATTTCTGCTATAATAAATATATTTGTATCAAGGAAATTATTCATTGTAAGCCGTGAAACCGAATCCCCTGCGCTGGCCGCAGATGCCTGGCACCTGCGTACCGATGTTTACACATCTTTTGGCGTGTTGGCAGGAATCGCCGCGATCAAATTAACCGGGCTAACGATTATAGACCCGTTGATTGCTATCGGTGTAGCATTTCTAATCCTTAAGTCCGCAGTAGAGTTGATTAGGGATTCTATGAGCAGTATTTTGGATGCCGGCTTACCAGAGGAAGAAGAGCAAGTTATTAGAGATGTCCTTAATAAAAATTCCCTTGAGTTTGTCGAATTTCATAAACTAAGGACCAGGAAGGCCGGCTCTCAGCGTTATGTAGATCTGCACCTGGTGGTTCCAGCACGTATGGTTATAAATAAAACACACCTTCTTTGTGATCAGATTGAGAAAGAAATTAGCTCTAAGCTTGGTGGAATTCATGTTTTAATTCACGCGGAGCCGTGTGGCGAAAATTGCATAGGATGTTGCATGAACATAAACGGACAGTCAAAGGATATAAAATGTGGATCATCTCACAAAAAACGTGCCCAATATGAGAAAGGCCGAAAATAAGTTTTACCTGAGTAAGCTTTATAACCATGTTTATTTTTTAACTATGGCTTTGCGTTGCCAAACACTGCAGGGTCGATTATAATTTTAGTAATTATGAAATCATTTCCTCATATGAAAAAGCAAAAAATTTGGCGTGTCAAAACTCCCGCTCCCGCTTTGCAACATATATTAGCGAGAGAGATGGGGATTTCCACAATAACGGCTCAGCTGCTAATCAACCGGGGTATCTATACTGTTGAGCAGTGCCATGCCTTTTTCGACTGTGAGCTAGAAAGACTCCACGACCCATTCCTGTTAAGGGATATGGGGATTGCTGTTAAAAGAATTTTTCAGGCAGCGGGAGCTGGAGAAAAAATATTAATTTACGGTGATTATGACGCTGACGGTATTACTGCGGCGGTCTTGCTTGTGCAGGTTATCCGGCGTCTCGGCGCGAGAGTGGAATATTATATCCCAAACCGCATGGAGGACGGTTACGGCCTTCATTTAGATCCCTTGCAACGGTACCGGGAAAAAGGAACTAGCTTGGTTGTAACCGTTGACTGTGGAATAAGCGCTGTTGAGGAATCTGCATGGGCGGAAGAAAGTGGGCTGACCTTGATTATAACTGACCACCATGAACCTCCTCCGATGTTGCCGCGGGCATTAGCTATTATTAACCCCAAGAGACAGGACTGTAGCTATCCGTTTAAAGATTTGGCAGGAGTAGGCGTGGCGCTTAAGCTTGCCCAGGCACTTTTGGATAACGCCGGGGTAAAAGAACAGGCCTGGTTGGACTATTTGGACCTTGTTTGTCTGGGTACTATTGCTGATATTGTACCTCTCCATGGTGAAAACAGAATTCTGGTTAGACATGGGTTGCCAAGGTTGTTGAGCACCACCAGTCCGGGACTAAACGCGTTGAAAAAAGTAAGCGGGTTCAGTAAGGACATCCTGGGAACCAACGAGGTGGGCTTTAGAATTGCACCACGGCTTAACGCGGCGGGACGTATCGGCGACCCTGACATGGCAGCCCGGCTTTTACTTGCAAATAACGTTGGAGAGGCTTGGGAATTGGCCAATGAGTTGCATCGGAATAACCAGGCCAGGCAGGAAATAGAATCAGCGGTCTTGGAAGAAGCTCTAAAATTACTGGAGGAGCGGCCCGAATTGGCTGAAGGCAAAGTGATCGTGCTTGCTTCAGCGGGTTGGCATCCCGGGGTAATCGGCATTGTTGCATCCCGTTTAGTAGACCGTTTTTACCGGCCAGTACTTTTAATATCCCTTGACAGCAATCCAGGCAAGGGCTCAGCGAGAAGTATTCCAGATTTTAACATATACAAGGCGCTATCATACTGCAAGGAGTATCTGATTAGTTTTGGAGGGCACGCCTTGGCAGCGGGCTTTTCTATCTCCACGGACGGGATTGAGGTTTTTTACAGAGCAATAAACCAGTATGCCGATATTGTGATTAACAAGAATCAAATGATCCCTCGCTTAGATCTCGATGGTATAATTGATATGAGACAGGTTTCTGAGGAACTGGTTGAAGAAATTAACCTTCTGCAACCTTTCGGGCCTAATAATCCGAGTCCACTTCTCGGCTGTCAAAAAGCTTCGGTTTTGTCATGCCGGGGTGTGGGCAGGGACTCCATCCATTTGAAAATGAGCCTTCGTTCCGAAGGAGTAACGGTTGACAGCATTGGTTATAACCTTGGCGCTTATGCCGAGGTCCTTGCAACAAACGAAGCGGTTGACCTTGCTTTTGTGCCGGGCATGAATGAATATAACGGCAGGCGTTCGGTGCAGTTAGAGGTAAAAGATTTAGCCAGACCGGCGGTGCTGGAATTTTCAGGGCAGGAAGACATAAAAGCAGCTTCCACACAAAGCTTGCCTGAAGAAAGCGGAGAACTCTTCATACCAGAGTTTATCTTAACAATACATAAGAATATAGAAAAAACAAAAGTGGTCCGGCCGAGTTATAATAATCTTTGCACGAAGAATGGCAGGGTTGAGTTTGTAGATCTGCGTGGCCCCGTTGAGCGGCTTGTCAGATTAGCGGAATTGATTGCTGGTGAAGAGCATACAGTGGTGATTACCGCATGTGGTTACCAGACTATAGAAATAGCTCATTACCTGCAACAAGCCTTTCCGGCCCTGAAAGGAAAAATAGCTTTCTGCCATAACCTGCTGTCAAAAGACGTTTTATCAGATTGTGTGGAAACGTTCGAGAGAGGTGAATTAATAATTCTGGTAACCACCCCGGTCCTTGCCGATTCATTAGGTATTAACGCCGGCCAGGTTGTGATTTGCCAACTTCCCTATAACCAGGAAATAATAAACTTTGCGGCAAATGCAGTTAAATCGAGTGGTAGGGCTTACCAGTTTATTGGTAAAGACGACTTTGAAAATAACTTGGCTTACTTGGAAACAATGGCGCCGGGCTGGGAGTGCTTGGCCCGTGTTTATACAATGTTGCGCCGTAAAGTTAACGGGAATGGGCAATTAACGCTTGATCCGTCAATGGCCGCACGTGCGCTGGCAAAATCGGGTCCGCCCCAAATCCGCGATTATACTGTAAGTATAGCCCTGAAGATCCTGAGCGAACTCGAATTGGTGGTTATTCGGGAGAAAGGTAAGTCAATTCAAATAAGGCTATTACCGGCGCCCCGGGATAAAAAAGATTTGGCTAGTTCACAAACATATCTTCAGCTTCATCAGATAAAGAACGAATCAATCGCTTGGATGACAAATATATTAACAGGAACTGTCAATGATATAATATAAGTTTGGGTGGCAGAGTAAAGTTGATAACTACGATAGAATAAATTAGGGCAATATTATTTTAAAGGAAATTGATCTGTTATGGAAAACCCCGCCTGTATTTCTCCCATTGATGAACCAGTTTCCCAGTTAGGGCGTACAGCTGCGGAGAACGAAGCGCTTTTGGAAGAGCTTCTTCAAAAACTTGAGGAGTGCAGTTCCAAGGCTGACTTTTCTGTTATTCGCAGCGCTTTTGAATATGCCGATATAGCCCACCGGGGACAGAAAAGGTTCTCCGGCGAACCTTATATTGTCCATCCTGTGGAAGTGGCAAAAATCCTGGCAGAACTTGAACTTGATCAAGAGACTTTAGCCGCGGGGTTGTTGCATGACGTGGTGGAAGACACCGGAATCACCCTGGCCGATATTGAGGAGCGGTTTGGAAGTGAAGTTGCTCTTTTGGTAGACGGTGTTACCAAGCTTAGCAGGATCGAGTATAAATCCAAGGAGGAACAGCAGGCCGAAAACCTCCGCAAGATGTTCCTGGCTATGGCCAAAGACATCAGGGTCATCTTGATTAAACTGGCCGACCGCCTGCATAATATTCGTACACTGAAGTACCACCCGGTATCCAAACAGGTGGAAATCGCGAAGGAGACCCTGGAAATATTCGCCCCGCTGGCGCACCGCCTGGGGATTTACAGGATAAAATGGGAACTGGAAGACTTGGCTTTTTGCTGCATTGAACCGGAAAGATATTTTGCTTTGGTGGATAAAATCGCCAAGACCCGCGGCAAGCGCGAAGAATATATCACTTTGGCAACTTCAATATTAAAGAGCAAACTCGCGGCAATGGGTGTTGAAGCTGACATAAAGGGCCGCCCGAAGCACTTGTATAGCATCAATGAAAAAATGTTGAAACAACAGAAAGACTTGAATGAGATATTTGACGTAATGGCTGTCCGCTGTCTTGTGAGAACGGTGCGCGACTGTTATGCTACGCTAGGTATTGTTCACACCTTGTGGACACCCATCCCCGGGCGATTTAAAGATTACATCGCCATGCCCAAGTCTAATATGTACCAGTCCCTTCACACTACTGTAATTGGACCGAACGGGGAACCTCTGGAAATACAAATTCGCACCTGGGAGATGCACCGCACGGCAGACTACGGCATTGCCGCTCACTGGCGTTATAAAGAAGGAGGAAAGGGAGATCGCGATTTTGACAAGAAGTTAGCTTGGTTGCGCCAGCTTTTGGAATGGCAGCACGACTTGCGTGACGCTAGAGAGTTTATGGAAAGCCTGAAAATAGACCTGTTTGCCGACACAGTTTTCGTTTTTTCGCCAAAAGGTGATGTGGTTGAACTTCCGGCAGGGTCGATGCCTCTTGATTTTGCCTACCGCATCCATACCGCTGTTGGACACCGTTGTAGAGGGGCAAAAGTAAACGGACGGATTGTACCGCTGGAATATAAGTTAAAAAACGGCGATATCATTGAAATAATGACTTCGAAAAATAGCGCTCCTAAAAGAGATTGGCTTAATTTAACAAATACTTCACAGGCCAAGACGAAAATCAGGCAGTGGTTTAAAAAGGAACAGCGTGAAGAGAATATCCTTAAAGGTAAGGATAGCTTTGAGCGCGAGGCAAGGAAGCAGGGAATCGATACCGATCAGATAAAAAGTGATAAATTCCTTGATATTGGTAAACGGTTGAATATCTTAACTGTTGAGGACTTGTTTGCAGCTATCGGCGACGGTGTCATAACCGCTAATTATTTATTGTCAAAGATAAAGATGGAGGAGGCCAAGGTTGAAAAAAAAGGTCTACTGGCTGAAGAGGCGCAAGCTTTAATCAGCGAGGCCAGGCCTTCCGGCGGATGGGGCAAGCCTACTCAGGGCATCCGGGTTAAAGGTATTGATAATCTTCTAATCAGATTATCGCATTGTTGCAACCCGGTGCCCGGCGATTCGATCACCGGATATATCACAAGAGGGCGAGGGGTTTCGATCCACCGCACCGACTGCAGAAATATTGCATATGTTATCCGGGAAGAAAAAGAACGATTGGTGGAAGTAGCCTGGGACAGGGAGTTCGGGGAACCTTTCCAAGTAAAGCTTGAAATAATCGGCATGGACCGCGCGGGGCTTCTTAGCGACGTTATGGCCGTTCTTACAGAAATGAAAATAAGCGCCAACTGGGTTACCGCCCGGGGCAAGAAAGACCGCGGAGCGGTAATAGATATGGTGCTGGAGATGAGGGGACTGGATCAACTTGAAATTATTATAAATAAAATCAGGCGGCTTAAGGACATTTATGATGTAGCACGAGTTAGCTTTGGTGGCCGGCCGGCCGTTGAAAACACTACTAAACAATCCCTTGATAATAACGAAGCACTTTTTAGGAGGAGGTAGATATTGCGGGCGGTAGTACAAAGGGTCGTCAGGGGTATGGTAACTGTAAAAGGTCATGTAGTCGGGAAAATCGGGCATGGACTGGTGGTATTGCTGGGAGTGGGACGCAATGACACTGCTGAGGAAGCAAGGTATCTAGCCGATAAGGTTGCGAATTTGCGGGTATTTGAAGACTCGCAAGGTAAGATGAATCTTTCGGTTCGGGATGCCGGCGGGGATCTGCTTGCAGTTTCGCAGTTTACTCTGTACGGTGACTGCAGGAAAGGAAGAAGACCTGGTTTTTTCGACGCGGCCTCCCCTGAAGAGGCTCAAAGGCTTTATGAAATATTTGTCAATGAATTGGGAAAATTAGGGTTAAAGGTGGCCACCGGTTGCTTTCGTGAACACATGATTGTTGAAATTATTAATGACGGTCCGGTTACCATGCTTCTCGACAGCAAAAAGATATTTTAGTAAGTGGAGGTATCCAAATTAATGTTTTTAGAAGGATTTTCAGTTGGACAGATTGAATCTAACTGTTACATAGTGGGATGCGAAGAAACCAAAGAAGCGGCAGTGGTTGACCCGGGGGCGGAAGGCAAGAGGATCTTAAAAAAAATAGATTCTTTGGGATTAAATATCCGCTACATAATCCTGACCCACGGCCACATTGATCACATCGGCGCTCTGGCCGAGGTACAGCAGGCCACCGGCGCAAAAGTGCTGATTCACGCTGAAGACGCCGGTATGCTAACTGATCCGCAGAAAAACCTTTCGACTTATATAGGTTCTATTGTGACAATGAAGCCGGCTGACCAACTTCTGTGTGACGGGGACATTATCAAGATTGGAAAAGAAACACTCGAAGTAATTCACACACCTGGTCACACCAAAGGTGGAATCAGCCTTAAATGCGGCCAAGATCTTATCACCGGGGACACGCTTTTCGCAGGCTCAATAGGGCGGTCAGATTTTCCGGGGGGCAGCCATACCCAGCTTATTAACTCGATAAAAAGCAGACTGTTAATATTTCCACCAGAGACCAAAGTATATCCGGGCCACGGTCCTGCGTCAAACATCGGTTGGGAAAAACGGTATAACCCTTTTCTTACTTGAGTTACGGAAGCGCAAAATATATAAAGGTTATTAGACTGTTTTTGTGTGGCGATGTTTAAAATACCGTTTTTATAATTCTAGTTTTTGTCAAAGTTTGTTCATAAAACCGTAACAAATATCAGATATAATAAACTCATGCAAGAGAATTGATATCCGGTTTTTTTATAAAATGGGGCTGACAGTTTCTCCTATACCATTAGGAATTGAGGTCGTATTATTATAAATCCAGAAAGAGGTGTTACATAAAAATGAAAAAATTCAAGCTATTACCAGGGCTAAAAATTGTTGCCCCTATTATGGTAGGTGTGCTGTTGGTGGTTGGGGTGGCTGTTGCCGGTAGTTTGCACGGCTTACCCCACCTTACCTGGGCGGATGAGACCAACCCGGGAAATGTGACCGGTTCATTGCCAGGATTGGGCCCGGATACCATTCCTGATATTGTTTCAAAGGTAAGCCCGGCAGTAGTCAAAATCAATACCACTGAACAAGTTGGCGGAGAAAATCTGGATCCATTTTTCAACGATCCCTTCTTTAAGCAGTTTTTCGGTAACCAGTACCGCGTTCAACCACAACCCAAGGTAAGTCAGGGGCTGGGGTCGGGCTTTATTGTATCTTCAGACGGCTATATCTTAACCAATGAGCACGTTATTGACGGCGCTGATGAAATCAGCGTGACTCTGGCCGGCCGGGACGGTTCGTACCCTGCCAAAAAAATAGGGGCCGACCACGACCTTGACCTGGCGGTATTGAAAATTGACGCGGGCGGGGACTTGCCTACTGTGTCTCTAGGCAATTCCGACAGCATTAGGGTAGGTGACTGGGTGATAGCTATCGGTAACCCCTACGGCTTGGACCATACGGTAACTGTGGGTGTGATCAGTGCCAAAGGACGTCCGATAACTGTGCAAGATCGCCAGTACAAAAACCTGCTCCAGACCGACGCCTCAATTAACCCCGGTAACAGCGGTGGCCCCTTGCTGAACCTGAACGGCGAGGTGATTGGCATCAACACTGCCGTTAACGCGCAAGCTCAGGGAATTGGTTTTGCTATTCCCAGCGACACCGTCAGATCTGTCTTTGACGATCTGGTTAACAAGGGAGGAGTAGAGCACCCCTGGCTAGGTGTTTATCTTCAGCCGGTGACTAGTCAAATAGCACAGTATTACGGTTTGAAAAACCAGAGTGGGGCGCTGATTGCCATGGTAGTGCAAGGTAGCCCGGCTGAAAAGGCGGGGTTGCAGCGCGGCGATGTGATTACCGGTTATAATGGTAATAGTATCAGCAACCCCAATGAACTGACCGACCTGGTGAGCGGGACCGAAGTAGGCAGTCAGGTTGAAATCAAATACATCAGGAGCGGTGGCACTAATACTGTTATAGTTACAATTGAGGCAAAAAAATAATTATATTAGATGGGTACAAATTAGTGCAATTGACAGAATACCCTGGTTCCGGGAAGATATTAAATCCAACTTGACTTTAATGTTAATCTGTAGCATAATATACTTTGTTAACGGGATGTAGCTCAGTTTGGCTAGAGCGCACGGTTCGGGACCGTGAGGTCGCACGTTCAAATCGTGTCATCCCGACCAGAATAACTTACCATATTGTATTATGGTGAGTTTTTTTTTTGAGGAATTTTTAAGTCAGTTTAGCTCGGTAAACTGTTCAGGGCCGTAAAGTCGAGGATATTCAAACCCTATATTAATGGTTGATAAGCCAAGATTAAGAATTTAAGACAGCGGTTAACATTGTCTTTCTAAATAATACTAACGTTGACAACTGCAGTTATTGATAATAAACTAAGTATACAAGCATCAATGAATAGTAGTGAATGGTAGAAATTAATCAACTATGGCCGTATTTTTGATATTTGTTGACATTAGCCAAATATAGCTTTAATAGGAGGTTTTAGGCTTGTCGGATTATTTACTAGTCGTTGATGACAATGCAGGTGTGAGATGTCTGTTATTCGAGATATTAAGTCACGAAGGATACAATGTGGAAATGGCAGCCAATGGTCTTGAAGCGCTTCGGAAAGTTAGTATCAGAGTGCCTTCCCTTATCATTCTGGATGCTAAAATGCCGGGGATGAGTGGTCTGGAAACGCTGGAAGAACTAAAGAAACTCGCTCCAAATGTACCGGTTATAATAATAACGGCATATACGGAACTTGATGCAGTAATTGAAGCCCAGAAATGTGGCATGGTAATGTACCATTTAAGAAAACCTTTTGATATTGATGATATACGGAATTTAGTAAGGAGTATCATGGCCAAGGAAACAAACGATGATCAAAAACCAAAAGCCAATTGATAAACATTATATCTTGCCCTACCTACTAATGCTGGGTGGGTTGCGAGGTGCTTGTTGATGAAAGTCAACTTGAAAATGTAACTGGTTCACAATTCTGTTTTGATAAAGTTGAGGCAAGGCTGGCCAAATTGATTAAGTCATCGACAGTTGCAGAGAGATGGGGTTCTGTACGCGCACCCTCTCTACAACCCCCCGCCACTCCGGCGGCGACGGTTACCGGCACACCATTTTTCTTTGTGGTATCAGCTATTTTTTTTATTATTTCATTAGCCCATAATCCGGCATCATCTTTTTTTTCTGTTGTCACTACAATAAACTCGTCTCCGGCATAGCGCCCCGGAAAATAGAGCCCGTCGGGAGTATTTTCAGCAAAAATATGCCCAACTATCTTTAAGCAGCGATCTCCATACACATGTCCATAAGTTTTATTAATAATTCCAAAGCCATTAAGATCAAAAAAAATGACCGTCAGTTGATTCTTATTCGTCAGGATGCTCTCAGCTAGAGATCTTATATATGACCCTGTCCTAAGCCCGGTTAAAGGATCTGTATGTCTGCCAATTTCAACAAGAATGTCAGTCTTAGTAACAACTCCGACAAGCTTGCACTTATCTAAAACCGGCAGCCTTTCCAGTTTTTTTTCTTCGAGAATGCTTTTTGCTTCCCACAAAGGAGTATTTATATAAACATATACAACATTTTTGCACATGGCATCGGCAACGATACGATTGGGGTGGGCGCGACGCACGTCCCGAGATGTTATAATGCCACATAGTTTTCCGTTATCCAAAACAGGCAGGCCGCCGATTTCGTATTTTTCCATTATTGTGGCGACTTTACTGACGCTGTCTAGGATTTCAACTGTGATAGCGGGGGAGGACATAACTTCGGATACATTAAGCATTATAGATCAACCTCAACATTAATATTTAATACTATATTTATTTGAGCTTTCAAAACTGCAGTTTCGGAAGCAACTTTATGTCCTTCCTCTAAAATAATACTCAATAGCTTTTCTTGGGTAACCAATCGTGACAGTGATTTTCTAATAACCACAGATTCAAAAGGTCCCTCATTCACATTTAAAATTTCGTATTGTTCCGGACTCAACACGTCTATCATCCGTTGAACTGCTTTGGTGCCAATGGGCGCTCTCCTGCCGATGAGCAGTACGTCCTGTATTGGAGGTATTTCAAACTCAGACAGAATAATTGAAATCTGTGCCTTTCTTCCGGTGTCATTTAAATTTCCTGATTTCAAACTTAACAACACCATCCCAATCTATTATCAATATTTTGTCTGAATCTTGAATAACCTTTTCCACCAAGCAGGGATCGAACTGGGTGCCACTAAGTCTCTCTATTTCATTGATGCTTTGCTCACGGCTTTTAATTTGGGAATAGGGCCTGCGGGAATTCATAGCGTCAAAAGCGTCCGCCAGGGCCAGTATTTTTGCTCCCATGGGGATGTTTCTTCCATGGATACCGTTATATCCATTACCATCCCATCTTTCATGATGGAGATTTACCAGTTGGAGGAAAGGCTTGGCCCAGGGGTAAGATGAAAGTATATTAATACCATATTCCGTATGTTTTTTTATAATTGCAAATTCTTTGCTTGTTAGCCTTCCCGGTTTATTTAATATTATTGGATCAATTTTAATTTTACCGATATCGTGAAGCAAACCCGCATGTTTAATTAACGATACTTGTGTCTTTGATAGTTCCAGGAAATTTGCGATTCTAGCGGAAAGCATTCCTACTTTGACTGAATGTTGATAAGTTTCATAACTGTAATCGGCGATTGATTGGACTAAGTTATTCAACTCTTCAAACATTTACCGATACCCCTTTCCATCCCACCGGCATTAAGGGGCCTGTTCCAGTAAGGGCGAGTATAGCATCACCGTTTTTTTCTGCAGCTTGACAATCATAGCGGCTTAGCTGCCTTAGATTCAAGACTTTGCGCCCCACTCTTTCGAAATGGTCTACCACCCAAGGAAACTAATAGTCTACTTTATCTAACAACTATCAACAATTATACAACTATATGTTTATAATTTCAATTATTACACAGTAAAAAGTTTCCCGTTGGAATAATTATTATATTTCAGGGAATTTTATAGAATAAAACCCTTGGAGGGTGAAGGTGAAAACGCTTGTTTGACATATTGAAGGTTTGCGGACGAAATATTCGGCAGCGCCGCAAAAAAAAAATTTAACACAGGGCCAATTGTCACATAAATTAGGTATTACTGACGCATATTTGGGGTATCTTGAGAGAGGCCAGAGGAATCCGTCACTATTAACTCTTGCTAAAATAGCAGCAATCTTAGATGTTTCGCCATATATGCTTCTTCGGGAGCCTAAAGGCGAATTTGATGAAGCCGTGTATGGATTAAATGACATGCTTATTGGCTTAAATGAAGTAAAACATGTTGCATTTTTACAAGAGGTGATGGAAGCTTACTTGAAATTAAGGGATACATGATACCGGCTACAGCATTGATATTTAGCCATGCGTCTTTAAATATAGTAAAAATCATGCTTTAGTTATTTATTTGTGAAGGATTTAATAATAGTTTTTGCGCTGGAAGCGGCCATGCTGATAAATCCCTTGTGTGTGGAGAAAATATCTTCCAGTGCCTCCAATAGCGTGTCTATCTGCTTCCGGGTGACTTCCAGGGGCGGCTCCAGGCGGATAACGTTGGGATTGTTCAGGGTATAGGCGGTGATAATCCGGTATTTATTGAGCAGTTCCCCGGCGACCATGCTGCCTAGATACTCTTCTGAAATTTTATTTGCCAATCCAAAAGATACTTTTATCGCGAATCTTCCAGGCTGATTGAATTCGATCCCGGCCATCAGGCCGCGGCCCCTTACGTCTTTAATCAATGGGTAGTTTTCTTTGAGCCGCCGCAGTCCGGCCAGCAGGTAGTCACCGCTCTCGCGCGCCCGCTCCGGCAGGTTCTCTTCGTAAATCACTTCAATCGCAGCTATAGCTGCGGCGGCAGCCAGGGTGTTGCCCCCGAAGGTGGAAGTGTGCAGCAACGCTTTGTCCGTGCCGCCGTAAGCTTTTTTCCAGACTTCATCAGTAGTTATGTACGCTCCGATGGGCATGACCCCTCCGCCCAGAGATTTTGCTATGCACATAATATCCGGGGTGACGCCCTCGTGCTGGCAGGCAAACATTTCTCCCGTGCGCCCCAGTCCCGTTTGTATTTCATCGATGATGAGCAGAGTGCCGTATTTGGAACATATCTGCTGTGCGCCGGACAGGTAGTCAGCCGGAGGGAGGATGATCCCGCCTTCTCCCTGAACGGGCTCAACTATGAAAGCAGCGGCTGTTTTCTCTTTTAATTTGCTTTCAAGGGCTTTCAGGTTGCCGAAGGGTATCGATACAGTACCCGGAAGGAGAGGTTGAAAAGTTTTCCGGTATTTGTCCCGCCCCGTTACCGACAGTGCGCCCAGTGTTTTGCCGTGAAAGGAGCCGTCACAGTAAACCAGCCCCTGGCGCCCGGTGGCTGCCCGCGAGAGTTTCAGCGCGCCCTCCACTGCTTCCGCCCCGCTGTTGCAGAAGAAAGAACGCTGTAGTTTTCCCGGGGTGACAGCGGCCAGATTTTTTGCCAGCACGCCCGCTATTCCCCCCATGGATACCTGGAGCAAGTTGGGCAATCCTTTTACCTGATCAATTGCGGCCAGTACCCGCGGGTGGTTGTGGCCAAGGTTTAAAGAGCCGAAGCCGCCTAGAAAATCCAGGTATTCGTTTCCCGCGTCATCCCAAACCTTAACCCCTTCGGAATGTGTAAACTGTTTGTCAAATTTTAAAAGGCCCAACAACATAGCCAGCCCGGCGTTAAGATAGGTTTTATGGTTGTCTATAATTTGCTCCCGGCTCTGATTAACGGCTTCCGCCAAAGAGATGAAGCCTGTTGGTTTTCGGTTGAGTGTTATACTGCTTTTTTCTGCCTTCATATTTTCACCTCATTAGTAAACATAATTGATGCTCAAATTTATATTATTTTCTCGTTTTAGTTAAAAAAACCTTCAGGTCTAAAAAAATTGTTTAATTCCTTGACATAACAGCTCCATTTAAGTAAAATCAATCTGTAAAGCTAAATACCTTGATAGGGCGGGTGGCGAGCCGGTGTTAGAAAAAGTAGCCTGGATGAACTTGCTCTATGATTTTTACGGGCAACTTTTAACAGAGCGCCAAAAAATTTTTATGGAGCTTTACTATTGTCAGGACCTGTCACTTGGTGAAATAGCCGGGGATTATGATGTTACGCGCCAGGCTGTGCATGATACCCTGAAAAGAGCCGGCCAGTTGCTGGAGGATTACGAGGAGAAGCTGGGACTGGTGACTAAATTTAAGAAGGAAAGAGATAAGCTGGCAGAAGCCGGTTACCTGCTTGATGAATACGCAGCCACCGGTCAAGACAGCAAGGTACGGCGGGCCAGGGAAATATTAAACGAGATTTTAGAGTTGACGTCGTCTCCGGACTAAGTTACGCGGATCCCAGAGATTAATTGTTTAAGTTGAATTGCCAGGCATTAAAGGAGTGATTCCGTTGTTTGCCAGTTTGGCCGAAAAGTTGCAGGAAACCTTTAAAAAACTGAGAGGGAAGGGACGCCTCACCGAATCCGATGTCAACGAAGCGCTGAGGGAAGTGCGGATCGCGCTGCTTGAGGCCGACGTAAACTTCAAAGTTGTCAAAGATTTTGTGGCCCGGATCAAAGAACGGGCGGCAGGACAGGAATTGCAAGCCAGTCTTAACCCGACACAACATGTTATTAAAATTGTGCATGATGAACTGGCTTCCCTGATGGGCGGCTCGAACAGCAAGATAAATATTGCGCCGAAACCGCCTACCGTTGTGATGATGGTAGGTTTAAACGGCGCAGGTAAAACAACAACTTCCGCAAAGTTGGCCAATCTGCTTCGCAAGCAGGGCAAACGCCCCCTCTTGGCCGCTGCTGACGTCTACCGGCCTGCCGCGATTAAGCAGCTGCAGGTGCTTGGCGGCCAGCTAAACATACCGGTCTTTACTATGGGAGATAAGCAAGACCCGGTTGCCATCGGTCAGGCTGCCGTAAAAAGCGCGGCAGCAAGTGGGCACGACCTGGTTATTATCGATACAGCCGGCCGCCGGGAGGTAGACGAGGAACTCATGAGCGAGCTGGAATCTATGAACCGGCTTATCGGACCTTCCGAAGTCCTTCTGGTCATAGATGCAATGACCGGCCAGGTGGCTGTAAGCGTGGCCGAGGAGTTTAACAGGCGCCTCAATCTCGACGGTGTGGTGCTGACCAAGTTGGACGGAGACACCAGGGGCGGGGCCGCTCTTTCAGTGCGCGCTGTCACGGGAAAACCGATCAAGTTTGCTGGCGTCGGCGAAAAATTAGACGCTTTGGAACCCTTTCACCCGGACCGGATGTCCGAGCGGATCCTGGGTATGGGTGATATGCTTACCTTAATTGAAAAGGCACAGGAAAATTTCGACGCCGAGCAGATGGCGAAAATGCAGAAAAAAATCCGGAGCTTGGAATTTACTCTGGAAGATTTTCTGGACCAGCTATCCCAGGTTAAAAAGATGGGTCCCATCGAACAGGTTTTAGGTATGATTCCCGGCCTGGGGGGGGGCAAAAAAATAAAGGACTTGCAGGTGGATGAGAAAGAGCTTGTTTCTATTGAGGCTATAATACAATCAATGACACCGCAGGAGCGGCAGGACCCGGAGAGGGTAATGAACGGCAACAGAAAAAGAAGAATTGCCAGAGGGAGCGGCACAACGGTCCAGGATGTCAACCGCCTTCTAAAACAGTTTGAACAAACAAAGAAGATCATGAAGCAATTTATGAACATGGAAAAAACCTTAAAGAAAGGCGGAAAAATGCCCAAAATACCTTTCTTTTAGAAATACATGAACAGACAAGGAGTGAAGTTGTGTGGTAAAAATTCGTTTAAAGAGGATGGGTGCCAAGAAAAAACCGTTTTACCGTATCGTGGTTGCGGATTCCCGCTCCCCAAGAGACGGCAGGTTCATTGAGGAAATTGGATACTACGATCCACTAAAAGATCCGGCGGTAATCAGCATAAATGAAGAAAAAGCGCTGGATTGGCTGAAAAAGGGAGTCCAGCTATCCGATACCGCGAAAGCTTTATTCAACAAAGCAGGTGTGTTGAAGAACGCGTCGGGAGAGGGTCAGTAGATTAGGGAGGCTACTAGATTATGAAAGAACTGGTGGAAATTTTGGCCAAAGCCCTCGTTGACCAGCCTGAAAAAGTTAATGTGAATCTGGTTGAAAAGGAAAAATCAATTATTATTGAACTAAAAGTAGCATCGGAGGATATGGGTAAAGTAATCGGGAAGCAAGGCCGTATCGCCAGGGCTATCCGTACGGTAGTCAAGGCCGCGGCTACCAGGCATAAAAAGAAAGTAATGGTTGAGATTATTTAGGAGGCGGGTAATGTCGGGAGGTTTTCCGGGATGGAAAGTCTAACCCTGATCAGGCCTGTCCTGGTCAAGGCAATAGTTACAGATAATTATAAAAAGGCCGCAGTGAAGGAACTCCAGGAAGCTATCCAACTGATCGAGGCTGATATGCAGCGCCTGGATTTTCAGGAAAAGCGGCTGGTGTCAGAGTTGGAGAAGAAAAGTCCGCAGGGGATTCCCGCGGCTAAACAGCGCCTTGATCAAGAGCGTCAGCGTATGGCAGAGAACCGGCAAAAGCTGATCTACAGGCTAAAAGAAGTGGGACAACTTACCCTGGGCTCGGAAGTGGTCTACGGAAAGATGGAAAGTCCCGTGGAGATTAAAGTCGGTGACGATTGGCGGCGGGTGCTTGGAGTAGAAATTGTTTTGCAGGATGGTATCATCACTGCTATCAGGTAAGTTGGCGGGGGAAGAAATACCAATGGCTGGAGAATACATCAACATAGGCAAGATCACTAACACCCAGGGCAACCGCGGCGCTGTCCGGGTACTGCCTCTGACCGACTATCCGGAACGTTTCCGGCAGGCGGGACGGGTCAGGGTCTCAATTAAAGGTTCAATACGTGAGTTTAATATTGAGGAAGCCTATCATCATAAGAAATTCGTTGTATTGAAGTTCAAAGAAATACAGGATATGAACGCTGCCGGGGAACTAAAGGGAGGGCTTCTCGTAGTTTCCCGTGACGATCTGATGCCGTTGCCGGCAGACAGCTTTTACATCTTTGATCTGATGGGAATAAATGTGTTTGACTTGAGCAGCGGGTGTTTGGGTAAAATAACCGACATAATCCAGACCGGTTCCAACGATGTTTATGTTGTGGAAACCGGGGGTAAGCCGGTGCTGATCCCGGCTTTGAAGCAAGTAGTCAAAGAAATTGACATTACCGGGCGGCGGATGGTGGTGGAATTGCCGGAGGGGTTGGTGGATTAGACAAACAGGTCCGGAGTTTACACGCTGCGGGCGGCGGTAAGAGTGTTTATTGTTGAAATGGTGGTCCCAATGAAAATTGATATCTTAACCCTTTTCCCGGAGATGTTCGCCGGGCCGTTTACTTCCAGTATTCTAAAAAGAGCGCGGGAGCGGGAGCTGATTGAGGTCAACCTGGTTAACATCCGGGATTTCTCAATTAACAAGCACCGTACTGTTGACGATACCCCATACGGGGGCGGCGCCGGAATGGTAATATGTCCTGAGCCTGTCTTCGGAGCGGTTGAGCATGTTGCCGCGTTGCGGGGCTCCAGGCCCGGCCGCGTGGTATTGATGTGTCCCCAGGGAAGGCCTTTTAACCAGGCATTGGCCTTGGACCTTGCAAAAGAGAAACATCTGGTCATAATTTGCGGCCATTACGAAGGTATCGACGAACGGGTCCGGGAGAATCTGGTGACCGATGAAATATCTATCGGTGATTATGTCCTCACCGGCGGCGAATTACCGGCCATGGTTGTGGTTGACGCGGTAGCGCGGCTTATCCCCGGTGTATTGGGAGAGTTTTCTTCTACCGGTGAAGAATCTTTCTGTGAAGGTTTGTTGGAATATCCCCACTATACCCGGCCGAGAGAATACCTGGGCATGGCGGTGCCTGACGTTCTTTTAAGCGGACACCACGAGGAGATCAGGCACTGGCGCAGGCGGCAGTCGTTGTTGCGCACACTGGAGCGCCGCCCTGAACTGCTTGGTCAGGTGGTATTAACAGGCGAAGACAAAGAAATAATAAAAAAAGTGATTATAGATCTGCAAGAACTGATTTAAGTTAACCCATTTATTTACCAGGAAAATTCTTGCCGCGTTTTAATGTATTATGCTATAATTGTCTTTGTTGAGCTTAACGATGGAAGGAGGGAAGGTTTATAATGAACCTAATCCAAATGATAGAACAAGAACAGACTAAGAAAGATATTATTCAGTTCAACACTGGTGATACCGTCCGGGTACACGTCAAAGTTATTGAAGGCGGGCGGGAAAGGATCCAGGTTTTCGAAGGTGTAGTGATTAGGCGCAGGGGTGGCGGCCTTAGTGAGACCTTTACAGTTAGGCGTGTTTCCTACGGTGTGGGAGTAGAAAGGACGTTTCCGTTGCATACCCCAAAAATTGAACGCATCGAAGTCATGAGAAGGGGCCGGGTACGCCGGGCCAGGTTATATTACCTTCGCAAGCTGCGCGGCAAGGCCGCCCGTATCCAGGATAAACGGGATAGACGGTAATCAAACAGGGACTGAGCACATACAGTCCCTGTTTTACTTTATTACCCGGTTTGGCGACGTTAATTGCCAATGCGGCAATAACAAGATCAGCGGTAAAAGCAGCATGATGTTTCTTTTTTTCGGAGGAGGCATAAAAGTGAAGCAGGAAAGCTGTTATGAGGTTTCTTCGGAAAACAGTAACCGCCCGTTTTTTAGGGAAATATTCGAGTCTGTAGCAATTGCGATCCTGCTGGCCGTTGTTATCAGGTTGTTTGTGCTGGAACCTTTCTATATACCTTCCGGTTCGATGGAACCTACTTTAAAGGAACATGACCGGATTATCGTGAGTAAGCTGAACTATTATTTTCAGGAACCAAAACGCGGGGATATCGTAGTCTTTAAATATCCGCTAGACCCCAAACGTAATTTTGTAAAAAGACTGATCGCGGTAGGCGGGGAAACCGTGGCGATAAAGAATAGCCGCCTTTATATCAACGGCCAGCCCGTACCGGAAAACTACCTGCCCCAGGGATTGCGGTTTGCGGATTACGGGCCGAAGGAAGTGCCCGAAGGCAGCTATTTTATGATGGGGGACAACAGGAACAACAGTGACGACAGCCGCGTCTGGGGTTTCCTGCCTAAAAATCTTATTGTGGGCAAAGCGGTGGTAATTTACTGGCCGCCGGGCCGGGCAGGCACGGTACGGTGATATGGATATTCAATGGTATCCCGGCCATATGGCCAAAGCCAAAAGGATAATTAAGGAGAGCTTGAAGCTGGTCGATGTGGTGATCGAGGTACTTGACGCCAGGATCCCGGCCAGCAGCCGCAACCCTGATATCAACGAAACGTCCGGACAAAAGCCGAGGCTGGTTGTGCTCAACAAGTGCGGCCTGGCTGATCCGGATTTAACAATGCGTTGGATAGAAGTTTTTATCAAATCGGGCTTTTCCGCTATCGCGGTTGACCTGTTGAACGGCAAGGGTGTGCGGGAGGTGCCGGTTTTGGTCCGGCAACTTGCCGCGCCTAAAATGGCTTCGCTGGTATCCTCGGGCAGGCGGCCCAGGGCCGCGCGCTGCATGGTGCTGGGTATTCCAAATGTGGGGAAGTCTTTCCTTGTAAATAAGCTTATTGGGCAGCGGGTTGCCAGGACCGGGTACAAGCCGGGCGTTACCCGGGGACAACAGTGGATCAGGGTGGCTGATAACCTCGACCTTATGGACACCCCGGGTATCCTGTGGCCAAAGTTGGAAGACGCCGAGGCAGCCTTCCGACTTGCCGTAACCGGCGCTATTAAAGAGGAGATTTTTAATCTAAATGACGTGGCCGGGCGACTGATCAAGTGGTTGGCGGAGAACCACCCTGAAGCGGTCAAAAACCGTTATAAGCTGGAGGAGTTACCGGATGAAGCCGGGGAATTGTTAAAGGCCGTCGGGTCGAAAAGGGGTTTTATCATAGCAGGCGGCGCCGTGGATGTATTAAAAGCCTCCCGAAATGTTTTAAAAGAGTTCCGTGAGGGCAAATTCGGGCGGATTACCATGGATTATCCGGAAAATTAAATGAGTAAAATAATCCAACCGGTTACAGGTTGGCTTTTTTAATATTCTGGTTGATTTTCTAGTCAATGCAAAAATTTTTTAGCAGGGCAGGGATTTATAACTAGACTGCGAAATTACTCTATGGTAATTTAAGTTATTTGGGGGTTGCGCCTTGGATCTTTCCGGTTTATCTATTGCGGAGATAAGGAAACTTGCTAACAGCCCTAAAGGGGCCGAGGAAGAATTGATTCTGGCTATGGCTGGGGACCGGAGGGCCGGTGTCAGGGAGATCTACAAGAGGTTAAAAAGGGAGGAAATTGCCTTGGCCGCGGAGATGCGGCGCCTGGCAAAGATGTTCTATTATGAAGATGATTTGAGAGCCGGCGGCCATCACCCGTTGGCCGGAGTGGACGAGGCGGGCCGCGGGCCGCTGGCCGGACCTGTTGTGGCCGCGGCCGTTATTCTGCCCGGGCGGGCGCGCCTGCTCGATTTGAATGATTCAAAAAAGCTTACTCCAATGAAGCGGGAAGTCCTGGCCGGACAGATCAAAGAAGTGGCTTTGGCCTGGGCTGTCGGAGTGTCTTCAGTAGAAGAAATATATAGTGAAAATATCCATCACGCGGGCCTGACGGCCATGCGCAGGGCCGTTTTGGAGCTTAAAATAAAGCCGGCTTATGTCCTGGTGGACGGTTTTCGCATTGAGCAGCTAGAATTGCCTCAAATGGCTCTGGCCGGAGGGGACGGCTTAAGCGCTTCTATTGCCGCGGCTTCAATCCTGGCCAAAGTATACAGAGACCATCTAATGGATTCCTACCACGAGCGTTATCCTGAGTACGGTTTTGACCGGCACAAAGGATATGCTACGCCGGAACACCTGAGCGCTCTGGCCCGCTTTGGGCCGTGCCCGGTTCACAGGGCCGGTTACCGGCCGGTGAAAGATTTGCTTGGAGGAAAGGAGTCGGTAAAATAACGGTTATGACAATACAGCGAAAATTGTTGGGGCGGCAGGGCGAAGAGACTGCGGCGCAATACCTTGAAAAAAACGGTTACAGTATATTATGCAAGAACTATCGCTGCCGGTTCGGAGAAATTGACGTGGTGGCAATGGACGGTGATATTCTTGTTTTTGTGGAGGTCCGTTCGAATAGCGGGGACCAGTTCGGCCTGGCCGAAGAAAGTATTACCGGCCGGAAACAGGGCAAACTGCGGAAATTGGCCTGGCAGTACCTGAAAAAGGCCGGGAAAACCAACTGCGAATGCCGTTTTGATGTCATTGCTATTTTGTTTGACGGCGAAAGTAAAGTTAAAAGGCTGGAACATATAGAAAACGCCTTCTAAAGAGGCGTTTTCTCAATTAAATTGCATAAAACATAATAATTTCCTTTGACGAGACCTAGTTTTGCCCCCGTTAATAATCAGCCTGGCCTTTGCTAAAAGGCAACGCAACCTTCCACGCGTTTTTATCGGGTTTTTTTAGCTTTGATATTATCACGGCAAAAAGGATCATAAGTGTATCTTGCGGCAAGCCGAGTAATTTCCATAATAAATAATCGTTTGATATAACAGCCTGCTGATCGAGTTTTGTAACGGCAAAAAATATATAATTTATAGCCAATTCAATGGTTGCCAGGGTACAAATGCTTGCAATGGCGACAATAAGGCTTTTTGATAAAGAACTCCGGGTGGTTTTTATAATAAACAAGGCCACAAGTAACGTAGCTACGACTGTATGAAGCCCATAAGCCATCGGTAAAGACCTTATAATAAAAATAATTACAGTCATTGCCGTACCGGCGCATGTTATAATTCCCCAGCGCAGTGGAACGCGCACCAGGGCCAAGCTAAAAGCGATGATACCCATTAATTCGGGGATGCCTTGCATAAAAAATAATAGAGTCCTAACCATATTAATACCTCACTTCCTTATTCCTCGCTTTAATAGTTTTTAAATTACCGCTTATTTCTACAGATGTTGCTGTAACCCTTCCAAAAAATTCACAAGTTTTCTACAATAATCCAGCAATTTTCGACAAATAACAATAATTCGGCAAGCCCAGTTAGTTAAATTTTACATCAGGCAGGATTTTTAACAAAAATGATAGAAAGAAACACTAATCATACATTTTTTCGGGAGACATATATGATCACCATTGTAAAAAGCACCGCCCTCCACGGCCTGGACGGCCAGATAGTGGAGGTGGAAGTCGATGTTTCCAGGGGGTTGCCGAGTTTCGACCTGGTCGGGCTTCCCGACACCTCCGTGCGGGAGGCGAAGGACCGGGTGCGCGCAGCCATAAAAAATTCCGGCCTTGAATTTCCAGTCAAACGGATTACAGTAAACCTGGCGCCGGCCGACCTCAAGAAAGAAGGACCTGTTTACGACCTGCCCATAGCCGTGGGGATACTGGCCGCCACCGGACAGCTGGATCCGGCGCGTTGCGGCGGGTACGTATACCTGGGCGAATTATCGTTAAACGGCTCTTTGAGGGGTGTTTCAGGTGTGCTTCCCAACGTCCTGGCAGCCAGGGAAGCACGCTTAAGTGAAGTGATCGTGCCGGTGGAAAATGCCGGAGAAGCGGCGCTGGTGGACGGGATGGACGTTTATCCCGCCAATTCCCTTGCCGAGTTGGCCGGATTCCTGCGCGGTGAAAACGATATTGTTCCTTTCAAGCAGGACGCGGAAGGGCTGGTGGATTCATTTTGCGACGATGAGCTTGACTTCGCGGACGTGAGAGGGCAGCACGCGGCCAGGCGGGCGCTGGAAGTGGCGGCGGCGGGCGGCCACAATGTGATCATGATTGGGAGCCCCGGCTCCGGCAAGACCATGCTGGCGAGGCGGGTCCCGGGAATTCTGCCGGACCTTACCTTTCCCGAAGCCATCGAAGCGACGAAAATCCACAGCCTGGCCGGCCTGCTGCCCCAGGGCCAGCCGCTGGTTGCCAGGCGTCCTTTCCGGTGTCCTCACCATACCGCTTCTGCGGCCAGCATTATTGGCGGCGGCAGAGTACCAAAGCCCGGAGAGGTATCCCTGGCTCACCACGGGGTGCTTTTCCTCGACGAGATGCCTGAGTTCCACAAAGACGCCCTGGAAGCCCTGCGCCAGCCTCTGGAGGACGGTATTGTAACGATATCCAGGATAAACGCCAGCATTACCTACCCGGCCGGCCTGATGCTGGTAGCCGCCTGCAACCCCTGCCCCTGCGGCTACCACGGTGATCCGGCGCGGGAATGCAAATGCACCCCTTACCAGGTGGAGCGCTATATTTCCCGCCTGTCCGGACCTCTTTTAGACCGCGTCGACATCCACATCGAGGTGCCCAGGCTTCCCTATGAGGAAATCGCGGCCGGGGAAAAGCCGGAAGGTTCCGCAGCGATCAAAAAGAGAGTGGAAGCTGCCCGGGCGCGCCAGCGGGCGAGGTTTGCCACGGAAGAGCGCGGACACGTGCGGCGCGCAGCGCCGGCCTGCAACGCCCGGATGGGCCCGAAGGAGGCGCAGCGTTACTGCCGGATGACCAAAGCAGCCCGCGACCTCCTTCAAGAAGCTTTCATGCGCTTGTCTTTAAGCGCCCGCAGTTACGACCGGATTTTAAAAGTCTCCCGCACCGTCGCCGACCTGGAAGGTTGTGAGCTGATCGAAGAAATCCATGTGGCCGAAGCTGTCCAGTACCGCTCTTTGGACAGACGTCAATTATTTTAAAACACCCCTCAGTCGCGTTACTTTTTTTCGTTAAACCTGCTTATATAAAATCTCACTAAAAGGGTACCGATGGAGATCGTGTTAAGTAGCTGTCCGGCCAAAATCCCTGCTAAGTAACTTCAGATATATTCTCAAGTTATTGGGGGAATTCCATGAAAATCCAGATTGGTTATAATATGTCGAAATATGTTGGAATATTTTTGAAATAATTTTATGCATCTTGGCAGGATTATGGCAACATTTGTAGAAATATGCCCGCAGTTAAAGAAATGTTTGATTTGGAGGCAATGTATGGAAAAGACTCTGTTGTTTTTTATGCAAGGTATCCCAGAATCAATAGGTTTAATTTCTTTTTGTTTGGCTCTGGCCGGCGTTCCGTTACGCTGGAAAATCATTATAGCAGTAGGTATGGTATTGACTACAATTGTTTTGATATTAAGGTCTTTGCCTCTTGCTTATGGTCTTCATACAGTTGCGATTACACTACTTATGGCCTTTGTTATCACAAAAATCACCCGGATTCCGGCAGCAAAAAGTCTTATTGCAGCCTTTGCGAGTATTTGTGTCTTGGCGATAATGGAATTAGCAATTAATAATTTGTTTTTTTCTATCACAAAACTCGAACAACAGGCTGTTATATCAAATAACTTATTATGGGAATTGCTCGGTTTACCTCAGGCAATATTAATGATTATTTTTGCAGTAATTATTCCCAAGTTTAAAAAACCCATTGAAGGCGCGTGGAAGATTTGAGTTACCTTGCTTTTAGTAAACGCTGGGCGAATTATTTAGCGGTCCAGACGGGGCTTTCATCAGAGAAGGTACTTATTTTGACTTACGTTATTGAGGTGTTGGCGCTTAATTTATTAAGTGTAATTATGACGCTCTTGCTTGGCTTGTTGATCGGCGTTTTGCCGGGAACGGCTGCCTGCGTCATTACGGGGTTCATCTTCAGGCATACTGCAGGCGGGGCGCATTCCAATTCCCCATGGCGTTGCGGGGTAATCACCATAACCATATATCCTCTGATTGCCCTATTGGCGGCGTCTCTTTCGGGACTAAGTCAATTGTATTTTGATATCCTGCTGGCCGTATCTATGCTATTGGGGCTGGTGGCAGTTATCCTCCTGGCGCCGGTGGACTCACCGTCTGCGCCGATAATATCGCCCGCGAGGCGGAAAAAAATGAAATTAATATCAGTGATGATAGTGCTGATGTTAGCAATGTTGTTATTGATTTTACAGCGAAGCCAATGGGTTTATGCCCGGCAAGTACAACTCTGTGTTGCATTCAGTATAATATGGGTTAGCTTGATGCTTAGCAAACAAGGATACCAGTTAATTTCATTAATAGATAATATTTAAAATGAAGGAGGTGAACTTGAATTATGAAATACAAATTATTCGGGTTTGCGGTGACTCTGCTTTTATTACTTGCCAACATAACGTCCGCTTCTGCTTGCTTTGCTGGACATTACCAACCTGAGGTCCCCGAATCGCTAAGGAGATAACTGGCTAGATTAAGGAGGCGGTCCGCCTCCTTATGAATGTCCGTCAAGGAGTGGACGAAATTGGAAATGGCCGATAAAATGAAAGAAAGGCAAAAGGAATTAATTGATCACTTATTAACCATGCACCTGCTTTGTATTATCGTTACTCTGATTGGGATAATACTATATGGAAATTACATTTACAGCAATCCTCCGATTAATTTGCGTTTTTGCTTTATTATAAACTTGATAGGTTTTTTAGTCGCCTTGTTGTACCTCATCAGGAAGCGTTTGCTGCAAGGTGAGTTAAAATTATTATCGTTGTTGAATATAATCTATGTCATTTTTCCATTGCCTGTGGCGACAATAACTTTATTTTTCGCCAGGAATAATATTCTTTATGTAAAGTCAATTCTTATACTTCCCGTCTTATTCGCCGCTTCCGCCATGGGCAAGAAGGCGGGTATGGCTATGGCGACAATATGCGCTTTTTATTTGGTTGCTATTGAAATGGCTATCGAAAAAATATCAATATTGCAGGCATTTGAAGCCAATTTAATTATTACCAGCATGATGTATATAGCCGGTTGGTTTGTCGGCGTCTTGATAGATAATAACAAACAATACCAGGAGCAATTAAAGGATAATATATTATCTCTAAACCGGGAAATCGCATACAGGAAACAGGTGGAGCAGGAGAATCAAAAGCTGTCTTCCGTAGTAAAACAATCTCCAAGCATCATTATGATTGCTGACATCAACGGCAACATTGAATATGTTAATCCAAAGTTTGTTCAAATAACCGGTTACCCGTCCGAAGCAGTCGTTGGGAAAAAAATATGTGAGTCCAGCGATCAATCTCCTGAAGAATATAAACAATTATGGGAAGTAGTTGCTTCAGGCGGAGAGTGGCAGGGTGAATTTCTTAACAAGAAAAAAAATGGCGATTATTATTGGGAATCTGCAACCATTTCGCCTTTTAGAAACCAAGACGGTGCCATCACTCATTATCTTAAGGTTGCGGAAGATATCACCGAGCGTAAAAGGGTAGAAAAAGAAATGAAACGCCTGGACCGGCTGCACTTGGTTGGAGAAATGGCCGCCGGTATCGGCCACGAAGTCAGGAACCCGATGACTACCGTGCGGGGCCTTCTACAACTGCTTGAAAAAAAAGAAGAGCTTTTTCAACACAAGCAATACTATAATCTCATGATCGAGGAACTGGACAGAGCCAATTCAATAATTACAGAATTCCTCTCTCTGGCAAAGAACAAAGCGGCGGATTTAAAGGTGCAGAACCTTAACCCGGTATTGGAGGCCTTGTCGCCGTTAATCATGGCCAGCGCCACGAACTCCGATATGTTTATTCAATTGGAACTGGAGGACATTCCTGATATACCCCTGGACGAAAAGGAAATGCGCCAGCTTATTTTAAATCTTGTCCGTAACGGGATGGAAGCAATGTCACCAGGCGGGATCCTGGCTATTAGGACTTTCCTGGACGGTGAAGATGTGGTCATGGCCGTGCGCGATCAGGGCGAAGGGATTGGCCCCGATGTGCTTGAGAAGTTGGGCACTCCTTTCTTCACTACCAAAGATAATGGGACGGGCTTGGGGCTGTCGGTGTGTTACAGTATCGCTGCCAGGCACGACGCTACAATAAAAGTAAAAACCAGTTCCGAGGGAACTGTCTTTTCAGTTGTATTCAAGCCGGGCGGTATAGGGACGTAAGGCGCGGGACAGCCCCTGCCTCTTTGCACAGTCAAACTCCGGCGCTCCGCGTTCTTCGATGGAAAGAACGCCTTCGGTCATATGCCCGGATAATAACCTGCCCCTTTGTGGAACTCCTAAAGGATAACTCCAGCCGTACGTCCTATCATTTCCATCATGTCTTGTGCACAAGTAGTGACACATGTACTGGAGACGCTATGTAAATCCTCTTCCACCCCCCGGATCAAATCTGTTAAAGATACACTGTATCAATGTTTACTCAACCCCAAAGTGTGGCATGTTTTGACAAACGGGCAGGGCATGGCTTATACTAAAGCTGTGTTTTTAAAGAGAGGATCTGTAAAATGAATGTAAAAGTGGGCCTTGTAAGTTTGGGGTGTCCGAAGAACCTGGTAGATTCGGAAATCATGCTGGGGCTTTTGAAAAATGCCGGATTTACTGTCACGAGCCGGGAACAGGAAGCTGACGCGCTGATTGTCAACACCTGTTCTTTTATTAATGACGCCAAGGAAGAATCTATAAAAACAATCCTGGAACTGGCCCGTTTAAAAGAAGAAGGCTGCTGCAAGGCAATTTTGGTTACGGGCTGTCTGGCCCAGCGCTACCCCGGGGAGTTAATGGCTGAAATGCCCGAAATTGACGGTTTGCTCGGGACAGGGTCGCTGCCGGAGATCGTCGGGGCGGTAAAAAGCGCGCTGGCCGGAGAAAGGGTTTCCTTGGCGGGAGCGCCCGGTTTTCTTCACTATGCAAATATGCCGCGGCTGCAGTCCACACCACAGTACACCGCGTTCTTAAAAATTGCGGAAGGATGCGATAACCGCTGTTCGTATTGTATCATACCCAAGGTTAGAGGGCCTTTTAGAAGCAGGCCAGTTGATGATGTCGTCAATGAAGCCGCAAGCCTTGCCGCCGGAGGAGTAAAGGAACTGATTTTGGTGGCCCAGGACACCACCCGTTACGGGGTTGACCTTTACGGCAAACCGGTGCTGGCAGGTTTGCTAAAACGTCTGGTGACGCTTGACGGGCTGGTCTGGCTGAGGCTCCTTTATACATACCCGACTCTTCTTACTGACGAACTGGTCGAGTTAATGGTTTCCGAGAAAAAGTTGTGCCGTTACCTTGACCTGCCGCTCCAGCACGCCAGTAATGCTGTGCTGGCCCGGATGAACAGGCGGGGAAGCAGGGAAGGGACTGCCCGTTTGGTGGAAAAGGTACGTTCAGCTATACCCGGGATAACTTTGCGCACGTCTTTTATTACGGGTTTTCCAGGTGAAACGGAAGCTGATTTCCTGGAACTGCTGGATTTCATGAGAGAAGTAAAGTTCGACCGGGTCGGAATATTCACCTATTCACAGGAAAAAGACACTGCGGCTGCCGGTATGCCGGACCAGGTGCCTGAAGAAATTAAATCAGAACGGCGGGATTGTGCTATGGCTCTTCAACAAGAGATATCCCTGGAAAGGAACCGGGGAAAAACCGGCTCCGTGATCCCTGTCCTGGTAGAACGGCCCCACCCGGAAAAACCGGGTGTGTATATTGGACGTAGTGAAGGCGACGCGCCGGACATCGATGGAAATGTATATGTTTTGTCGGATATGGGGTTGCGCCCCGGTGATTTTGTAAAGGTCCGGGTGAACGGCGCTGTGGAGTACGACTTGACCGGGGAATTGGCCCAATGAACCTGCCCAACCGCCTGACCCTGGCAAGAATACTATTAATACCGTTGTTTTTACTAGTCGCTTCGCTTAAATATCCTTATGCCGATTATATCGCTGCGGTTATATTTGTTTTGGGCGCCGCAACCGACGGCCTCGACGGCTACTTTGCGCGGAAAAACAATCAGGTTACCCTGCTGGGCAAATTTATGGACCCGTTGGCCGATAAGATTCTAATCTCGGCTGCGCTAATTGCTTTGGTCGAAATGGGAAGGCTGTCCGGCTGGGTCGCTGTGGTAATCATCAGCAGGGAATTTGCCGTTACTGGTCTTAGGACCATCGCTGTCGCGGAAGGAGTGGTTATATCCGCCAGCAGCCTTGGTAAAATTAAAACGGTAACCCAGATTGTGGCCATTGTCGCGATGTTTATTAGAGATTTCCTTTCTAACCTTTTTCACCTGCCCGTCGCCGCCATAGCCATGGCCGTCGCAGTCGTTTATACGATTTGGTCCGGCCTCGATTATTTTTTAAGCACCTGGAAGATGTTGAGGAAAGACGGTTATTGACCAAGGATATCGATGACTTTTAATACCGGTTAATTATGTTATTCGTAACCATTTATTCACTAGGGAAACAAGAATGCCTTTTGTGCTATAATAATGTACGGTATTACATTCCGGTAATTTAGGAAGGGGAGCGCCATGCAATGGCAAGGCTTAAAAATACCAATCATTATTTTCACAATGTTGGCGGGATTGGTTGTTATCTTCAGCGCGCAGTGGCTTTACCAAAAATACATTTTTCAAAATCCATTAAACGAGGTTTTATCCGGCAATAAGGCGATTGAGTCCTTCCAGATCACCACCGAGGGAAGGCTTGTTAAAGTTACTGTTTCAATAAAAAATGACGCTGATCTGATGCAGACTTATCAGGAAATACAAAATGACTTAGCGCTTAAAATGGGCCGGCGCCAGTTTTACTTGGTACTAAAAGACAACCGGGATGATGAATTGCGCCAAGTGTGGTACAATAGCCAGTTTGCTGTTTACCAGGCGATTGCCCAGGGAAGCTACCGGGACATGGCTGACGTAATTAACCGGGAAGCCGGTGCGGCCGGTGCTGAGGCCAAAATTTATATCGATCAAAAAAATATTTATATACGCTTAAAAAAACAAGGGTACAACCTCGACGAGGTGGTTGCCAGGGATACGGGTCAGATTTCCGGTAATATTCAGGCGTCCCTTGCCGGAGGTGGAATGAATGCTCAAGGAAATTAGCATAGGGTTGGGTCTCGCCTCAGTAATTTCCATGGCCTTGATGGGGTATGACGTCACCCCGTTTTTATTCTTTGTGGCGGCCGGCGGGGGCCTATATTATATAGCCAGGATGCGGGGTATGGTCAACGCCAATAACTTTGAAAGTCCGGCCGGGGCGGGACGCTATGAAATTTCCTTCAGCGACATCGGCGGGCAATTCTCAGCCATCCACGAGCTGCGCGAGGCGTTGGATTTCATAAAAAACCACCAGGTCATCCAGAGCCTGGGCATTCGCCCTCTAAAGGGGATTTTGCTTACCGGGCCGCCAGGGACCGGTAAAACATTAATGGCCAAAGCAGCGGCAAATTATACCGACGCTGCCTTTATAGCCGCTTCCGGCTCGGAATTCATTGAAATGTATGCGGGAGTCGGCGCCCAGCGTGTAAGGAAACTTTTTCAATCAGCCAGGGAAATGGCCCCCCGCCAAGGCAAGAATTATGCCCTGGTTTTTATTGATGAAGTTGAAATTCTGGGCGGCAAGCGGGGGCAAACCACCAGTCATTTGGAATATGACCAGACCCTTAACCAGCTCCTTGTGGAAATAGACGGCATTAAAATAGATGACAGGGTACGGGTGCTGCTTGTTGCCGCCACAAACCGCGCCGATATGCTCGATCCGGCGCTATTGCGGCCGGGGCGCTTTGACCGGATTGTAAGGGTCGACTTGCCGGATAAGGAGGGAAGGCTGGAAATATTAAAAATACACACCAGGAACAAACCTCTGGCTGAAGATGTGAGGCTGGAAATAATAGCGAGAGAAACTTTCGGCTTTTCAGGCGCTCATCTCGAAAGCCTGGCAAATGAAGCGGCGATCCTGGCTATGCGGGAAAAAGCTAAGGAAATAAAGCAACATCACTTTAACGAGTCAATTGATAAGGTAATGATGGGAGGGAAGTTGGATAAACGCCCATCCGAAGGAGAAATGAAAAGGATAGCTGTTCATGAGGTCGGCCATGCTTTGATTAGTGAAAAAATCAGGGCGGGTTCTGTTTCCGCCCTGACCATTACTCCGCGCGGCGATGCCCTGGGATATATGCGGCAGACCCCGGAAGACGATACTTACTTGTATACCAAGGACTACCTTGAGGACCAGATAGCTATTATATTGGCGGGCGCGGCGGCTGAGGAGACGATTTTGGGGAATTACAGCACCGGTTCCGCCAATGACTTTGAACAGGCTGTGCGTATGGCTGAGACAATGCTGCGTACCGGGATGTCGGATTTGGGCGTGGTTTGCCTTGACAGCCTGCCGCGGGATTTAAAACACAACACTCTCACCAGCATTATGCGTATGCAAGAGGAACGGGTGAAAAATCATATTTCCAGTTCACAACATATATTTGACGTAATGACGGAAATCCTGTTGGAAAATGAAAAGATTTCGGGGGAGCAGTTCCGTAAAATTCTCAGGGAGCATGTCGCTTAAAATAATTTTCTTAGTTATGTTATAAGTTCAGGGAGACGGAGCGGGCTGAATAATTTTTAAATGTAATTCAGTCCGTTCCGTCTCCTTATGTTTGATAGTGCTGAAAGATTTATGCTATACTTTTAATTAAGAAGTTAATATTTGGGAGGTGAAGTTTAACAGTGAAGGCGGTGCTGATTTTTACCGGCTCAGAACTGTTGCAGGGCCGCGTTACAAACAGCCATGCCCAATACCTGGGGCGGCGCTTATCTCAGCTAAATATTGGGGTAACTTTACATATTACTGTGGGAGACAACATGGAAATGTTGGGCCAGGCCGTACGGCAGGCGATGGCCAACGCCGATCTGATTTTAATAACCGGGGGGCTCGGCCCTACCAACGATGACCTTACCAAGGAAACAGTCGCCGGAGTCCTTGGTGTCCCGATGGTGCTTGATGAAAAGTCGCTGGCCGTGATAAAGGAGTTGTTTGGCAGTCATGGCATGTCAATGCCGGAAAGTAATTACAAACAGGCCTTATTCCCGAAGGGCTCTGTGATTTTGCCAAATACCCGCGGCACCGCGCCCGGTGCTCTAATGGAAAAGGACGATAAAATAATTGCTTTGCTTCCAGGTCCGCCTCATGAACTGACTGCCATGTTCGAAGGGGAGCTGGTGCCTTTTTTGTCCAAAAAAGCCGGGGGCGGCGCAGTCACCGGATATAAAGTCTTTAAGCTTGCCGGCATCTCTGAATCGGCGGTGCAGGATATGGTTAAAGACCTGGACAGGCAAGATAACCCGGGCATCACTTATTTAGCCAACCCTGGCGAGGTGCAGGTGAGAATAAGTGCCCGGGCGCCGACTTCCGAGCAGGCGGAAAAGATGGTGGCGGAATTATCCGGAGAAATACGGTGCCGGCTTGAAGACTACATTTTTAGCGATGGAGAGGCGCTGGAGTATGTCGTAAGTAAATATCTAATAAGAACTGGCCTGTCCATAAGTGTGGCAGAGTCATGCACCGGTGGGTTGATTGCCGCCAAGCTGACCGACGTACCCGGCAGTTCAGACTACTTTACAGGCGGTGTAGTTGCCTACAGCAACGAAATTAAGCAGGCGCTCCTCGGGGTGGCGCCTGAAATACTTAACCAGTACGGAGCCGTGAGCAAACAGACTGCTGATGCTATGGCTGAAGGGGTACGGAACCTGACTGGTACGAGCCTGGGACTCGCCGTAACGGGTATTGCCGGGCCAGGCGGGGGCACTCAGGACAAGCCGAGGGGACTGGTATATATATCTCTCTCGTCCGCTGACGGTACTTCCTGCCGGGAGTTCCATTTCCCCGGTGAACGTCCGGCGGTAAGGCGGGGCACGGTCAACGCCGCGTTAAATATGGTCAGGCGTTATCTTCTTGCCAAGTAAACCGCAACTGCCATCAGCGGCGGTTAGATAATGTCAGGATTATTTAGTTGACATGGACTGGAAAGCACCGTATAATAAAATACAAATAACCCGAACATGTGTTCATTTTTAATGGGTCGGTGATTAAAGGGAGGGGATTTTTTTGTCGGACAGACAAAAGGCTTTGGAATTGGCGCTGATACAAATTGAACGGCAGTTTGGCAAAGGTTCAATTATGAAGCTCGGAGAAGACTCTGCCAATATTAACCTTGAGGTGATCCCGACCGGTGCCCTTGCGCTGGACGTTGCCCTGGGTGTGGGAGGAGTGCCGCGCGGCAGGGTTATAGAAGTATTCGGGCCGGAGTCATCAGGGAAAACCACCGTTGCTCTCCACATCATCGCTGAATCCCAGAAAATAGGGGGGACCGCGGCCTTTATCGATGCTGAACACGCCCTGGACCCCGCATATGCCAGGAACTTGGGAGTGGATATTGAAAACTTGCTGGTATCTCAGCCGGATACCGGTGAACAGGCGCTGGAAATTGCTGAGGCGCTGGTTCGCAGCGGAGCTGTTGATGTCATCGTGGTTGATTCTGTCGCCGCCTTGGTACCCCGGGCCGAGATTGAGGGCGAGATGGGCGATTCTCACGTTGGACTGCAGGCGCGGTTGATGTCCCAGGCTTTACGCAAGCTGACCGGAGCTATTAGTAAATCCCGGACCACCGTAGTCTTTATCAACCAGATCCGTGAAAAGGTCGGTGTCTTATACGGCTCGCCGGAAACTACCACCGGAGGCCGCGCCTTGAAATTTTACGCTTCGATCCGCATGGAAGTGCGTAAACAGGAGAATATCAAGCAGGGCGCCGATATTATCGGAAGCCGCACCAGGGCCAAGGTAGTGAAAAACAAGGTAGCTCCTCCTTTTAAACAAGCCGACTTCGATATCATGTACGGTACAGGGATATCCAAAGAAGGCAGTATCTTGGATATTGCCGCCGACTTGAATATTATCAACAAAAGCGGGGCCTGGTATTCTTATAATAACGAAAGGCTTGGCCAAGGCAGGGAAAACGTCAAGGAATACCTGAAAGAACATCTTGATATTTCTGCGGAGATTGAACAAAAAGTCCGGCTGGCTCTGAATGTTGGCGGGGTAAAAACCACGCCGCCCGCTTTAACGGCTGCAGAAAACAATCTTTAATATGAAGCCGGACGGGTTGATAGTTAGGGCGTGCTTTTATTGATTAACCGGTTATCTTCAATTTTCTAAGGTGGTTGGTTGATTTGGAGGCGAAAAGTGAAAACCGAATTCGAAAAAGCATGGTTATTTGCCTGCCGGGTGCTGACTTTCCGGCGGCGTACGAGACACGAACTGGAGAAGCGTCTGGGGCAAAAGGGTTTTAGCGCAGGAGTTGCCGGCCATGTTTTGGATATGCTGGCAGAATACGGCTATATTGACGATAATATATTTGCCTGCCGGTGGGTGGAACAACGACTGGGGAAAAAAGGGATCAGGGGATTGAAGCGAGAACTGATGGAAAAAGGGATCCGCGGCGAAATTGTTAACGAGGCGCTGGGCGGCCTTGAGTGTGACGCAGAATATGGCGCCGCTTTGGAGTTGATAAAGAAGAAACTGGCGCGGCGCGACGAGGCGTATTCTTTATCACGGTTGGCAGGTCTTCTCAATCGCCGGGGTTTTTCCAGCGAAGTCATCGGCAGGGTCTGTCGAACAATGAGAGACGGCTGGGAAGATAGGTTTTAGCTTGACATTTATTTAAAAAACCTGTACAATAAAGCCTGGGAGAAAATAGAATTAGATACTACTGTGTACGGGTTTTATTTATAGATAAAATCCCATATTTTCTTAGTCGGAGTCCGGTCTGTGTTTATGCAGAGTCGGGTTTTAGGAAGGTGCCCTTTTGAGGCTATTTTCTTTCCGTGATCTGGACAAGAATAATAAGTAGTATCAGTTCGTTTTCTACCGAGTCCTGCTCGGTTTTTTTTTGTTACTGACTAAATCTTATTAATCTTAAAAGGAGGTGAAAAAAAGTATTGGAATTAAATATGATTCTAATTTTTATCGGAGCTGCGCTGGCGGCTTTTGTTGTAGGATATTATTTAAGGAAATCCCTGGCTGAGGCGAAGATTGCTTCCGCCGAAAGCGAAGCCAAAAAAATCTTGGAAGAGGCTGAGAAGGATGCCGAGGCCAAGAAACGGGAGGCTATTCTAGAGTCCAAGGAAGAGGTTTTAAAACTCCGTAATGAAGTGGAGAGGGAAAGCCGGGAGCGCAGGCAGGAACTTCTGAGGTTGGAGCGCAGGCTGGTCCAGAAGGAAGAAAACCTGGACCGTAAAACCGATTCTATCGAAAAAAAGGAGGAAATTCTCAGCCGGAAGGAGTCGGAAATCGACGCGACTAAGGCCCAGCTTGCGGAGGTCTATAACAAACAATTAAGTGAATTGGAACGGATATCAGGGCTGACATCTGAAGATGCCAGGCAGATCCTGCTTGCTGACATTGAAAAAGAGATCCAGCATGAAATAGCCATAATGATCAAGGATATGGAAAATAAGGCCAAAGAAGAAGGGGAAAAACGCGCGAGGGACATTATTTCCTTGGCCATTCAAAGGTGTGCCGCCGACCATGTTGCCGAGGCCACGGTGGCAGTGATACCATTGCCTGGCGATGAAATGAAAGGACGTATTATTGGACGCGAGGGTAGAAATATTCGCGCTTTTGAAACGTTAACCGGGATAGATCTAATCATTGATGATACACCGGAAGCAGTGATTTTATCCGGTTTCGATCCGATCCGCAGGGAAGTGGCGCGGGTCGCATTGGAAAAACTAATCATCGACGGAAGGATACACCCGGCACGTATTGAAGAGATGGTAGAAAAAGCCCAAAAGGAAGTTAGCAACCAAATCAGAGAAGCGGGAGAACAGGCGACTTTTGACACGGGTGTGCATGGCATTCACCCCGAGTTGGTTATCCTTTTGGGGCGGTTAAAATACCGTACCAGCTACGGACAAAACGTTTTGAAACATTCAATCGAAGTTGCCCATCTGGCTGGTTTGATGGCCTCAGAATTGGGCATCGATATTCAAATGGCAAAGAGGGCCGGTTTGTTGCACGATATAGGCAAGTCGGTCGACCACGAAGTGGAAGGGCCGCATGTTACCATCGGTGTTGACCTGGCCAAGAAATACAAGGAGGCGCATGACGTAATTCACGCCATCGCTGCCCACCACGGCGACGAGGAACCAAAGACCATTATTGCAGTAATTGTACAGGCTGCTGACGCGATATCAGCCGCCCGCCCGGGCGCCCGCCGGGAGACATTGGAGTCGTACATTAAACGGCTTACTAAACTGGAGGAAATTGCCAACTCGTTTGAGGGTGTTGAGAAATCGTACGCTATTCAGGCCGGGCGCGAAGTAAGGATTATGGTTAAACCTGATAAAATAGACGATATGGGAGCTATTCGGTTGGTACGGGATATCACAAAAAGAATTGAGAATGAGCTGGACTACCCGGGGCAGATCAAAGTCGTAAGCATCCGGGAAACCAGAGTAGTAGAATATGCAAAATAAAAATAAGTAAAGCGGCGGTCCTTCTAAGGGCCGTTGTTTTATATGGTAAATATTTTTATGCGGAAAAGGTAAAAAAAAAGCAGGAATCCTGTGCTACAAACAGAATTTCTTTTTATTCGTCAGGTTATATAGGGAAGGTGGCTGCATGGGAATTCACTATAAAGCCAACAGGAATGATGTTACCGGAAGCGTTGGCCTGTTGATTTCGATTCTGGTACGTTATCCGGAAGTGGCTACTATTAATTTCGATCCGGAGAATCAGTTGCTCAGGTTTACTTTTATGTTTTCAAAGGTACTGGACGATAATGAATTGAGCAACTTAAAAGCGAAATTAATGGACAGTATAGAAGTATACAATTTCTTGGAGGGCAAGGAGACCAGTCTGATTTCCTTGAGTGGCCAGTATTGTGACAACCTTACTATTATTGAGATCCAGCGGGATGTAGAGACCCTGGATCAGGAAGAGATAGCTCTGATTGTGGAACTATTCCGTCAATGCCTGAACAACAGCCTCGTTACTGAAGAAAACGTGCAGTGTATTGAGGAGGATCTTATTGCTCAGGAAGAAATGATCGGACATATGCTTGAAAGCATGAAAGGGTCAAGTCAGGACAAGTACCTGTTTGCCTTTCGCGAAGAGGGCAGGGTTTTGGTATTCGATAAATAATGGGGGGCAAATAATTGCGCTTGTTAATGATCGGTGATATTGTAGGGCGTCCGGGCCGGTTGGCGGTAAAAGCTAATTTAAGCGGCCTGAAAAGAGAATTTAACTTGGACTTGGTAATCGCTAACGGCGAAAATGCGGCCGGTGGTAACGGCATAACCAGAGAGGTAGCCCAGGAATTGTTTTTATCGGGGGTAGACGTCCTTACAATGGGCAACCACGTTTGGAATAAAAAAGAAGCATTGGATTACATCGATCATGAGGAGCGGATAGTCAGGCCGGCCAACTATCCGCCTGGTGCTCCCGGTTTAGGTTTTAATGTCTATAAAACCTTCCGTAAGGTTAAGGTTGCAGTCATTAATCTAGCCGGCCGGGTTTTTCTCGAAGCGCTGGACTGTCCTTTTCGTAAGGCGGATGAGTTGGTGGCACGGGTGAAAGAGCAGGCTAAGGTGATAGTAGTAGATTTTCACGCGGAGGCTACTTCAGAAAAGGTAGCCATGGGGTGGTATCTCGCCGGGAGGGTATCAGCAGTGTGCGGCACCCATACCCACGTTCAGACAGCCGATGAACGCATATTACCAGGCGGCACAGCCTATATCACCGATTTGGGCATGACCGGTCCATGGAATTCAGTGATTGGCGCCAAGAAGGAAATCGTTATCGATCGCTTTATAACCCAACTTCCTCTGCGTATTGAAGCCGCGACAGGCCTTTTCCAGTTCAACGGGGTTGTAATCGATATCGATGAGGAAACAGGGGAAGCCGCGGCGATTCAAAGGATCCAAAACTACGAGTAGGAATAAAGGTTTAACATAAACATTTTAAAAAAACAAAAGGTATTTTTCAAACATTAGCGAATATACTTCTGTACAGGGAGTTCTAGGGTAACAAATCTATTAACAGTAATGAAGGAGGTAGCTAAATGGATGTCTTAAAGGTTTCAGCAAAATCCAATCCAAATTCTGTGGCCGGTGCCCTGGCAGGTGTGCTCCGGGAGCGGGGGTGTGCCGAAATGCAGGCAATTGGCGCAGGCGCGCTTAATCAAGCAGTTAAAGCAGTTGCGATTGCCAGAGGATTTGTTGCGCCCAGCGGAGTAGACTTGATTTGTATTCCTGCTTTTACAGATATAATCATCGACGGGGAAGAAAGGACTGCCATTAAATTAATTGTGGAACCAAGGTAATTATTTACATACAATTTAGTCAGTTGACTGGATCCTGTTTATTATTAAATAGTAAACAGGGCTTTTTATTGGAGGAAGGTATATTGGCCAAGACTTTGCATTATGAAAGTATAGTAATAGATACTCACTGCGACACTCTTTCAGTTATGCTTGACGGTGGCTGGCACCTTGCCGGATTTTCCGGACAGGGCCAACTTGACCTGCCCCGCCTTAAAGAAGGAGGAGTAGATGTCCAGTTTTTTTCCGCCTTTGTAGCTCCGGAATATAAACCTGTGGCTGTCCGTCGCGTGATGGAACTGATTGATTTATTTTATCAAGAGATGGAAGAAAACAGTGATGTGATTTTACACGCGAAAGGTCTGGCAGATATCAACGAAGCCCTGGCCACAGGTAAGGTGGCAGCTTTTCTCTCCATAGAAGGGGGAGAAGCTCTGGAGGGAAGTCTTGGGGTTTTACGCGTATTGCACAGGATGGGGGTACGAAGTATCACTTTGACTTGGAACGGGCGCAATGAACTGGGGGACGGCGTTGGCGAAGAGAGTACCGGAGGGGGGTTGACCGGGTTCGGAATAGCAACCGTAATGGAAATGAACAGGCTGGGTATGCTGGTGGATGTATCACACCTGTCAGAGCGTGGTTTTTGGGATGTAATAAAAGTTTCACGGCAACCGGTAATTGCCTCTCACTCTAACTGCAGGGCTATTTGCGATCACCCTCGCAATTTGAAGGATGAACAGATTAAGGCGCTCGCAAGCAATGGAGGAGTAATGGGTATTGCATTTGTTCCTGACTTTCTTGGCGGTGAAAGCCCTTCTATTGATGATGTTATTGCTCATATCGACCACGTTATAGCGGTCGCCGGACCGGATTGTGTAGGGATTGGTTCGGATTTTGACGGCACAGATATACTGCCTGCCGGTTTAGACGCTTGTTCAAGCCTGCCGGCGGTGACAAGCGGTTTGTTGAAACGGGGTTATAACGGGGAAGTCATAAAGAAAATTTTGGGCGGAAATTTTTTAAGAGTAATCGGGCAGGTTATAAAATAAGAAATTAAAAGTTTAGGATGGTAAATTGAAATGCCGGTGGACATGCACGTACATACCACTGCTTCTGACGGAGTTGACAACCCTGAAGATGTTGTAGCCAGGGCCAAAGCGCTCGGACTTGATGCTTTGGCGATTACAGATCATGATACCCTTGAAGGCGTTGAGCCGGCTATGGCTGCTGCTATTATATATAAAATCGAAGTCATCCCGGGGATCGAGTTGAGCACCGAACACGGAGGTAAAGAGATACATGTACTTGGCTACCTTATGGATCTGAATTGCCCGGAGTTTCTAGATAAGATTTCATTTTTTCGCAATTGCAGGGTAGACCGTATCGGGAAAATGGTAATAAAGCTCCAGGAATTGGGGATCCCGGTAGATATAGAAAAGGTGATGGTCATATCGGGAGCCGGCTCGGTAGGGCGTCCACATCTGGCTGCGGCGCTGGTTGAAGCAGGAGTGGCCGCCACAATTGCTGAAGCGTTTGATAAATATTTAGGCGCCGGATGTCCCGCATATGTCCCGCGCTTTAAAGTAGATCCGGTTGAAGCAGTACAATTAATCCGTAATGCCGGGGGATTTCCTGTCATGGCTCACCCGGGACTCAGTAATTCCAGTAGTTTAATTCCGGATTTGGCGCAGGAGGGCCTGCTCGGATTGGAAGCCTATCACCCGGCGCATTCCCGGGAACTTTCGTCATACTACTGCCGGTTGGCCGAAGAATACGGGCTTATCATAACGGGAGGTTCGGATTACCACGGGCCGGGACACAAAGAAGGTATAAGCCTTGGCGCTCAAACAGTGCCGTACACTGTGGTTCAGAATATGAAAAGCAGAGGATAGATATGGGCGTTAAGGCTTGCAACGCCATCATAGTGTCTATTTGCCCTTTCTCAGGCATATAATAGGATTGAAATGTCTGGTGAGGTGATATTGCAGTGGAAGAAATAGTTGATGTTTCCTATCTAAGGAGAAGAATCCGGGAGTTGGAAGAAAAAGTCGAGCAGCTCCGGCTTAGCCGGAGGGTATTAATGAATTTAATCGAAAAAATTGAAAAGGATAAAACAGGTTTTTTTAGCAGATTGGAAAAGGAAAACCACAAGCTTCATCAGGAAAACTACCGCTATGCTCAAAGGCTGCTCCGTAAAAACCGGCAAATCGTTGAACTGGAGTCAAAATTAGAGGATGTTACAACTGGTAGTACGTAAATAATATCCACAAAATTATACACATATTGGCATTAATTGTTAACAACAATATTATTTTACATTTTTTCGGCTTTATTTACTGTTCAATTATGGTATAATGCTGTATGAAATCTTAGTGGCGGTGGGTTATGCGAATAGCTGTGGTTGACGGGCAAGGCGGCGGTATCGGCAAGCATATTACTGAAAAACTCCGGAGAGAATTTCCCGAAGATGTAGAATTTCTGGCACTGGGAACTAATGCCCTGGCTACCTCGGTGATGCTGAGGGCCGGCGCAAACGAGGGCGTAACAGGTGAAAACGCAGTATTATATAATGCCGGGCGGGTTGACCTGATCGTTGGCCCGATTAGCATTTTATTTCCAAAAGAAATATTTGCCCGCTTTTAAGTTTACGAGTAATGTTACGGGTACAGCTTTCCCCGGCCCAGGCAGGGCGGGGGTTTATTGTTGTGACTTCTGGAACAAATTTGGGGAGGGGATACTGGATGAGTTGCCGCATTTTTTTTGTACGGCACGGCGAAACGGCCTGGAACGCCCTCATGAAGTTACAAGGTCATGCTGATGTTTCTCTATCTGACCGGGGGCGTGAACAAGTGGAGCTGCTGGCGCGGCGCCTGGCTGGTGAAAAAATTCACTGCTTTTACAGCAGTGATCTGTCAAGGGCTTGCGAAACCGCAGAAATTATTGCAAAGCCACATAGATTGAATATTAAGACAGTCCCGGCATTAAGGGAAATTAATTTTGGCGTGTGGGAAGGCTTGACTATTCAGGAAATAAAAGAAGTATTTGCTGATGAAATAAAAATGTGGTGGGCTAACCCGTTAAGTACCCGGATTCCCGGGGGTGAGACCCTGAATGATGTGGCTGAGCGGAGCGTCGGGGCTGTAAAAAAAATCATCGGTGACCACAGCGACGAAAATATAGTAATAGTGTCCCACGGAGGGACTATTCGCAGCATTATCGGTAGTGTGCTGGGAATGAACCTGAATGAGTACTGGCGTCTACACCTGGATAATGCTTGTTTAAACTTGGTTGACTTTCCGCATTGGGATCGTGGAATATTAAAGCTGTTTAACGACTGTACCCATCTAAGTTATCCTAATCATATCTTAACTGGTACATAAGGAATAATGATAACAACTATTTGATAATTGTTATCCCCATGTCTATGAATGTCAAACATATAAAAATTTTGACTTTAATTGAGTTAAACTAGCCGGGCCGGGGTAAAATACTGTAAAAACAGGGGTGATGGATTATGGATAGTGATTATACCGTTAAACAGAGCCAGGTTCCCTGGAGCAGCGAGCCAAGCCTTAAGGAAATGACATATGAAGTCGGAGTAGATTTTGACCGTTTTATCGACGGGCTCAAAGAGGATAAGACCGATGCAGAGATGGCAAAGGAATTTGACGTTTCTGAAAAGCTGGTCTATTACTTGCGGGAACATTTTTATACCCGCGGTATTGGCTCGATCATGGGTCAGGATTAGGCTTTTTAATAAAATGCTTTATAGACTATTACTATTGCTTGTTTTAATTCCGCTGCTCGAAATGCTGATTTTAATCCAGATAGGAAGGATATTCGGTTTTTGGCATACTCTAATGCTTTTGATCATCCTCGGTCTGGTTGGGGCAGCTATGGTACGTTCACAAGGATTTTCAGTGATTTGTCGTCTTCGCCAGGAAATTGCCCGGGGACAAGTGCCGGGCTTGTCTTTATTAGATGGAATGATGGTGTTGACCGGGGGCATTTTACTAATTACACCAGGTCTTCTTACTGATCTAGCCGGGCTCATGTTACTAATTCCGTTTATACGCCGCCGGGCGCGGGGGATGCTATTGGCATGGTTCTGGCGATTTATGAAAAAGAGGACTGTCAGGTTATTATAATAAAGCATTTTTCTTGACTTGGTTAGCTTGTTATGTTATAATTCCATCTTTAACAGTTGACAAAAAGTCATGACCACCCCAAAATGGGGTGGCTTGCACGAGCCCTATAAGGGCTTATTACAAGCCAGCGCCTAAAGGACGCTGGCTTAAACTTCGTTCAAGCCATGTGCACTGATTACTTGGCAGGACCCTT
>MVRN01000057.1 GCA_002067965.1 Pelotomaculum sp. PtaU1.Bin035
CCACCATCCATCCATATGGTTCCTTAATTGGAATTTTGGCTGTCCGGTGGTTCTAAAATCATTATACGAGGGGGTATTGATGAGTTGAAAATGTTGCTTCACATTTGCTGCGGCCCTTGCTCAATATACCCCGTGCAATACTTGAGAGAAAAGGGGATTAGTATTTACGGGTACTTTTATAACCCTAACATCCACCCTTACACCGAATATAACAGGCGCAAAGAAACTTTGGAAAAATACGCCGGGGAAATTAGTTTAAACATGATTTTTGATAACGAATACCGCCTGGAAGAGTTTTTACAAGGTGTGGTTTACAGGGAAGCGAATCGATGCCTGATTTGTTATTCGATGCGTTTGAATCAGGCGGCCAGGGTGGCAAAAAAAGGGGGGTTTGATTGCTTTAGCACGACCCTGCTGGTCAGTCCCTACCAGAAACACGGCCTGATCCGGGAAATCGGTGAAGCGGTGGGGAATAAATATGATATTCTTTTTTACTATGCCGATTTCAGGCCCGGCTACCGGGAGGCCACTGTGCTTTCCAAGGAGATAGGCATGTACCGGCAACAGTATTGCGGCTGTATTTATAGCGAGAAGGAACGATATTATCGAGGTGAAAAATAATATGCTTGAGTCCTTCGGCAAGATGATTTTACTGCTTGGTATAATTTTGATGGTGGCAGGAGTAATAATGCTGGCCGGTGGAAAACTCTTCGGGCTGGGACGCCTGCCAGGGGATATTTTTGTGCAAAGGGGTAATTTTAGATTTTACTTCCCTGTTGTTACCAGTATTGTGTTAAGTATTTTGCTAACAGTTGTTTTGAATATCTTTGTGCGCCGGTAAATCCGGGGAAAGCTGGTTTTTTGTGTTCCTGAAGGAAATTCAAATTTATCGTCGAAGTTTTTAATATTATGAGGTTAAACGGGGAAGCTTTCGGAGGGCTGATAAAGTTGCGATCAAAAAAGGGAGCTAAGTATATCATTACCTTTCTATTAATCTGTATAATCTTATTCACCGCGATTAATGCGGATGCGGCATTGACGTTTGATACAGTCCGGGTAGTGCTTGCCAGACAGGCCGGTTCTTTTGACTTCAAAATAGACGGTGATTATCAACTGGTCAACCTGTCAACTGGTAAGATAATTACAAAGTTGCGGAAAAATGAAAAGTGGCAGGTAAAACTACAGGCCGGTCAAATGGAATTTCAGAGTCCGGGCGGTAATTTCGGTTCTTTTAGCGGGCCGGTGGCGGTTCAGGAGGTTAAGAACCACGTAAATATTATCTCGGAAAGCAGGGGGGTTGCGGACAGATCAACAAGTGATCTGTCCGCGCTCAACGCAAAAGGAAAGGCAGTAATGTTATTTGATAATACCAGCCTTTTTGTCAAGTCCGCCCAGGATAAGAAGGCCCTGACTACCGGCGGGGGATTAAACCTGATATCATTACTGGAGGGGTCAGAATACGGACGCTACCGCGGCAGTATTGAATTTCGCTTTGATGATGGAAACCTCATGGCAATAAATGAGCTAAACATTGAAGATTACCTGCGCGGTGTGGTCCCGGCAGAAATGCCGTCGTCTTGGCCGGCTGAAGCGCTGAAAGCCCAGGCGGTAGTAGCGCGAAACTACGCGCTTCAAAAAGTTGAGGCTACTAAAGGCCAAAGTTACAATTTAACAAATGACCAGTTCAGCCAAGTCTATCATGGTTATGACGCGGAGTCACCCGCCGCGGATCAAGCGATCGAGGATACCCGCGGAATAGTTATGTTAAACCGTGGCAACTTGATTTCTGCGTTTTTTCATTCGAGCAGCGGGGGATACACCGAAAACAGCGAGGATGTATGGAGCAACCCCTTGCCATATATAAAACATAAAGATGACCCATACGATAAAAATGGTCAGCATTACAACTGGCAGGTTAATTATACAACTTCTCAACTGGTTGAGCAGCTGAAAGCTGCCGGTTATATATTTAAGGAAATTACTGATATTGATGAGTTAGCACGCACAGCTTCCGGCGCCAGGGTGAAAAAGTTGGCTGTTAATGGTATTGGACCCGACGGCAAGCCTTTGCATGTGGAGATCTCCAACGCGGATAACGTTAGGATTGCTCTTGGCTTGAAGAGTGCCCTGTTTACATTAAATAAAGTTTACGATAAAGAAAAAAAGCTTGCCGGAGTTAATATTAGCGGGAGCGGATGGGGCCACGGGTTGGGGCTCTCGCAATGGGGAGCCTGCGGTATGGCCAGGCAAGGTTATAATTACCAGGATATTTTGAAATACTATTATACGGATATTAACTTCGCTTCCAGTTACGGCAGGTAACCGGCGCCTTCTATCCAGAATTCTTTCAAATGCGCCGTTTCGATAGGTTGCGGTTAGGAGTTGAGTGATACCGGGTGGATCTCTCTGATTTTGAATATTATCTGCCTGAGGAATTAATCGCCCAGGAACCGGCTAGCCGGAGGGATATTTCCAGGTTAATGGTCCTCCACCTGGACGGGGCGGATCTTGAACACCGCCATTTCATTGATCTGGTTGATTATCTTAGGCCGGGTGACACTCTGGTCATTAATGACACAAAAGTAATACCTGCACGCTTGTTTGGAAAAAAAGAAGTTTCCGGCGCGAAAATTGAAGCGCTTATTCTAAAACAGTTGGACAGGGACCACTGGGAGGCGCTGGTCCGGCCCGGGAAAAGAGCGGCAATAGGGACGAAAATTAATTTCGGTAACGGTCTGCTGGAATGCACGGTTATAGGTAACACCGCTTTTGGCGGCCGGGTGTTGGAGTTTGTTTTTGACGGCCCGTTCGAAGAGATTTTAGACCAGGTCGGCGTAACGCCGCTCCCTCCATATATAAAAAAGCCACTTTCAGATAAACGCCGTTACCAAACTATCTATGCCCGGCAGGCAGGATCGGCGGCGGCTCCCACTGCCGGGCTTCATTTTTCCCCGGAACTGCTTGAGCGGGTTAGGGATATTGGTGTGGCAGTGGTACCGGTGCTTTTGCACGTAGGGCTGGGTACTTTTCGCCCTGTGCAGGCGAGAGATATCCGTGAACACCACATGCACGCGGAATATTACGAGGTATCTGCTGAGGCAGCCGAGATAATAAATGAAACTAGAAAAAGAAAGGGGCGGCTAATCACGGTCGGTACCACAAGTACCCGTTGTCTCGAAAGTGCGGCTGGAGAGGATGGGAGGGTACGCCCGGGCTCGGGCTGGACCGAAATCTTTATTTTCCCCGGCTACCGTTTTAAGGTAGTGGAAGGGTTGATCACCAATTTCCATCTGCCGAAGTCAACCCTTCTGATGATGGTGTCCGCTCTGGCCGGGCGGGATAAAATTTTGGCGGCGTACCACGAGGCCGTGCGGCTTAAATACCGTTTTTTCAGCTTTGGAGACGCGATGTTGATAATATAGGTTTGAATATTAGTTTTTGTTTAGCCTGGAGGAATTGAATGACCATCAGCTTCACTGTCACTAAAAAAAATCATGCTTGCCGCGCCCGCCTGGGGTTGCTGCATACTCCTCACGGAACGGTGGAAACGCCTGTTTTTATGCCTGTTGGCACTCAGGCTACAGTGAAGGCCATGACTCCGGAGGAAGTCAGGAATGCGGGCGGAAGGCTGATTTTGAGCAATACTTACCATATTTACCTGAGACCCGGTCACGAACTGGTAAAGGAAGCGGGAGGCTTGCACCGTTTTATGCACTGGGATGGGCCCATCCTTACTGACAGCGGCGGTTTTCAGGTTTTCAGCCTGGGGCCCCTGCGCAAAGTGTCCGAGGAAGGAGTCACTTTTCGTTCCCACATTGATGGTTCTGAGCATTTCTTTAGCCCTGAGAAAGCCATGGAGGTGCAAATGGCCCTTGGCTCAGATATCGCCATGGCCTTTGATGAGTGCGCTCCATACCCTTGTAGTCCTGAATATGCGTTGGGAGCTCTGGAACGTACCAGCCGCTGGGCGGAACGGTGTTTGGCCGTACACCGGCGGGAAGACCAGGGAGTATTCGGCATTGTCCAGGGCGGGACATTCCCGGATTTACGGGAAAAAAGTGCCCGTGAATTAGTAGGACTCAACTTTCCGGGTTATGCCATCGGGGGATTAAGTGTCGGCGAGCCAAAAAATTTAATGTACGAAATTCTTGACTATACCGTCCCATTGTTGCCGGAGGACAAGCCGCGCTACCTGATGGGCGTCGGTTCACCCGATTGCTTGATAGAAGGCGTTGCGCGGGGTATTGATATGTTCGACTGTGTTCTGCCCACCAGGATCGCCCGCAACGGTACGGTCCTTACCCGCCGGGGCAAGCTAGTGGTGCGGAATGCCGAATACGCGAGTGATTTTGCCCCGCTCGACCCGGATTGCAGTTGTTATACCTGCAGGAATTATACCCGCGCTTACTTGCGCCATCTGATTAAAGCCGGTGAAATATTAGGCATCCGGCTTACTACCATTCATAACCTGCACTTTGTGTTGGAGTTAATGAAGGAGATAAGGGAGGCGATACATGAGGGGGAAATATTGGAATATAGAGATCGTTTTTTAAAAGAATATAAAGGAGTATAATTATAAAAGTTCTCTGTAAAAAAAGGGATTATTAAGGTGTGGAACGAATTTAAAAGGACGTTACTTAACGAGAAAGGAGGTCTGGTTGTGGTTTTTAATTCTCAATATGGCTCATTGCTGTATATAGTGGCGCTTTTTGCCATTTTATACTTCATGATGATCCGGCCCCAGCAGCAGCGCCAGAAAAAAATTCAAGAGATGATTAGCAATCTAAAAGTAGACGACCGTGTTGTCACTGTTGGCGGAATGTACGGAACAATCGTTAAAATGAAGGATAACTCCCTTGTTTTAAGGGTAGCTGATAATGTCCGGATAGAGTTTCAAAAAAACGCCATTGCGCAGGTCACAAGTAAAGAGGCGGAAGAAAAGGATTAAAGAGAAAAGGAGTGGGCCGGCCGCTTTATTTTTGCCGGTTTATGCGCCGCATATTTAATTGTGAAGTGCTTTGCTGACAAGGTTAGGAGTCGAATTTCTTGATAAAATGTGTCTCTTTTCCTTAATTAAGGGGGTTTATTTAAATATTGATCACCCTGGAGGATATCAAAAAGGATCCGGTGATTGACTCCTTTATCCGCAAAGGTAATCAGTATCTTGGCGTGATGGGTTTTACAGAACATAGCTATCGCCATGTCAACTTAGTTTCAAGTATTGCCAAAAATATTCTGGAGCGCCTGGGATTCCCCCTGCGACAGAATGAACTGGCCTCCATTGCAGGTTATATGCACGACATTGGGAATGTAGTCAACCGTAATGAACACGGTATTTCCGGAGCGTTAATAGCTTACCCGATATTGATTCAGATGGGAATGCATCCGGATGAAATAGCTACTGTTATTTCGGCTATCGCCAACCATGAGGAGCAAAATGGGCATGCGGTAAACAGCGTTGCGGCGGCCTTGATTGTAGCCGACAAGTCCGATGTGCACCGTTCCAGGGTGCGTAACCCGGATTTTGCCACGTTTGATATCCATGACCGGGTAAACTACGCTGTGGAACACTCATTTTTGCGGGTTTCCGATGATAAACGGGCTATTACGATGGAGTTGACCATTGACATTGATATTTGTCCGGTGATGGAGTATTTTGAGATTTTCTTGAGCCGGATGATCATGTGCCGCAGGGCGGCAAACTTTTTAAAATGTAATTTTGAATTGGTCATTAACGGAGCTAAATTACTGTAATTGATTTTTTTGATGTTTATTTGACGTAGAGGAGGAAATTAGACGACATGAAATGGGACAAGCTTCTTAAACTGGCAGGCATAATTATTATTGTGGCTGCGGTGGCTGTGTTGGCGGTAAAACCGGTTTTCCCGGATGTCAAGTGGCTCCCGTTTAATAAGTTAATTAAACAGGGCCTTGACCTTCAAGGCGGCGTGCATGTGGTATTAGAGGCCAAAGATACCCCCGAGGCCGCGGTGACGCCGGAGCGGGTAAAGCAAGCCATGGCCATTATTGAAAACCGGGTTAACGCAACTGGAGTGTCGGAACCGATCATCCAGTTGCAGGGTGACAGGAGGATTATTGTCGAGTTGGCCGGGGTAAAAGACCCGGACGAGGCGGTGCGAAATATGATTAAGACCGCCTACCTGGAGTTTAAAACCGAGGACGGCGCTACCGTGCTCACCGGCCGCCAATTAAAGACCGCCTCCGAGGAAAAGGACCCGCAAAGCGGACAGGTAAGGGTGAACCTGGAGTTTGAACCGGACGGCGCCAAGACATTTGCTGAAGTAACTTCCGCAAACGTCGGCAAGCGCATCGCCATCCTGCTCGACGGGAAAATATTGCAGGCCCCGGTAGTAGACGAGCCCATTCCAAACGGCCGGGCTATGATACGTGGCTATGAGTCCCTGGAAGAAGCGCATAATATCGCCATCCTGCTCCGTTCCGGCGCATTGCCGGTGAAGGTGGAAGTGATGGAGAAACGCACGGTCGGGCCGACTTTGGGCGCCGATTCCCTGGATAAGTCGATTAAGGCCGGCATTGCCGGAATAATTGCCATCCTAGTTTTTATGGTCCTTTATTACCGGGTTCCGGGACTGATTGCATGTCTTTCTCTGGTCGTTTATACACTTCTGGTACTGATGATTTTTGCCGCGCTGCACGTCACTATGACGTTGCCAGGCGTTGCGGGGTTTCTGTTGACTATGGGCATGGCTGTTGACACAAACATCATTATTTATGAGCGGTTAAAGGAAGAGTTATGGTCAGGCAAGACACTCAGGTCGGCTATCGACGCAGGCTTTAAGCGGGCCTTTGTAGCCGTATTGGATTCTCACATTACTACCTTGATTGCCGGTATTATTCTTTATTATTTTGGTACCGGGCCGATCAAGGGGTTTGGCGTGACGTTGTCCATCGGTATTGTGGCCAGCTTATTTACTGCCGTCGCAATGACCAGGTGGTTCTTGCACCTGCTGGCCGGCAGCAACCTGGTGCGAAACCTCAAATTATACGGGGCATAGGGGGAAAGAACATAATGAGATTAAGAGATAGAATGCCTTTTCATTTCATCAAACTGCGCAAAATCTGGTATGCCATATCCATACTGGTTATCCTGCCGGGGGTAATCTCACTGTTCCTTCACGGCTTAAACATGGGTATTGACTTTTCTGGCGGCAGCCTTTTGGATCTGAAATTTCAACAGCCCACTGCTGTAGAGCAGGTGAGGAGTGTCTTTAGCGAGTTTGGACTGGAAGGGGCCACCATTCAGCGCAGCAATGAAACCGATTTCCTTATCAGGACAAGGGAACTTAATGAAGATGAAAGTATGAAGGTGATTCAAGAGTTGGACAGCAAGCTCGGGGGTGTCACTGTGCAGCGGAACGAACGGGTCGGGGCGGTAATAGGCAAGGAATTAATCATGAAGGCATTCCAGGCGCTGTTAATAGCCTCTGTTTTGATAGTTATTTATATTGCCTGGCGTTTTGAATTCAAGCAAGGCATTGCGGCAATCATTGCCGTGTTGCATGATTGCCTGGTGGTGCTGGGTATCTTCTCGATATTCCGGCTTGAAGTGGACAGTTCCTTTGTGGCGGCAATCCTGACCATTGTTGGTTATTCGATCATGGATACCATAGTTATCTTTGACCGTGTCCGTGAAAACATGCTGCTCAAGCAGAAGGGCGAAGCTCTAGAGGATGTTATAAACAAAAGCCTTTGGCAAACTTTAGCACGTTCGATTAACACAGTTCTTGCTATTTTGTTCGTGCTTGTGGCGCTTCTTGTTCTGGGCGGAGCCACAACTCACAACCTGGTGATAGCCCTTATTGTCGGCGTAATAAGCGGAGCATTTTCATCTATCTGCAGCGCCAGCCCGCTCTGGTTTGATTTCAAAAGATTGGAACGGAGCGGCAAGCCTAGAACCGCGCGGGCCTAAAGCGCAATCGACGAATAATGGATTCGTTCTGCCGATGAGTTCATGAGGAATGAGGCACAATTAGTATCGTGAAAACCACAGAGAGAGGCACTATCCCTTGCGGGATAATGCCTCTTCTTTGCTTTTCCGTATCGGTTTGGGTATGGTTAGTTTCCCTATTAAACCGTGCCTTTTCATGCGCCTTTATTTTTTTAGCGGTTGCGGGAAACAATACTAACCAGTGCGCAGTCTTAACGATGGGTTTTGTAAGCAGCAGCGCCCTTTTTAAAAACAGGAGGCTTACTTGTGGAAAAGAGTGAGAATCAACTCCTCCAGGCCCTTCAAGACAGGATAACTGATCTGGCAGTGAGTATGGAAAAGATGAAATTGGCAGAATACGTCCAGTTGCTAAATAAGCCGTGGCGGTTGATGTATATAAATTTTATCGCAGGACTAGCCAGGGGCGTCGGAATAGCTATAGGATTTACAATTTTGGGCGCTGTGGTTTTATATTTTTTACGGATTCTGGTTATGCTTCACTTACCCTTGATTGGTAGTTTCATTGCTGAAATAGTAAAGATGGTCCAGTTAAAAATAGGCCCATAGAAATGCAAATATCAAACAGTGGAGGTACTGAAGTGGCGGAAAAACAGCTTTGGAAATTAAAGAATAAGCTTTTAACTGAAAGGGGAAAGCTGGCCGGACAGATCGAATTTATTGATGATAATGGCTTAGGAGTATCGATGGAAGACTCGATCAGTGAACTTTCCACTTACGATAACCATCCGGCAGATATCGGCACTGAATTATTTGAGCGAAGCAAAGACTTTTCATTGCGTGAAAACGCTATAATTACGGTTGCAGCTATAGATGAGGCTTTGGAAAAGATTGAGAACGGTACTTACGGTACTTGTGATATATGTGGAAAAGAAATAGAGCCGGGCCGCCTTGAAGCAATTCCATACACTACTAAGTGTATGGACTGCGAAGAAGCGGAAGAGAGATTACCTGACCAGAACGTGCGACCCGTCGAAGAGGAAGTGTTAGGCAAGCCCTTTGCAAGGACCTTTGCGGACGACCCTGAGGCCGTTGGGTATGACGGCGAAGACGCTTGGCGGGAGGTTGCCCGCTACAGCGAAACCACTGACGAGTGGTCCAGGGGGGGAACATATTACGGGTACTCGGTAATTAACCCGGATAAAGACCGGGACACGGCGGAAGATGTAGATAGCATTCCTTATGAGCTGGGAGATGACGGGGTATTTTATAAAAACTTCAGCGGGAAGGACGATGATAGCGCTCCATCAGGTAAATAAATATTGGTAATAGTTATTTACCAATTTGAAAAAATCTATAATAATTAACATAAAACCGGTGTAAAAAATTGGTAACAATTTTTGCCGGTTTTTTGATATAATGTAAGGTGTATGAGTTAAAGGATGAGAGGGGTATGGGAAAAGTAATGTCACAAGCGCGGGCACGTATAGTAATAAGTGGAAAAGTACAGGGTGTATATTTCCGGGCCAGGACACAGGAGCAGGCCTTCGCCCTGAAAGTAATGGGCTGGGTCAAAAACAGTACCGGCGGTACGGTGGAAGGGGTTTTCGAAGGAAACCGGGAAAATGTAGAAAAGCTAATCGACTGGTGCCGGCAAGGACCCCCAAAAGCAGTCGTCTCTGGCGTACAAGTAGAATGGGAAGACTACCGGGGCGAATTTTCAAGTTTTGTAATCGCCTACAGGTGAACAACTATGCTTGAAATTCATAAAATACCCGTTCATACACCTTACCCAATTGGACCTGTCAATTCTTATCTAATTAATAACCGTCCTTATACTCTGGTAGACCCGGGTCCCGATACGGAGGAAGCAAAAGTCTCCCTTACCAAAAGGTTGACTTCTCTGGGCGTTGTTTTGTCCGATATTTCAAGAGTTGTGCTTACCCACTACCACACTGATCATAGCGGGCTGGCCCGCTGGCTAAGCGGAATTACCGGAGCGCATGTTTATGTTCATAAATATGAGGTCCGCAAGCTGACTTTCGATTATGACTTCTTTCAAGAACGGCTTCCATTCCTCCGGGAGGCAGGTTTGCCCACAGAAGTTTTAAGAGAAATTCTGGAGGATATCGATCCCGTTGAGAAACCGGTGCTCCCCCAAACGGGTTTGGAAATCTTACATGGCGGCGAAGTGTTGGAATTCGAGGGCGGATCACTTCTTACGCTCCACTTGCCCGGCCACTCTGACGGGCATATTTGCCTCTATGATGAGGCAAGCAAAAATTTTCTGGCCGGCGATTTTATCCTTAAACATATTACACCAAACCCGAACATGGAACCAGATCCTAGTGATTTTAATAAAAGGCTGCCTACTCTAAGCCAGTATCTAAATGGGCTGGAATTCCTGGAGAACGTTGGCGCGCGTCTAATTCTGCCTGGTCATGGAGAAAATATAGATAACAGCCGGGATGCGGTATCCAGGGCTAAAAAACACCATAGGGAGCGACTGGCGGTTGTCACCTCCATCCTTGAGGGTAATAGTCTTAGCGTTTATCAGGTGATGCGGGTCCTATTCCCGCATGCTACCGGTTTTCAAATCTACCTGGGCATTTCCGAAGCCTTTGCCCATCTGGACTGCCTTCTTGCGGGGGGTAATGTGACCAAAAAAGAAATTGGCGGGGTTTCATTTTTCCGGAAAGCTTCCTGACAAACTCTGATTTGCGGCGCCAATTAAAAAGGGGTTATTAGATTGAAGTTAAGGCTATTAGTTGCCATTCTGGCCGGTAAGATAGCTTTTTGGCTCAGCCGGTCCCGCGGCAATAAAGGTACTTCTCTGCCTGGCTTGGTTGCCCGTAAGATTTATCCCGGTTCATTACTCGATCTAGCTTCTCAGGTGCGCAAAAAAATAATTATTATTAGCGGTACCAACGGCAAGACCACTACCAGTAACATGGTCGCGAAAATGTTGTCAGACGCTGGTTATAATATTATTGTCAACCGGGAAGGAGCAAACATGATTTCCGGCGTTACTACCAGCTTTATCATGAACGCGGGTGTAAATGGAAAGATTGACTGTGACTTTGCCATCCTTGAGGTGGATGAGGCGTCGATTCCTGCAGTGGTTGCAGAAGTCACTCCCGGGGTTGTGGCATTAACTAACTTCTTTCGCGATCAACTCGACCGTTATTGGGAACTGGACAAGATTATTGGGATTATCCGCGACTCTCTGACGGTATTAAAGCGTACCACGCTTATATTAAACGCCGATGATCCCTTGGTGGCACAGTTTCGTAAAACTACTGGGCTTACTTCTTTTTTTTACGGGGTAGGCAGGCATGAGGTTTCTGCCAGGACAAGTTCCCAAGCCAGGGAAGCAAAGTTTTGCCCTTTTTGCGGGGCTCCGCTTTCTTACGATTATTTTCATTACGGGCAATTGGGCAATTATAATTGCACCGGCTGCGGTTTTGAAAGGCCCCTCCCTCGGATAGAGGCGCTGGAGCCGGCAACTACAGCCGGAGGCACTGAATGCAGCCTTTATTATAATGAGCGGAAGGTTTCGTTGGCCATCCGCGCCCAGGGCCTGTACAATCTCTATAACGCCCTGGCGGCTTTATTGGTTTGTTTGCATTTAGGTTTGGATATCAGGACTCTTCTCGACAGTCTATATAAATATAATCCGGTCGCCGGCCGTATGGAGAGATTTAATTACTATGGAAAACCAGCCTTTTTAAGCCTGGTTAAAAACCCTGCCGGATTTAACGAAGGGATCGCCGCCTTGCACGCTGTAAAGGGAACAATAGATATTTTTATTGCTATTAACGATAATGAAGCAGACGGGCGTGACATTTCCTGGTTATGGGATGTGGATTTTGAATCATTAGATCAAAACACCCGATCCTTTTTAAGTTTTGTTTGTTCCGGCAGGAGGGGTGAGGAAATGGCGCTGCGATTAAAATATGCGGGCATTCCCGTCGAAAGGATAATAATTAAACGGAACATAAAGTCCGCCATTAAAAAAACGCTGGCCGGGCAAGCCGGCAGTGCTTACCTTTTTTCCACTTATACCGCCTTATGGCCTGTTCATAAAATTGTTGAACAACTAGCTGCCAAGGAGGTTGCTGATGATCAGTGTGTGTCATCTATATCCTGACCTGCTGAACCTGTACGGGGACCGTGGGAATGTTATTGCTTTCAGAAGGCGTTGCCAGTGGCGCGGCATCCCCGTTTCAGTGCGGGAAATTAGTTTATATGATACAATTGATTTCAAAGAACATGACTTTGTTTTTATTGGCGGAGGTTCGGACCGTGAGCAGAACCTGATTGCAGCTGATCTTATGAAACGTAAGGAAGGTTTTAAGGAAGCGATTGAAGAAGGCTTGGTAATTCTCGCTATCTGCGGAGGATATCAGTTGTTGGGACAATACTACCTTACCAGAGACGGTGAAACTATCCCAGGTCTGGGTGTTATGGACTTTATTACCCGGGCCGGGGACAAGCGGCTGGTGGGAAACGTGGTAATTGAGATGGACATTGGCGGGTTGTCAGTGAAAGTGGCTGGCTTTGAAAACCACTCCGGCCAAACCTACCTGGGTGATTGCATGCCATTGGGCAAGGTTCTCTCGGGAAATGGCAACAACGGTGCGGATAGTCTGGAAGGAGTCCGTTATAAAAACGTTTTTTGCTCTTACCTGCATGGACCCCTATTGCCCAAAAATCCCAGGTTGACCGATCACCTGATCAGCATTGCCTTAGAGAGGCGGGGAATGGGTTGTAAGTTGACACCTCTGGACGATAATTTTGAGGACAGAGCCTGCATGGCAATTATGAGAAGGTTGGGTTTCAAGAAAATTACCGGAGGGAGTAAAATGCAGGGCAAAAAGTAAAAAGCAGTTATTGAAAGGGGGAGCATAACTTGGCATCTAATGATCGGAGGAAAAACAGGGTTATCTGGATACTCTTAGCTTTGATTTTACTATTATCCATGATATCCGCTTGCGCGCCTTTGGGCAGTAAGCAAGTTCCTGAGAAAGAGACACCGCTTGGCACAGCCATTCAACAGGGTGAGACTGTTCCAAGTGATCAAAAAACGGACCTTGCAGTATATTATGTTAAAATGACTGCCAGCGACGCCTATCTTGTTCGTGAAGTACACCAGGTACCTTATACCAAAGAAGTGATAAAAGCGGCGCTGGAAGAATTGATTAACGCCGCCCCGGTTACTCCCGGCGCGGCGCGGGTACTGCCACCGGCCACGAAAATCAGGGGTATTACCGTCCGGGATGGCCTTGCCACGGTGGATTTTTCCCGTGATGTGCTGCGCGCAAACGTGGGTGCGTCCGGGGAATCTCTGGGTATTCAAAGCATTATCAATACAGTTACAGAATTTCCAGGTGTCCAGAAGGTATCCTTCCTGGTGGAAGGCAAACTGGATCAGGAATCCAAAAATTGGTGGGGACATGTTGGTCTGTATGACCAGCCATTCGCCAGGGATGTTTCAAAAGTTTACGAGCCTGCTATCTGGATCACAGCTCCAACAACTGGGCAGAAAGTTGCGTCACCTTTGGAGGTGCGGGGCAGCGCCAGGGTGTTTGAGGCAGCGGTGAACGCCAGGCTTTTGGATGATTCCGGGGAAATAATGGCTAGTGGATATGCAAACGCTGCTCAGGGTGCTCCAGGACGTGGAGAGTTTATTCTTCCCTTGAATTTCCAAGCTGCTTCACCCGGACATGGGAAAGTGGAGGTTTTTTGGATTAGCCCGAAAGATGGTAAGGAACTGGATAAAGTGGTAGTACCTATTGCCTGGTAACATGCCTTTGTAAATGAATTTTTTTACTAAATTGCCATATTATTTATGTGGCAATTTTCTTTTTTATGTCTATAATATCTTAATATTGGTTAACTTGTTTGAATTTTTTATGTGTGTATAATATTGCCTTTCCAGCTAACCCCATTCTTTTTTCTTCAGTGCCGCATATAATGTAGCATTCATCAAATTTAGCCCTACCCGGATATGAACTGGAAGGCTCGATACTAATGGGAAGGAGCGATAACTATGAATTTTTTAAGGCGTTTGGAAGAGTACCGCTCATTAGAAAGACAGCTTGCCTGGGAGGGGACATTCCAAGACTACCTTGAAATTCTTAAAGAGAGACCCTATGTATCCCAACTTGCCCACTCCAGGATTTATAAAATGATTAAATCTGCCGGGGTAGAAGAAAAAGACGGTGCGAAACACTATAATTTTTTTTCTTCCGAACTTTTTGGGCTTGATAGAACTTTGGAAAATTTGGTGGAAGAGTATTTCCACCCAGCCGCACGCCGTCTCGACGTGCGCAAGCGTATCTTGCTTCTGATGGGACCGGTAAGCGGAGGTAAGTCAACCCTGGTGGCAATGTTGAAAAGGGGTCTGGAGAGGTTCAGCCGGGCTGAAAAAGGAGCGGTTTTCGGGATCAAGGGGTGTCCAATGCATGAGGAACCCCTTCACATGATTCCAAAAGAATTAAGGGACGATTTTCAAAAAGAGTATGATGTCTACATCGAAGGGGAACTCTGTCCCTCCTGCCGCATGATGGTGGATACAGAGTACGGCGGGAATATTGAAAAAGTGCTGGTTGAGAGGGTGTTTCTATCCGAAGACAACCGTATTGGTATAGGTACATTCACTCCTTCCGACCCCAAATCTCAAGACATTGCCGATCTGACCGGCAGCTTGGACTTTTCCACCATTGCCGAATATGGTTCAGAATCGGACCCGCGCGCTTACCGTTTTGATGGTGAATTAAATATTGCCAACAGGGGTATGATGGAATTTCAGGAGATGTTGAAATGTGATGAAAAGTTCCTGTGGAACCTCCTGAGTCTTTCCCAGGAAGGGAATTTTAAGGCTGGCCGTTTTGCTTTGATCTACGCTGATGAAATGATCGTTGCCCATACAAACGAAAACGAATATAAGAGTTTCATCAGTAATAAGAAAAATGAGGCACTGCAGTCCCGGATCATTGTCATGAAGATACCTTACAACTTGAAAGTTAGTGATGAAGTGAAGATATATGAGAAACTGATAAAACAAAGTGACCTGCGTAATATTCACGTTGCACCCCACGCCTTGCGAGTGGCCAGTATCTTTTCAGTACTTTCCCGGCTCAAAGAATCCAAGAAGCAGGGTATGGACCTGATAAAGAAAATGAAGCTCTACGACGGCGAGGATGTGGAGGGATTTAAACAGAAGGATTTGCACGAACTCAGTACGGAAGCTATAGATGAGGGTATGAGTGGAGTAGACCCCCGCTATGTAATAAACCGGCTTTCATCCGCGTTGATCCGCACTTCGACCCAGTGCATCAACCCGCTGGACGTATTGCGCGCTCTAAAGGAAGGATTAGACCAACATCCCTCTATCACAAAAGAGGAACGGGACCGTTTGTTGAATTTTATCTCGGTTGCCCGGAAAGAGTACGACGAAATGGCTAAAAAAGAAGTTCAGAAAGCGTTTGTATATTCTTATGAAGAGTCTGCCAAGGTGTTGTTTAACAATTATCTGGATAATGTTGAAGCTTATTGCAACGGTGTTAAGCTTAAAGATCCCATTACCGACGAAGAATTGGATCCGGATGAGAAGCTAATGCGGTCCATCGAAGAGCAGATTGGTATTTCTGAAAACGCAAAAAAAGCCTTCCGGGAAGAAATATTAATAAGGCTTTCCAGCTACGCTAGAAAAAACAAGCGGTTTGACTATAATTCTCACGAGCGTCTGCGTGAAGCCATCGAGAAAAAGCTTTTCGCGGATCTGAAAGATGTGGTAAAGATTACCACCTCCACAAAGACACCTGATGCTGAACAATTGAAGCGGGTAAACGAGGTTAGCGCTAGGCTGATAGCGGAACATGGGTACTGTCCAACTTGCGCCAATGAGTTGCTTAAATATGTAGGCAGCTTGCTCAATCGTTAATTTCAATTAATAAAATAGGCGGGTATTATTGCTAACATGTCGTTGCTTCCTGGCGTCGATTCAAATTTTTTATTATTCCAAAAAAAGACTGCGAAAAGCCGGCAACCATGTATTTTGGGCTGGCACAGACCGCAGAAATACCCGTAATCACCGCTTGATGCCATAGACCGGCGAAGGGGCGGGTGTCAAGGTCGGGCGAAGCCCGGCGAAAGCGGAACCTTGACAGCAAAGCACCCGGAGACGGTATAATCAACCGGCGGTGATTATGGATAAAAAATCACAACGAAAGAGAGGTAACTTAGCTTAAATTCTTTAGAAATGTGTTTTGACAACGGGGTGCACTACAGTCCACAGGACTTGGACAACGGTACCGCGTTGCCCACACTGACCATGGCACTTACGATGACTAATTAAAAAAATAAAGAAAGGGGACCCCTTTGGTATCTTAAATCTAAAAATTATTGTCTTGACAAAGGGGTCCACTGTCATGCTAGAATATGGTATTAAAATAAATTCTTGAATTAAAACGATGTAAAAAAATTCATTATATTAGGGCAGACAATGATGTTATTCAATTAAATTAGAAGGAGGGAATAACAAATGAAAAAAGTTTTGGGTTTAGTGATTTCAGAGAGAAAATTTGGGAATAGTGAACTATTGCTTAAAGAAATCATGAGCCAAATCCCTGAACAATGTAATCTCGAAATGATACGCCTAACTGAGTTAAGTATTAAGCCATGTAAAGCTTGCTATCGCTGTATTGAGCCAGAGGCCGAGTGCCGGCTGGACGATGATTTTAATTTCGTTATAAACAAAATAAAAGAAGCAGACGCCCTTATTATCGGTATGCCAGTATATGTTCTTGGTCCTCATGGATATTACAAGATGCTTACCGATCGTTTACTAGGGGCGGCCAATTATTCAAGATATACAAAGGGTAAACCCTGTGTAATAGTTTATACCTATGGGATACAAAGGTGGGAAGGTTATAGCCGGATGGCCGCGCTGGTTTTTCCCCGGATGCTGGAGATGAAAATTATAGATTGCTGGCAGGTGCGGGCCCCCCTTCCCGGAGAAGGTTTATTAAATCCCCAAAATATTGATCACGCCCAGTATTTAGGCTTGAATTTATTTGCCGGACAAGAGTATACTAAAGGGCCTCGCGATTGTCCTCATTGTGGTTCAGATCTTTTTCGGTTGCTTCCTAATGAGGAAATCGAATGCCCTATCTGTTCTGCCAAAGGCACCTTGAAACCAAACAATATTCCAGACCTTTCAAAACCCGATTACTGCCGTTTTTGGCCAGGAGAGTTAGAAAATCACTTCAAGGGATGGGTAGTCGAAACAAAACAAAAATTCTTGGCGGAGAAAGATAGATTGAAAGATGTCCAAAAATTATATAAAGATAAAGATTGGTGGATTAAGCCACAAAATTAACTTATGTTTTGGGAAAGCATTTTCTACAGACGAAATAACGCCACTATGAGGGGCGTGTGGACAACCGTACAGGTTCAAGTCCCGTCTCCGACACCAATACTTTGCACTACTTGGTCAGGGTAAAATGATACCCTGACCGCTTTATTTTTGGGGTCCATTTCTAGCTGTCTGGCAAATGTTCTTATCAATCTTTCCCTCTTTGGTTAAATTATGAATATCCCCGTTGTACTCTTTGAAGCCTGTCCTAATGTCATTCCAAAAAAATCAAAAGTTATTCCATAATGTATTGACACTTGCGTTGACTAAAGTTAAAATATAAGGAATATTACATATTAACTTAATAATATTTAAAGTATATAAGATAGATATTATTAAAAACGATTTATAAATTAGTTGACCAGAAAACTGGAGGCTAAGGAAGTTGTCCCGCTTAGGGCAGCCGCTTCGGCTTTTTTATTTTTAACTACGGGAGTGATTAAGAGTGACAAAGAAGATCAAGCAAATCGCAATCTACGGAAAAGGAGGGATCGGCAAATCGACAACCACATCCAACATCAGCGCCGCCTTGGCCAAGGCGGGCTACAAAGTAATGCAGTTTGGTTGCGATCCAAAGAGTGATTCCACAAATACGCTGCGTGGCGGCAAATACATTCCCACGGTCTTGGATACCCTGCGGGAAAAAAACGCGGTTAAAGCCGAAGAAGTTATCTTCGAGGGAGTCGGCGGCGTATATTGCGTGGAATCCGGCGGACCGGCCCCCGGTGTCGGCTGCGCCGGCCGGGGGATCATCACTGCCGTGCAGTTGTTGAAAAAACTGAAAGTGTTTGAAGAACTGGATCTGGACATGATCATTTACGATGTGCTGGGAGACGTGGTTTGCGGCGGTTTCGCCGTTCCTATCCGGGAGGGCATCGCCGAGCACGTTTTTACCGTTTCGTCGGCCGATTTCATGGCGATTTACGCGGCGAACAACTTGTTCAAGGGCATCCAGAAATATTCCAATTCGGGTGGAGCCCTGCTTGGAGGGATCATTGCCAATTCCATTAATGCTCCGTTTGCTAAAGAAATAATTGATGACTTTGCGAAACAAACCAGCACCCAGGTGATCGAATATGTTCCCCGTTCGGTTACTGTTACTCAGAGTGAACTACAGGGTAAAACTACCATTGAAGCGGCTCCTGAATCGGAGCAGGCCAAAATCTACACGCGGTTAGCCGAAAAAATTGCTGCGCATGCCGAGTCGAAAACGCCTTCACCCCTTGGTGTACAGGAATTAAGAGATTGGGGCTCCGGGTGGGCCGATCAAATCCTCGCTCTGGAAAAAGGCGAAGTCCGGGGCAATGCGGCCAGCATCTAGGCAGAAGAGCTAGGGCAAAGAAGGGGTGAGTAGGTAAATGTCTGCTTCAGAATTGACAAGTCGGAAAAAGACTGACTTGCAGATTGAATTGGGTGAATTGAAAAGCGAAAAACATAGCGTCAAAAAGGATCTCAACCTAATGTTAGTATGCAAACTCTTATTACCGGTGCTGTTGTGGGGAATATTTTGGGTTGCTCATCTGTTCATCGCCGACAGGCAGATCTTAACCGGCGGCAAGTACTTTAACTGGTTGATGATAACTTTGTTGGGATTATATCTGATCTTTTTGGTCATTTCTTATTTCATCAGTAACATCAGGTCCGGGTTGGTTCATAAAGTGCCGTTAATTTCAGCGGTACTGATGATCTTGTTGATCTGGGAGCTGACCACCCTGAAGTTAAACTTGCTGCCGCTGCCTTATTTCCCGCCGCCGGCTAAAGTTTTTGCCGCCCTGGCGATTGACTGGCAGACTTTGTGGATTAGTGTTCTGTATTCTTTGCGTCTATTGGGTATCGGTTATCTTATCGGTTTGCTTGTGGGGCTGCCGTGCGGGACATTGATGGGATGGTATGCGGGGTTTAACTACTGGTTAAATCCGGTGCTCCGGTTTATCGGCCCCATCCCGGCTACGGCATGGATACCTGTCGCCATGGCTGTTTTTCCCACCAGCTTTGCCGCCAGCATTTTTCTCATTGCCTTGGCCTCGTGGTTTCCCATTACGGTGATGACCTGGTCAGGCATTGCCAATGTCAATAAGGCCTTTTACGAAGTTGCCCGGACTTTGGGCGGCGGCGAATATTATTTGATTACCCGGGTAGCCGTGCCGGCGGCTTTGCCTTCGATTTTCGTGGGGCTGTTTATGGGCATGGGTACGGCTTTTGTAACCCTGGTGGTGGGAGAACTGTTGGGAGTCAAAGCCGGTCTGGGCTGGTATATCCAATGGGCGCAGGGGTGGGCCGAATATGCTAAAGTTTACGCGGCTCTATTTGTCATGGCGGTGATCTTTTCCGGGCTCATCACTTTGCTGTTCCGTATCCGGGACAAGGTTCTGGTCTGGCAGAGGGGGCTGATTAAATGGTAACGGCTGAAAATGCTTTACCCCAGGCGGGAGCCATCGTCTTTGAGCAGGTCAGAAAGATATTTGTTGATCCGGAAGGACGCGAGGTGGAAGCCCTGTCCTCCGTCAATCTGGCTATCCGGCCGGGGGAGTTTGTGTCACTGGTCGGCCCCAGCGGTTGCGGAAAATCAACGCTGCTCAGGCTGGTTGCCGGGTTGGAAACGGCTTCGGAAGGGCTTATCAGATTAGACGATGAAGTTATTGCAGGCCCGCACTATTTGCGGGGGCTGGTTTTCCAGGACCCTACCCTTTTTCCCTGGCTGACTGTCCGAAGAAACATCGCTGCGGGCCTGGCAGCCCGGGGAGTAGCCAAACAGCAATGGGATGAAGTTGATGAATATATAGAATTAGTTGGATTATCGGGGTTTGGCGATTCTTTTCCGCACCAGCTGTCCGGCGGGATGGCCCAGCGGGCGGCTTTGGCCAGGGCGTTGGTTAACCACCCTAAGGTGCTTCTTCTTGACGAACCTTTAGGAGCTCTGGATGCTTTCACCAGGATGCAGTTGCAGGACGAAATCCTGCGCATCTGGCAGGACCGTGGTACCACGGAAATTTTTGTCACTCATGATATCGATGAGGCGATTTACCTGAGTGACCGGATTATTGTTATGACTCCACGACCTGGTAAAATTCAGGAAATAATCGAAGTCCCGATCGGACGGCCGAGAAGCAGAAACCATCCGGACTTTTTCCGCCTCCGTTCCAGGATTCTGGAAGTTCTTAATTTTGCCAAAGAACTGTCTCTAAGCTATTATTTATAACTTTAACTGTTATGTGAATTAAATGACTGGTAATGCCACGCGAGGGGGGGGGATGAGTCAGGCGAAGATGAACGGTGCTGTATGATAAAGAAGTAGTCTGCGAAATTAAACTTATTCTTATGGTTAAGTTTACTTCATGGAGGTGGAGAAATTGAAAAAGTCAGCTAAAATTAACGCGCTATGCCTGATTGGTATTTTTACCGCCGCTGTTGTCTTTATTACCGGGTGTGGCCAGAAAAATACTCCAACCACGTCTGCTCCCGCCGGCGGACAGTTGAAAAAAGTTACCATCGGCAACTTCGGTACGACCTGCGAGGCTCCGCTATTCGCGGCTTACGAGAACGGCTACTTCAAAGAGGAAGGTCTTGACGTCGAACTGATTAAGGGTGAACCGGGAGTGCTCAAAGATTCTCTGGCCACCAATAAAATTGACGCTACCGACGGCGTGTTGATGCAATGGATTAAACCGGCCGAACAGGGCTTGGATGTAAAATTCACCGCCGGAATACATACCGGCTGCCTGCAGGTGCTCGTTCCCGCCAATTCGGACATCAAGACGATTCAGGACTTCAAAGGCAAGACAATCGGCGTCACAGGCATGGGCGGAGGACCGATGAACATGGTTTCCCGCATGCTGTCGGACGGCGGGGTTGATTTTAAAAACGACGTGGCCTGGAAGGTCTTTCCGGCGCCGGAACTGGAACAAGCCATGGCCAAAGGAGAAGTGGACATCATTTCTTTGCCTGACCCAGTTGCCCAGATGATTATTGACAAGGGAGTCGCCAGGTCTTATATGAACATGGCTGTCAGTGAACCTTATAGCAGCGAATACTGCTGCCTGGTCGTGGTAACAGGCAAGTTGGCCAAAGAAGATCCGGCCGCTGCCGCGGCGATCACCAGGGGTTTTTTGAAAGGCGCCAAGTGGGTGGCGGCGAACCCGCAGGAAGCGGCCAAGCTGATAGCCGAGAAGAAATACGTGCCGGGTGACGTTGACGTTAACGCCAAGACTCTGGCCAGCTATAACTACGTTCCTTCCGTGGAAGCCGGACAGAAAGCCCTGCAATTAGCGGCCAAAGGGATGAAAGACATTGGCATTCTGGAGAAATCCACAGATACAGACGAGTTGGCCAACAAATTATTCCTCAAGCTCCCCGGTGTAGAATAAATGTGCTGAACTGCTATCTTACCCGGCGTTTAAAAATGATATCAAAAAATTAAAATTTTTGAGGTGTTGTGTGGGTGAACGCAAAGGAGGTCGTACTAAGAGCAATCAATAATGAAAAGCCGCCAAGGCTTGCGGCGGCAATTTTTTCGGGGGGAGCCTGGACCTTTAACAATAAAGGTTACACTTTGGAAGAAATTCTGGGTAAGCCGGAGCTGGCGGCGCAATTAATCATAGAGACCAATGGACAGGTCCGGTCCGATATCGTCTGGGCCGGTTCCGGATATAACAACCTGCCGGTGCGCGCCCTGGGGGGCAAGATCAAGTTCCGGCCTAGAGGCACGCCTGACGTTGTGGAACCATTACTGAAAAAGGCCGCTGATGTTGACAAAATTAACCTTGACCGGCTGGAGGAAGACGAAGGGGTCGGGAGCCTGCTGAAAACCACGGCTCTGCTTGACCGGGCTATTGGCGATCATACCTTGATTGGCGGCAGCGGCTGGGGGCCGTTCAGCCTGGCAGCGCAGTTTTATGGAGTGGAAAAAATGATGCGCGGCCTTTACACGGACCAAGCGGCGGTGCATGCCGTATTGGAGTTTGCCGCTGAGGCTGCTTTTCGTTATTATGTAGGTTTCGTCAAAGCCGGGGCGCGGATTCTGTCGATTGCCGAACCCACGGCTTCCGGTGATTTAATATCCCGCCCGCACTTTGAGAAATTTACTTTGCCTCATTTGATAAGATTTATTGGCCGGACAAAAGAAGCCGGAGCGTTGAATCTGCTTCATATCTGCGGCAATATCACCAACCGGCTTGACCTGATTCCGGGCTGCGGGGCGGATGTCCTCTCCGTAGACTACAAGGTGGATTTAGCCCGGGTGAAAGAAACGGTGGGCGACAGGTTGGCTTTCGCCGGCAATGTGAATCCGGTGGATGTGCTGGAAAACGCCACCCCGGCAGAGGTCGCGGCTGTTTCCCGCCAGTGTATCGAAAAAGCGGGCCGGGACAGTAATTTTATCCTGATGCCGGGCTGCGACATTTCCACCGGCGTACCCATGGAAAATGCCCAGGCCATGATTGAGACCGGTTTAAACTGGGAGTTGTAAACATTCTTAACGGCTGCCTGCCTCCAGGCTGTTGCGGGCCTGAGGGCGGGGCAGGCGCCGCATTCGACAGCGAGGTGTTGGAATTGAGCTATTTTGAACAAAGAGAACCGCCCAAGCGGGAAGACCGGCTGCAGGCCCGCATCGCGTTCGGTGGTACCTTGTGCGGCCTGGCTGATAAAACCAGGGGCTGCTGCCTGGACGACCGGGAGCGTGGTTTCACCCAGGGGTCCATCTGCCTGTTATTGCCGGGGCTGGCCATGCTGAACAGCCTGCCGGACAGTGTGGTCCTGCTGCACGGAGCAATCGGCTGCGGCGCGTGCTCCCATTCCCAGAACGCCAATGTGCGGGCGGGCAGCAACCTGCGCCGGGGCAAGGTAAAGGACGCCCTCTGGCTGTCCACCGCCCTCAGTGAGACGGATGTGATCAGCGGCGGGGAAGTGAAGCTGGAAGAGGCGATCCGGGAAGTGGACCGGCGCTACCGTCCTTCTTCGATAATCGTGGCGGCCGGCTGTGTGCCCGGCATTATCGGCGACGATATTGACGGGGTGGCCGCCCGGCTGCAGCCCCAGGTCAGCGCAAAAATACTGCCGGTGCACTGCGAGGGTTTCAAAACCAAGATCTGGGCTACCGCTTACGATGCCGTGTACCATGCCATCGGGCGCAACCTGCTGGATGAACCCAGGGAGTATGAGCAATTTCTCCAGGACGAGTTTGCGGAACTGAAGGAGAAGCATATGCTCAGCCGGACCGTTAACCTGATGAACGTTTCGTCCATGGGCCGGGTTGATGAGCTTGAATTAAGCCGCCTGCTGCGTTCCCTGGGGCTGGAGGTGAACATTTTCCCGGTGTTCGCCCATCCGGAAGAGATGTATAAAGTCACCCGGGCGGCGGTTTCGATCAGCACGTGCCCAACGCACGACGACTATTTCCTGAAGCACCTCGAGGAAAAATACGGGATACCTTATATCATCCGGCACATGCCTATCGGTATTGACAATACGAGTCTCTGGATTCGCGATGTGGCGGCTTTCTTCGGCCTGGAGGAACAGGCGGAGAAATTGATCGCGGAAGAGGTGCGGGAGCTGCAAAACGCCCTGGAAGAGTTCAAGCCGCTCTTTAAAGGGAAAAAAGTTTTTGTCAGCGCCGGAGAAATCCGGGCGCTGGCCAACGGCCAGTTATTGAGAGAACTAGGATTTGAGGTTGCCGGCATACGTTCTTTTCACCACGACGAATACGCCGAAGCGGAGTACGAAAAACTGGCGGCCGGAAACCGGGACTTTGTTTTCAATATCGCCAACGCCCAGCCTTTTGAAGAGGTCAATATGCTTAAACGAACCAAGCCCGACCTGTTTCTCGGGCACTGGTGCGGCAATGCGACGGCGTCGAAGCTGGGGATTGCCACCCATGTCATTTACAACACCGGCCTCAGCTACATCGGCTACCAGGGCGTTTATGAGCTGGCCCGCCGGCTTTACCGGCAATTGAAAAATCCGCTGTTCAACAAAAGGCTGAGCAGGTACGTGCCGCTGCCTTACACCGACCGGTGGTATGAAGCCGATCCGTTCAAATATATCAAAACCATAGGGGGCGAGGGTGTTGAGTAAATTTATCGAAAGGCCCCGCTACCTTTGCGCGCTGGGCGGGGCGATGGCGGCAGCGACCGCTTTGCCGGAGACGGTGCCGGTTTTGCACGCCGCGTCAGGCTGCGCGGGCAATATCACCTGGGCCCAAAACGGCGGCAGCGGCCTGCAGGTGGGCGGTTACTGCGGCGGGCTGAGCGTGCCCAGTTCCAATGTTCAGGAAAGAGAAGTGGTCTTCGGCGGCAGCGAGCGGCTGCGCGAGCAAATCCGCAACACTTTGGAAGTGGTCGCGGGAGAATTATATTTTGTCCTTACCGGCTGTGTCACCGAGGTTATTGGCGACGATGTCCGGGCGGTGGTAAGTGAGTTCCGGGATGCAGGCGTCGATATAATATTTGCCGAAACTGGGGGCTTCAACGGCAATTCCTACCACGGCTATGACCTGGTATTGCAGTCCCTTTTCCGGAATTATGTGCGGCATGGTGTTGAAAAAATAAAAGGCAGGGTAAACCTGTGGGGAATTGCGCCCTTTATGGATGTCTTCTGGCGGGGCAATCTCGCGGGCTTGCGCTTGCTTCTGGAAAAGTTGGGCCTTGAGGTGAATACATTTTTTACCGCCGGGGATACCCTGGCGGGGATTAAGCAGGCGGGCGCCGCCGAGCTTAACATTATCGTGTCGGATGTGTACGGCGTGGAAGCGGCCAAGGCTTGTGAAGAAGTGCATGGCATCCCATACATCATTGTTCCGCCGCCGATCGGGCCCGCGGCGACAGATGACTTCCTGCGCCAGGTAGGAGCGGCCCTGTCCCTTGATATTTTCCTGGTAGAAGAATTAATAGAGCAGGAAAATAAACTTTACTATCATTACCTGGAAACGCTCATTGACTGCTATAATGACTTGGACCTGCAGCGTTATGCCGTAGTTGTAGGCGACGCTAATTATAGTGTGTCCGTGGCCAAATTCCTGTCTGACGACGTGGGCTGGCTGCCGGAATTCGTGGTATGCACCGATCAACTTGAGGAAGAGCAGCAGCCTCAGTTAGCGCACAGGCTGTCCGGCTTGAAATCGGGCCTGCAGCCGGCATTAGTGTTTGAAACCGATACCAGTGAAATATTGGGGCATTTCAACCGGTACTGGCCGCGGAACAGGAGTCAGAAGTATTACAATGCCTTCAGCCCGGCCTTTGTGGTGGGGAGTTCCCTCGACCGGGAACTGGCCCAATCCCTGGGGGTGCTTCACCTGAGCGTCAGTTTCCCGGTAGCCAACCGGGCGGTGCTTGACCGTGGCTACACCGGCTACAGCGGTGGTTTGCATCTGATCGAGGATTTGTTCAGCGCGGTTGTCGCCGGCAGATAAGAAGTGCCGGTACGTCATTGTCATTACGTGTTATTGGGGACGGTTTTCGTTTACAGTCACCCGATGATAGTCACCCCAGGTTAAGGTAAAACTAACCTGGGGTGATTTATATAATGATGTCTACAATCCTCGAAAAAATATCTTGACTTATTCCATAGGAATAATTATCATATAACATATGAACAGATGATCATATATGATACAATCTAAGACCAATCGGGATAGGGGGGAACTTAAATGGCGCTGGAACTGGATCGGTGCGGGAGCACCTGTATACATGAAGAGGCGGTAAAAGAAGTACAACAGGCTATGCTTGACGAAGACGCCGCTGTTTCTCTGGCCGAACTTTTTAAGGCGTTGGGAGATCCGACAAGAGTGAAAATATTGTTTGCCCTAATGACCAGAGAACTATGTGTTTGCGATACTGCGCTTGTAATTGGCGTTTCTGAATCGGCGGTTTCTCATCAGCTCAGGATTCTCCGGACTTTGCGTCTTGTTAAGTTCCGGCGCGAAGGCAAGACCCTCTTCTATTCCCTTGCTGACAGTCATGTCAAGGAATTATTTGCGCAGGGCCTTGAGCACATTATGGAATAGAGGATTGGGAGGCATTAATCATGGAAGAAGCGGTTGAATTAAGCAATTCCGTTGTTTCCAGCCGAATAGCCGTGACGGGGATGGATTGTCCGGACTGTGCGGCCAAAATTGAGAAAGCTGTAAAGCGGATGCCCGGCGTGGCCGCGGTTAGCATAGCATTTCCCTTGGGAAAGCTTAGTGTTGAGTATGACTCAACGCAGACTGGGATTCAAAAGGTTATAGAAAAGGTTAAGGCGTTGGGGTATGAAGCTAAGGAAGAAGCGGGAACCGGGGTAAAAGGTGGTAACAAAACCACTACTATTCGCATTGGCGGAATGGACTGCGCCGACTGCGCGGCCAAACTGGAAAAGCGTATTGCCAAGGTGCCGGGGGTAGCGCAGGCGCAGGTCAGTTTCGGGGCTTCGAAGATGATCGTTGTTCATCAGGGGCCTATTCCAGAAATTTTGACCACGATAAAAAAGATGGGGTATTCCGGTAGAATTGATGAAGGCCATGGCAAGCAGCCGGAACCGGTTTCATTCTGGAAGACCAATCAATATGCCATCCCGACTGCTATTTCATTGGTGATGCTAATTTCCGGCCTTATTAGCGAGAGACTTGACGCGCCTCCCATGCTTGCGAATACCTTGTTCCTTGCCGGGATTATCCTGGGCGGCTTCCTGATGGCAAAAAACGGCATCTCCGTACTCATAAACGCGCGTGAGCTTGACATGAACGTGCTTATGACTATTGCCGTCGTCGGCGCTGCCGCGATAGGTGAATTTGAGGAAGCCGCGTCCGTTGTTTTCCTGTTTTCGTTGGGAAATGCCCTGCAAGGCTACACCCTTGATAAGACCAGAAACTCGATTCGGGCCTTAATGGAACTGACACCCAACGAAGCTTTGGTTAGCCGCAACGGGGTGGAAGTGACCCTGCCCGTCGAGGAAATTGAAATAGATGATGTCATTATCTGCCGGCCGGGGGAGAGAATCCCCATGGACGGTAAAGTGGTACAAGGTTTTTCCGCGGTCAACCAGGCTCCTATTACCGGAGAGTCGCTGCCGGTGGAAAAAAGCATTGGAGATGAAGTCTACGCCGGTACCATCAACGAACATGGCTCCCTGGAGATTATGGTGACCAAACTGGCCAAGGACAATACCATTTCCAGAATAATCGGCATGGTAGAAGAGGCCCAGGGCCAGCGTGCCCCGTCACAGCAGTTCGTAGACAAGTTTGCTAAATACTATACACCCTTGGTCGTAATGGGTGCTGCATTGGTCGCCATTGTTCCGCCGTTGGCTTTCGGACAGCCATTTAATAAATGGTTTTATCAGGCTATGGCCATGCTGCTGGTGGCTTGCCCCTGCGCCCTGGTGATATCTACTCCGGTGTCCATCGTCTCGGCCATAGGGAGCGCCGCCAAGCGCGGTGTTCTGATCAAGGGCGGGATCTACCTGGAGGAAGCCGGAGCCTTGTCGGTTGTCGCTTTTGACAAGACTGGTACCTTGACAGTGGGAAAACCACGGGTTACGGATGTCTTTACGGTAAATGACTATTCAGAACAAGAAATAATCGCGATTGCGGCGGCTATTGAATCTCGCTCCGAGCATCCGCTGGGAGAGGCGATTCTCGATTACGCCCAGGAAAAGGGAATAAAAGTTTCCCAGGTTGCCAACTTTGAAGCAATTCCCGGCAAGGGCGCAAAAGGTGATGTTGAAGGCAAATACTATCAGATCGGCAACCCAAGGCTGCTCACTGAAAAAGGGCTTGGTCCCGACAAGATTGCGGATACTGTTGCCGAACTCCAGAGTGAAGGCAAAACCGCGATGCTCCTTGGAGATATGGAGAAAATTATTGGTGTGATAGCCGTAGCCGACGTCCTGAGAGATAATGCCAAACAGGCTATCGAAAGTCTAAAGAAAGCCGGCATTCAGAAAGCGATTATGCTGACCGGTGACAATTCGCGCACTGCCCAAGCTATAGCAACTAAGGCGGGAATTGATGAATTCCGGGCCGATCTGCTGCCAGAGGAGAAAGTATCCAGGATGAAGGACCTTTTGGCGCAGTACGGCAAGGTGACTATGGTGGGAGACGGTGTAAACGACGCCCCGGCTATGGCAATATCTACTGTAGGAATAGCCATGGGGACGGCCGGCTCAGACGCTGCCTTGGAGACCGCGGATATCGCCTTAATGGCAGACGATTTGACGAAGCTATCCTACGCTATGAGGCTAAGCCGTAAGACACTCAGGATAATTAAGCAAAACATCGCTTTTGCCCTGTTGGTGAAAGGATTGATTCTCTTAATGGTTATTCCGGGCTGGCTGACTTTGTGGCTGGCCGTGGCGGGCGACATGGGGAGTTCGCTGCTGGTTACTTTGAACGGGATGAGGCTGCTTAAAGTAAAGCACCAGGCTTAGTTTTAGGATAACAGGGGGGATAGCATTTACGGAGGAGTCGGGGCAGTACTGCTGTTTTAACAAATTGAATATTAATTTCAAGGAGGAATTAGGAATATGGAAACAATTAAAGTTCTAAATGTGGACTGCAACAGTTGTGCGGCGCATGTGCGAAGCGCGCTGGAAGGGGTAAATGGGGTCAAGGATATTGATATCCGGCTTCCCGAAAAGATTGCCCTGGTGACGTTTGACCCTGGCCAGGTCACCAAAAAAGAAATCGCTGAAAAAGTGGAAGACGTCGGTTACGACGTTGAATAATTAACGTATGTGCTGACTCCGATTAAATTCCCCAAGATACAGAAGGTATTGTTATCCCTTTATATGGCAAAAAGCCAAGTAAAAGCCAGCAGAAACAGGTGAAACGAACGCCCCGGAGTCCCGGTGGTTCAACCTACAAATAGCCGGTAAAATTGCTGCTATTCAAGACGTTGACCGCGTATCTCCGCAGCTTTACATTGCCACTTTGAACGCCGGATGCTGTGCCTATCCCCTTCAGCGTATAGGCTTCGACCCTGAAACTGGTCTTATTATCCAGCCATGGTTATCCTACGGGCTGGAGCATCTCCTGGCGGATGGTAAAATCCTGGTAGGCAGCAGCATAAATGCTGAAGCGGGGCAAAAGCTCAAATTTTTCGACCGGAATTTTTTAGTGGCCCCGCGGCTTGAAAAAACAGGCATAGGGTTTGACACTTCTGTTTTTATGAATTTCTCCACTGCCAAAAAGCTTGCCCAAGAATCCGAGCGGATGCAGTGGCATCCAGTAGCGGAGGATGATCGTCTTATTTCCTCCGTCGTGGTCAAAATCAAAAACGGCTACGACGTAAAGGACGTGGCAAACGGCATCCTCCAGGCTTACCCAAAGAAGGCGTGGCTGTTGTGGTTTCCAAAAACATGCTCAATGACATTTCCGTAAGTTTAAAGGGGCTTTCTTCTCCACCCCTGCTTGTAGGTGGTCAGCCTGGGTGGCCCGGACGTAGACCATCGTAATGTTTAAACTGGCACGTTTAAAATCAGTACATAATTTTAGGAGAATTAAAAGTATATCCATATGGAAACAAGTCTTTATTGCTTAAACTTATTTCATCGCTTCTTCAATTGCTACGGCAACCGAGACTGATGCTCCAACCATCGGATTATTACCCATACCAATCAGCCCCATC
>MVRN01000058.1 GCA_002067965.1 Pelotomaculum sp. PtaU1.Bin035
TTCTTCTCTTTTCCATGACACTTATTATAGCTTAAAATTTTTGTTTTTGTGTCAAACCTATGGGTCCATTATATATTGCCAGACAAATATCCTGCTTATTACCTAAATCAACGAAATGCTAAATTAATATTAAAAGAAAATATACATGTCTATTACCTTCTACATTTATTAAAAGATAGCAAAATAAAAGGACAATTAACTGGAATAAGCAGAGGTATCCGGCAAGCTAATATATCGAATGCTGATATATTGAGTTTAAATATTATTCTCCCAAGTGTAAAATTACAGAAACAATTCGCTGAAATCGTAACAAAAATCGAAGAACAAAAAGCCCTTGTAAAAAAAGCAATCGACGAAACACAGTATCTATTTGACAGCTTAATGAGCGAATATTTTGATTGATACCGGAGTGATCTTAATGCCTGCAAACTTTAAATTCTTACAGGAACAAGCTGAATATGCACTATTCGCCGCTGCCTGCATCGAAGCGGAGCGAGTGCTTGCCGCTTCTCCCGCAATGGCAGCGGTAGGTAGCCGTAAAGCGTTAGAGCTTGCGGTAAAATGGGTATATTCTGCCGATAACACTATCTATATGCCCTATAAAGATAATTTGCAGTCATTAATTCACGAACCGTCTTTCAAATTTGCCATGGAGCAGCAGACATGGAGCAAACTGCCTTATATCATCAAGCTGGGGAACCTTGCCGTACATACAGGAAATGCGATCACACGCAGTGATGCCATCCTGTCCCTATCTTGTTTATTTGAATTTATCCAGTGGATTGACTACTGCTATGGCGCAGACTATGAAGAACGCCGCTTTGAGGAAGGTAATATCCCTGCTGAAAAGGTAATATTTGACGAATCAAAAATCAAAGAAAAAGATAGCCTGATTGAGCAAAAGGATTCTGAAATTGAGGCTCTGCGCGCTAAGATTGCGGTAATGAGCGAACGCCTTACAGCTGACAAAGAGCAACATAAGGAAGAACGACAGTTTACCCCAGGGGATATCTCAGAATTCCTCACCCGCAAAAAATATATTGATGTGGACTTAAAGCTCCTCGGTTGGGTATTCGGTGATGACGTTAGAGAAGAAGTGGAACTGTATGGTATGCCCAATAATGAAGAAACAGGCTATGCCGATTACGTGCTTTACGGCAAAGACGGGCTGCCCCTTGCCCTCATCGAAGCAAAACGCACATCAAAAGATCCAAAGATAGGCACCCAACAGGCTAAGCTGTATGCTGACTGTTTAGAGAAGATGACAGGCAGAAGACCAATGATGTTTACCACCAATGGTTTTGAGACCTATTTGTGGGATGATCTAACCTCTCCCCAGCGTAAGGTGAGTAGCGTATTTTCAAAAGCCGACCTGGAAAAACTGATGAACCGCCGGAACGAACGCAAGGTATTAGCTGAAATCCCTATCGACGATAAAATTACCGACCGGTACTATCAAAAAGAAGCCATTCGCGCGGTTTGTGATAGTATCGAAACCGGGCACAGAAAAGCGTTGCTCGTCATGGCTACAGGCACAGGCAAGACTAGAACAGCATCCAGTTTAACTGATGTATTATCACGTGGCGGGTACATAACCAATACCCTATTTCTAGCTGACAGAACCGCCTTGGTCAAACAGGCGAAGGATGACTTTAAGAACTACTTGCCTGATATGTCTCTTTGCAATCTCTTAAGCAATAAAGACGATAAAAACGCCCGCATTGTATTTTCAACCTACCCGACTATGCTTAACTCCATTGACACAGCTAAAAGTGATGATGGCAATCGGTTGTTCACTCCCGCTCACTTTGATTTAATCGTGGTGGATGAAGCGCACAGGAGCATATTTAAAAAATACCGTGCAATATTCGAATACTTTGACGGAATCCTCGTCGGTTTGACGGCAACTCCAAAGACCGAAGTTGACCGTAATACTTACGAATTCTTTGAAATGGAAAAAGGCGTGCCAACCTTTGCCTATGACTATGAAACCGCTCAGGAAGATAAAGTTTTAGTGCCTTACTATAACATTGAAGTGAAATCGAAGTTCTTGGAGCAAGGAATTACTTACGATGAGCTTTCTGAAGAAGATAAGGCACGCTATGAAGAAGATTTCACCGATGAAGACGGCTCAATGCCGGATTTTATACCTTGCCCCGCAATAAACGAATTTATTTTTAACCAGGCTACAGTTGACATGGTGCTGGAAGATTTGATGACCAAAGGCATTAAAGTCGCTGGCGGTGATAGGCTCGGTAAAACCATAATTTTCGCCCAAAACAAAAAACATGCACAGTACATAATTGACCGTTTTGATAAGCTGTATCCTTATTATCATGGCACTTTTGCCAAGCGTGTAATTTGTGATGATGGCTATGCGCAAACGATTATTGACGATTTTAAGGTAGCCGAGAAAGACCCCCATATCGCTGTATCGGTGGATATGCTCGACACAGGCATTGATGTGCCGGAGCTTGTCAATTTGGTATTCTTTAAGCGAGTCCGCTCTAAAACCAAGTTTTGGCAGATGATCGGCCGTGGCACTAGGCTTTGCAAAAATCTGTTCGGCGATGGACAAGATAAAACCCATTTTATCATTTTTGACTATCTGGGTAACTTTGAATTCTTCCGTCAACACAAGGACGGCTTGCAAGGCAACGATACACAAAGCCTTTCTGAAGCGATATTCGCGAAGCGAGTTCGTTTAATACAACATCTCCAACAATCTGCTTTTGCAGATGGCCCTTATCAGGTGCTTCGTGCAAGTCTAATAGAAACTGTCCTAAAACAGATAAACGCGCTGAACACGGAGCTTGTATCGGTGAAGATGCAGCTGCAATATATTGAGAAATATAAAATTGCAGATGCTTTTGTTTCACTTTCAGATTCGGATAAACATAACCTAATCGCTTTCCTGGCCCCTATCGTCTATATGGATGAAAAGGATGAGTATGCCAAAAGATTTGATAACTTTATGTACAGCATGATGATCGCTCAGATTGAGGCAATGCCACAGTTCAAAAAAAGTAAAAAGCAGCTTATAAACGTCTGCATCAGTCTTTCTAAACGCGCTACGATTCCACAGATTAAAGAAAAACTGGAGATTATCAATACTGTCGGCACTGACCAGTTTTGGCAGAACGCTGATATTCTCGACTTTGAGAAGGCGCGTGCAGAATTGCGCAGTCTCATTAAATTTATTATTGATGATAATGTAAGAAACCCAATATATACAAACCTTGCCGATGAGATTCTGGAAGTTAAGGAGGGGTCAGGGCTAGACCCGGCTTATGATTTCGAGGATTATAGGCTAAAGGTAAATCGCTATATTGAGAAAAACCGTGATCATCTTGCTATTCATAAACTGCGCAATAATTTATAATGGACCCATAGGTTTGACACAAAAACAAAAATTTTAAGCTATAATAAGGTCATGGAAAAGAGAAGAACTTACACAGCGGAAGAAAAAGCTAATATTGTTCTGCAGCTATTGAGAGAAGAGAGAACCGTCTCCCAGATAGCCGCCGAAACCGGGATTCACCCCACAGTACTGGCACGCTGGAAAGCCGAGGCCATTGACAACCTACCCAGTCTCTTCACACGAGGAGCCAATGAAACAGAGAAAATGCGC
>MVRN01000059.1 GCA_002067965.1 Pelotomaculum sp. PtaU1.Bin035
CCATGCTTAGCGCTCTTTTCAAACTTTACCACCAATATCCCTCCGTAAAACTAATATTTCTTAGATAAACCGGTAGGTTTATCCCTCCCTAAACTAAATATCCGCCGTGGTTTGTGATGTCTTCAATAGCCATAAGGATCAATTTCGTCTTGTTGTTCGATCCAACAATCCGGCGGGCATTGACCAGCATCTTTTTGCAGCCGATATTCGGAAAATCATGAATGACTTCGAAGCCTTCAAATATAGTTTCATTATGGAGAATGTCTTCCAAAAGGACACGCAGGCCGGGGATATTCCACTGTTCATTCCCCAGATCGAATACACTCTTGTCCGCGGTTTCTTCTGGTGTAACCAAGAAGGTCTGATAGAAAGCTTTATTCACCGACTTAACATGCAAATTGGCGTCGAGGATCAGGAGAGGCTCACGCACAGTCTCAACGATCGCTTCCGCATATTCCCGTGCCTCATCGGATAATGCGAGGCTTTTTTTGATCTTATCAATATCTGCATATGTAATAACAACGCCATCTATTTTGTTCTCCAAGGTCCTGTAGGGGCGTATTTGCACGGAATACCAGCGGCCATAACGGTCTTGCACTTCCTCTTCTGTGCTGATCAGGGTATCGATCACTTCCAGGATTGCTTGCTCTAAATCATAGTTGTTGAAATTTGTGTTGATATCGGTAATAGGCCGCCCGACGTCAGTGGCAATCAGGTTGAATACTTTTTCCGCCGCGGGGTTAAAGCGACGGATATGCAAATTATTGCTGAGCATGACGACTGGAATATTGATGCTGCGGAACAGATTAAACAAATCACCGCTGATTTTACCCAATTCATTGTTACGGTTTTGCACTTCATCGTTTAATGTCATCAATTCTTCATTGGACGATTGAAGCTCTTCCTTGGCGGTTTCCAGTTCTTCATTCATGCTTTGCAATTCTTCGTTGCTTGACTGAATTTCTTCGTTGGCAGCCCGGAGTGCCTCATTAGTAAACTCATGTTTTTCAATAACGCATTGAAGATATTCTTTGGTAGCAATAAGTTCATGTTCCAATCTGATCAGTTCGCTATTTTCGCACCCCCTTGCCGCTTGTTCCAGTCCAGGCGCAGTGCTTCCGGCATTATTCTCCTCGGGCATAGCTTGAGGGACAACTTTCTCAAACAATACCAGGAAGTATTTTTCTTTGCTATGTGGCTTCCCGATGGGTATCACGTCGACATCGACACGGTTGGCTTGCCCATTGTAGCGTCCCTGAAGCTGGTTCGAGAAAGGCCCCGGTACGGCCTCGGAACTGGATAATTTCCAGGTCACTATTAATAATCACTCCAGGCGGGGCATGTTGACCGAGGACAATACGGTTGGCTTCTTCTATTACATTAAATTTCAAATTAGCGCCAGGGCTGCTCCGGCTGATCTTCTCGCGGTTTTCTATTGTCGACGCCACATATTCGCTAGCGGTAAATTCGGGTAATAATGGGGTTGGAACGGCTTTTTTCGAATAGACCTTGTACTTTTTGTCATCTAAATTAAACAAGTTTGCATAGGCGCCGATGGATTCCGAAGACCCCAGGAAAAGAAAACCTTTCTGCTTGAGAGCATAATGAAAAACCGGGAAAAGCTTTTTTTGCATTGCCGGCCCGAAATAAATAATCGCGTTCCGGCAGCTGATCAGGTCCAACCGGGAGAAAGGCGGGTCCTTGACCATGTCGTGCTTTGCGAAAATGCACATATCACGGATAGTCTTACTGATCTGGTAGCCGCCGTCCACCTTAACAAAAAAGCGCCGGAGACGCTCAAATGAAACATCAGTATTAATGTTTTTCGGATATATGCCTGCCCGTGCCTTATCGATGAGAATTTCATTTATATCCGTGGCAAAAATCTGTATTGGAGTATTGACAGCATCATCCCCCAAAAACTCCATCAATATTATTGCTATTGAATAAGCTTCCTCGCCTGTTGAGCTCCCTGCCACCCATATCCTGACCGGCTCATCAGGCGCCCTGTCTTTCATAATTACCGGGAAGGCCAATCTTTTTAAAGTCTCAAACGCCTGAGGATCCCGGAAAAAGCTAGTGACATTAATCAGGATGTCTTGATATAATGCCTCAACTTCCGCCGGGTTTTTCCTCAGGTAATCGACATAATCACCCACTTTCTCTATTTTGTGCAGGGCCATCCGCCGCAATGTGCGCCGCTGTATGGTTAATTCCCTATACTCGGAGAAATTTGTGCCGCTGGTTTTTCTCAGTATAGTAAAAATTTGTTTTAGTTCATCGGCGCTGGTAGTAAATATTTTCCGGGGATCTGCTATTTTGGTCCCATAGATGCTAGAACGGGCGATTCCTGCCAGTTCATATGCTATTTCTTCCGGGGATAAGATAAAATCAACGCTACCGGTAGCGATAGCATTGAGCGGCATACTGTCGTACTTTGCCGTTTGTGGTTCTTGGGCAAAGGTAATACCTTCAAAGCTTTTTATCTCTTTCAGTCCTTTGGAACCGTCCGCAGCTGTACCTGATAATATTACACCTATCGCGTTACTGCCTTGATCTTTTGCCAGTGATTCCAAAAAATAATCAATCGGCATAAAATGTCTCGCAGTATCTTCCCGCGGCACAAGGTCCAGGATTCCTTGAGATAATGTCATGAATTTATCAGGTGGAATGATATAGACGTGGTCAGGTTCCACAACCACTTTATTTTCCACTTCGCTGACTGGCATAGGGGTAACCTTGGAGAGAATGCCGGCTAACGCGCTCTTGTGATTGGGGTCCAGGTGCTGAACAAGCACGAAGGCCATGCCGGTATCACTGGGCAGCTTTTCAATTAGCCGCGTAAAAGCTTCGAGACCCCCGGCGGAGGCTCCGATTCCGGCAATCGCGGGGGTTCTTTCCGGAACTGTTCATCATTGGTGAATCCTCCAGCTATGTTTGAACTGTTTTTCTCTGTCAACGTCCTCATCCCATCTTTCCGAGTGATAACCCGTTATTATACCTTTACCCTATCCAAGCCTTATTCAACAAGATTCCATAGGTCACTTTCTAAGCATCAGAATGGATTCTTTTTCATAAAAATAACCAGCCGGGATAAATCTCTTTATGTTTTTGCAATTGATTCATGTATTTGACAGACACGTGCAGATTACCTTTAGAGAAAAAGTTGAATTTCGCCTAAAGTAATTTTATTTTCAGCACTTCAATTGACTGCCTAATCAAAAAAGGGATGGAGTTAATGAAATAATTCTAATAATTACCATATGGAATAGACGGAACTTATAGTACCAAACAATATTAATTAAGGGTACAAAATACTATACAATTCAATGTCTGGAGGGTACTTTTTAGAATACAAAAGTGATAATATGGAATTTGAAACTGTAGAATTTTGTTCAGTGGCTAAAAGCTAAAACATCATATATACTATTGGTAATTCATTGAGGTAAGGAGATGTTGAATTATGTACAAAACAACGGATATTGTAGTCATTGCCTATAATAGGGAGGTGTGTGTAAAATAAAATAAACACATGGGACCTCCCAAAAAATGATTTAATCATTTTTTTAGGAGGAAACAATATTGTTGGATAATATCTTAAAAAAATACGGTGTCAGCGGACGTTTTTTACAAGAGGCAGCTCTATATCCTGATTTGTTCATTGGCCGTATTTGTTCGCAATACAAGGATTTGTATAAAGCAGTTACCCATCAGGGGGATGTTTCCGCGGAAATATCCGGTAAGCTCCGGTACGTGGCGGCCCGCTTATCCGATTTTCCCGCGGTTGGGGATTTTGTGATGCTTGACCGTAGTGACAATGAATATGGAAACGCGATTATTCACCATGTTCTTACCAGAAAGAGCTCCTTCGAGCGTAAGGCGGTGGGAACGGAAAATGATATTCAGGTAGTCGCGGCAAATATTGACACGGTATTTCTTTGTATGGCACTGAATAATGATTACAATCTGCGGCGGCTGGAGCGTTACCTTTCGATCGCGTGGGACAGCGGGGCCGTTCCCGTGGTTGTGCTGACCAAATCCGACCTTTGCTCTAACTTGCATAATAGGCTGTCAGAGGTCTCGTCAGTGGCAATTGGTGCGGATGTCCTGGCCACTTCGGCTATGTCTGAGGAAGGATATAAAAATATTCAGTCTTATATTCAACCGTGGAAAACTGTTGCCTTCATTGGTTCCTCGGGTGTGGGCAAGTCTTCATTAATTAATCGCTTGGCGGGTAGGGAAATTCTGGAGACCCGCGAAATCCGCAAAGACGATAAAGGCAGACATGCTACTACACGCAGACAATTACTGGTTCTGCCAAACGGCGGTATTGTCATTGATACGCCCGGCATGAGAGAGTTGGGTGTGGAAAGCGTTGATTTATCAAGAGCATTTGCGGATATTGATCAGCTGGCTGAGCAATGTAAATTTAGTGACTGTTCTCACCAAAGCGAGCCGGGGTGTGCGGTGAGAAGGGCTATCCAAAAAGGTGAGCTTACGGATAAACGGTTGGAAAACTACCTAAAGCTTCAAAAAGAAGCAAAATACGGTGGACTAAGCTCAAAACAAATTGAAACAGAAAAAATTACCGCTATGTTTTCCAGTATGGGCGGTTTGAAAAACGCCAGGAAATTTATTAAAGCACAAAGCAGGAAAAAAAGATAAAGCTGAATTCATCAAAATGATTTATAACATTCGCGTATTATAACCCTACAGGTTTAGCTTGTGGGGTTTTTTATGTTATGGGGGGATGACTTTATGGCTGGTATATGTATGGTTAGAGTCACTTCCAGGCTCTGTTTTGCATAAGGTGCTGTAAAGGCCGGGGGTGAAAATATGAAACTGTTTCTTATGTTTTTAGGGCTGCTGGCTATAATATGCGTTTGTATATTCATGAGAGTGGCTGCCTGTAGAAATAATTCCGTTAGCACCGGTAACGTCAGGCTTGTGGTTATTGTTAAGGATCAAGAGCCGTGGGTGGAGGGCTTTATTCGCAAAATATTCTACAGAACGATGAGGTGCACACAGCAGGTGGCGGTACTGTTGGTGGACGATTGTTCCCGGGACGGTACCCCGGAAATTATGAGCCGGCTACAAAAATATTACCCGTTTGAAGTGTTGTTTGCAGGAGATGGAAATGATGTCGACACAATTTTGGAATCAACCGGGGTGGGTAACAAGTTTCAGGATGCGTTGCTGTTTGACGCCAGGGGGTTAAATGGGAAGGAACTCCTGCGAGCGCCCTTGTTTTCCAACCTGTCCTGTTAAGACGCAGGTAAAATAGACATTATGTCGAAATAACCGTAGAGGTGTAATTACTTTGCGGTCAAAACGGGGCGTTATTCACTTTCTTTATATATGGTTTATAGTTGGCCTGGCGGTCTGGCAACTCTACCTCCTTTTCCCTGCCCTGGATATAGACAGGGGGCGGGAGTTATTGGCCATCATTCTCCTTGGGGTGCTGGCCGAGTGGCTGTCGGTGCCCTTCCCGCACGGACAGCTTTCAGGCGGTTTTACCCTGGTTTTGTCGACATTTTTAATTTTCGGCCCCGCGGCGGCCGCCTGGGTGAGTGGCCTTTCCGCAGTTTTAGGCCAGGGGACAGCCAACCGCGGCAACCCGATGCGAACTACTATCTTTAACGCCTGTCAGTATGTGCTTGCGGTAGTAGCGGCCGGGCACGTTTTTGAGCTAAGCGGAGGCGAGCCGGGCCTGGCGGGCGCGGTAAGCATATTCCCGCTGGTTGCTTTTACCGTGTGCTATATCGTAATAAACCACCTGCTGGTTTATTTTTACCTTCTGCCGAAGAGGCTTCATTTCCCGCATTCAGCATGGCAGGACGCGGTTAAATGGGACGGGCTGACTTATCTGTTCACTATCCCCCTGGGGCTTCTGACCGTAATGGTATATAATTATACAGGTTTAACCGGTATCCTGATGTTATTTTCTTCCGTGCTGGCATTCCAGTTTATCCTGCGTTACTATATACGCCTGCAAGTTACCAACCGGGAACTGACAGCCTTTTATGATGTGGCGATGTTTATAGAAAAGAACCCCAAGCCCGCCGAGGTGCTGAATTTCATTTTGAAAAGCGCGGGCAGGGCTTTCTCTTTTCATACCGGAGTGGCATACCTTCATTCCGGGGAGAGGGATACCTTTATGCCGGCTGCTGTTTCCGGGCCATTCTCCAGACAATTGCATTCTACCGCTGTTTATAGAGGTGAGGGGATATTCGGCCAGTCTTTGACCAACCGGGAGCCCGAAATTATTTTTGATTCCAGAACGGATCCCCGTACCAGGAACGAGGCCGGCCTATGCCAGGTTCTACGCTCGCTGCTGATCATCCCGCTTTTGTCCGGCAAAGAATCGCTGGGGGTAATTGTGCTTGGAGAAAAAAGACCCATGGCTTTTGATGAAAAACATCTGCATATAATGACTATTTTAGGAAGACAAGCAGCCATTACCGTTGAAAACTCAGTCCTCACCGGCCGTCTGGAACATATTGTGTCGCGGGACGCGTTAACCGGGTTTTATAATTCCGGCACTTTTTATAAAACGGTGTCAGAGATCTGCGAAAGCGCCGGGGAGAGCGGCGCTGCGGCCGGGCTGATTATTATTGATGTGGACCAGTTTGGTATTTTTAATGAACGCTACGGCCGGCCGGCTGGTGACTGGCTGCTGGCCGAACTGGCAGGGATTATTGAAGGCGAGATGCGCGGTGACGACATTGTCTCGCGCTGCGGCGGAGATGAGTTTGCTTTATTGCTGCCGGGCGCCTGTGGCCATCGCTTGTTAAATTATGCTGAAAATATAAGAGAGGAAATCCGGGGGCATTATTTTCTTGAAAAAGTTGGAAGGCAGGCCAGGATTACCGTCAGCATAGGGGTGGCGGAATTTCCAAGGGACGCCGGTGATGCGGCAGGCTTGTTCAAGGCGACGCAGCGGGCATTGGAGAAGGCGAAAAAAGATGGCAGGGACCAGGTTGCGGCTGCCGCTGTTTCAATTATTGGAGCGTATGGAGAATGACGGAGGTGACGAGTGTTTACAATATTCTGGAAAGGCTTGCTTGACCTGGTTTTTCCTCCGCGCCCGGAGTGCCCTCTTTGCGGCTCGCCCGGTTCCGGGTCACAGATCTGCGGATCTTGCCGGTCAATAATAAGCGGGTACCGCCGGGAGCCTTATTGCGGGCGGTGCGGCCGTCTGCCGGGAAAAGGGGCGGTGATTCCGGCTGATGGCCCGCACTTGTGCTTAGAGTGCCGGAGGCATGGCTGGCCCTTTATCCTTGCCCGGGCGCCGGGCGCCTATGAAGGTCATTTAAAGGAAGCGGTTCACCGGTTTAAGTACGGCGGCAGTCGCTGGCTGGCTGGTCCGCTGGCTTCACTGATGTTGGAGGTGTTGTTACCCGAAATTTTATCAGCCGGAATTGAACTGGTGGTGCCCGTGCCGCTATCAAGAGACAAACTGCGGCAGAGGGGATTTAATCAGGCTGCCCTGCTGGCAAAAGAAATCGGCTCCGCGCTGAAAATACCGGTAAACGCGCGCACCTTGGTTAAGGTACTGGATACGCCCGCGCAGACCGGCCTGCCCAAGGCGGCGCGGGAATTGAATCTAAGAACTGCTTTCAAGGTGATGAATAAAGAACATTTTCAAAATAAAAACATCTTGATCGTTGATGATGTTTTCACCACCGGCTGTACCATGTCTGCTGTTGCGGAAGCGCTTAAACGGTCCGGGGCGGGGCAGTTATTCGGTATTACTGTGGCTAACGGCCGGTACTTCTAAAAAAATACAAAAATCATGCCAGTTAATAACATATTTTGACACTCTTTTTACGGGAAGTAAGAGTTACTCACATTTCAACTACTGATTTTATGAGTTATTAACAACCTTATCCACATTATCCACAAGAACTTCTGCACAATCAACATTCAACAATATTTTTTTCGACAATAATAAAGATATGGACGATATTATGTGTGTTGTGGAAAGGCTTGACATTCTTATGTCCCTGTGTTAACATTGCTATGCGTGAGTTTAAGACCCACGGAATTAAGTTTTTTTAGGAGGTATGCATGTGTTAGGTACGGTCAAGTGGTTCAATCAAGAAAAGGGTTACGGGTTTATCGAGAGGGAAGATGGTGGGGACGTATTCGTCCACTTTTCGGCGATTCAGGAAGAAGGCTTTAAGACCTTAAATGAAGGTCAGAAGGTTGAATTCGATATTGTCGAAGGCGCCCGGGGGCCGCAGGCGGCCAACGTTTCAAAAATATAAATGCCGGTTTACCCCAGCCAGGCTGGGGTTTTTGCTTATTTAAACAGATGAAGCAGGTATTATCGTTTTTTTAGGGAATAATAATAGTAAGATTATCAAGAAGGGGGTTGTTCTCATGAAAGTTCAGGTGCGCGGCAGAAATATTGAAGTAACTGATGCGTTAAAGGACTATGTTGTAAAGCGTGTTGGCAAGCTGAATAAATTCATCGATAACATGGGTGACGCCCAGGTTACTATGACTGTTGAGAAGGATTCCCACCGGATTGAAGTGACCGTACCGATTAACGGGATGATTTTGAGAGGTGAAGAAAGCACCGGGGACATGTATACTTCTACCGATTTGGTGGTAGAAAAACTGGAGAAGCAAATTGGGAAGTATAAGGGCAAGCTGCAGAAACGGGGCGTCCGGATTGTGAATGAACAAAAACTTCCGCTTCCCGCCGCTTATGATGAAGAAGCGCCGCGGCTGGTCAAAACCAAGCGCTTTGCGATCAAGCCGGTATCGGTGGAAGAGGCTTTGCTCCAGATGAACCTGCTTGGGCACAATTTCTTTGTTTTTTCCAATGCGGAAACCGAACAGGTCAACGTGGTTTACAAGCGCAAGGACGGCAATTTCGGATTGATTGAGCCGGAGTTTTGAACGGGGGATACCGGCCCCCGGCAAAGGAATTATATTTGACGCGCCTCGCAAGAGGCGCTTTATTTATTTACCGGGGAAGCGAATAAGCGCTTGGTTTTAATAACGAGGCTGAATGCATTCCGCGGAATGGCGGCATTTATCTTTTCGCGTCATCAGCTGCGGACCGCGCTTCCTAATTGGTAGAAAATGCAATAATTGACGGTTTTATTATTTATGAAGTATAATATCATGGTGAAATTGTCGTTTATTCTATATGAGTCCGAACAATTGAGAGGTGATATAAATGCTCGGATTTATAAAAAATTGGCTTGATGATAACGCCCGTGAAGTAAAAAAACTACAGCGGTATATTGATGAGATCAATACCCTGGAACCAAAGATATCCGCTATGCCGGAGGATGAACTTAAAAGCATGACTGCGGTATTCCGGGAACGTTTAGATAATGGCCTGGCTTTGGACGATATCCTTCCGGAGGCCTTCGCCGTGGTGCGGGAAGTTTCCCGGCGGGTGCTGGGAATGAGACATTTTGACGTCCAGCTTATGGGCGGGATAGTCCTGCATCAAGGCCGCATTGCTGAAATGAAAACCGGTGAAGGTAAAACTCTGGTGGCGACATTGCCGGTCTATCTGAACGCTCTCACCGGTAGAGGCGTTCACGTTGTAACTGTAAACGATTACCTGGCCCGCCGGGACAGCGAATGGATGGGTCAAGTTTATGGCTACCTGGGATTAAGCGTGGGTTTGGTGGCGCATGGCTTGGAATGGGAGGACCGCAGGCGCGCCTACCACTCGGATATCGTTTACGGCACCAATAATGAGTTCGGTTTCGATTACCTGCGGGACAATATGGCCAATCACCCGGATCAGCTGGTGCAGCGGGAGCTAAACTACGCCATCGTTGACGAAGTGGACAGCATCCTTGTGGACGAGGCCAGGACCCCGCTGATTATTTCAGGCCAGGCTGAAAAATCTACTGAGTTATACTACACTTTTGCTAAAATAGTGCCAAAGCTCACCCGGGAAACTGACTACAACGTTGATGAAAAAGCGCATACTGTGGTCATTGCCGAGTCCGGAGTCGCCAAAGTGGAAAAGATGCTTGGCGTTGACAACCTGTATGACGACAAAAATATCGAGCTCACTCACCACCTGAACCAGGCTTTAAAGGCCCACGGGTTAATGAAGCGGGACCGGGACTACGTGGTGAAAGACGGGCAGGTGATCATTGTTGATGAGTTTACCGGCCGGCTGATGTTCGGCAGGCGCTACAGCGACGGCCTGCACCAGTCAATAGAAGCCAAAGAGGGCGTCAAGATCGAGCGGGAATCTCAGACACTCGCCACTATTACGTTTCAGAATTACTTCCGGATGTATGACAAGCTGGCCGGCATGACTGGAACGGCGGCGACGGAGGAACAGGAATTTAAGAAAATTTACGATTTGGACGTCGTGGTAATACCAACCAACAAACCGATGATCCGGAAAGACTTGCCGGATGTTATCTATAAAACCGAACAGGCCAAGTTCCTGGCGGTTGTTGATGAAATCGCGGCCAGGCATGCCAAGGGACAGCCTGTTCTGGTAGGTACAATTTCTATCGAAAAATCAGAATTCCTTAGCCATCTTCTCAGGAAGAGAGGAATTAACCACCAGGTATTGAATGCCAAGTATCACGACAAGGAGGCCGAGATTGTGGCACAAGCCGGCCGCCGGGGAGCAGTGACCATTGCTACCAACATGGCCGGCCGCGGCACCGACATCCTGCTGGGGGGCAATCCGGAATTTCTGGCTCGGCAGGAACTGCGCGGTAAGGGATATAATTTTGAATCCGCCGGGGAAATTACTTCCGGGCAGGCTGAGCCGGATGACCGTATCTACCAGGCGCTGTTGGATAAATACCAGAAACAAACGGAGGAAGAGCGGAGCCTGGTTGTTGAGCAGGGCGGGCTGCATATCTTCGGTACGGAGCGGCATGAGAGCCGGCGTATTGACAACCAGCTCCGCGGCCGTTGCGGCCGCCAGGGAGACCCGGGTTCCACCCAGTTTTACAGCTCTCTTGAAGATGACCTGATGCGCCTTTTCGGCTCGGATAATATTTCAAGTATCATGGACCGGCTGGGTATCGAGGAAGATATGCCCATTGAGCATTCCATGATCACAAAATCAATTGAGACCGCCCAGAAGCGGGTGGAAAACCGCAACTTTGAAATCCGCAAGCATGTGCTTCAGTATGACGATGTGATGAACCAGCAGCGTGAGTTGATTTATAAGCAGCGCCGGCAGGTGCTCACCGGTGGCGATCTCAAGGCTAACATTATTGAAATGATCAATGCCTCGGTGGAACGGGCTGTAACTTCCTATGCCCCGGAAGGGGTCCACCCTGAAGAGTGGGATTTGAAAGGTCTTCTGGAGTATTCCGAGCAGCTTTTCCTGCCCGGTCACAAGCTGGCGCCCGAAGACCTGGAAGATATGGGCCGTATGGAATTGCATTCTTACCTTGCTGAGCGTTCCCGGGCGATTTACGAAGCCAGGGAACAGGAGCTGGGCTCTGAAACGATGCGGGATATCGAGCGGGTGATCATGCTCCGCATTGTGGACGGCAAATGGATGGACCACCTTGATGCCATGGACCAGCTCAGGGAGGGTATCGGCCTTAGGGCGTACGGCCAAAAAGACCCCCTGGTAGAGTACAAATTCGAGGGGTATGAGATGTTTCAGAACATGATCGATGCTATTCAGGATGACGTGGTGCGCTATATTTTCCGGGTAAATTTGGTTCGGCCGGAACAGCAGCAAAAAAGGCAGGTGGTGGAAAACCGCTACGCGGAGGACGGACTGAAGCAGCCGGTGCGCAGGGAAAATAAGATAGGGCGAAACTCTCTCTGCCCTTGCGGCAGCGGTAAGAAGTATAAAAAATGCTGCGGCCGGGCCGAAGCTGTCTAATTTGTATAAAAAATTTTGTATAAAAAAATCAAAAAGAAAATGGTGAGAAAATGTTTGCAGAATTAAGCCGGGAGTTTGAACCATTAAGCAAGCGTGTGGAAGATTTGAGGGTTTCTCTTTGACATAGCCAAAAAGGAAGAGGAAATATCTTTATTGGAAACGCAAATGCTCGAAACCGGTTTTTGGGAAGACCAGGAAAAAGCTCAGAAGATTGTCCAGCGAGTGGCAAATTTAAAAGACAGGGTTTCAGTTTTCCGGGAACTAACCAGAGATTTTGAGGACCTGGAAGTATTGGCGGAACTGGGTGAAGAGGAGGAGGACGAAGCAGTTGCCGCCGAGGTGAAAGATGGATTGGCATCTGTTTCACGAAGGGTGACTGAACTGGAACTGGCTGTCCTCTTGAGCGGGCAATACGACCGGGGTAACGCCATCATCGCTCTCCACGCCGGGGCCGGGGGCACCGAGGCCCAGGATTGGGTGGAGATGCTCATCAGGATGTACACCAGGTGGGCGGAACGCCACAAGTTCAAGATCGGTGTCCTCGACATGCTGCCCGGTGATGAGGCGGGCATCAAAAGCGCCACCTTGGAGATAAGAGGTCCCAACGCTTACGGATACCTGCGGTCCGAAAAAGGGGTGCACCGGCTGGTGCGTATTTCCCCATTTGACGCCGCCGGCCGCCGTCATACATCTTTTGCGTCGTTGGATGTGCTTCCCGAGGCGGATGAAGATGTGGACGTGCGGATCAGCCAGGAAGATTTAAAAATAGACACTTTTCGCTCAAGCGGAGCCGGAGGGCAGCATATTAACAAAACAGAATCCGCTGTCCGGATTACTCATATTCCCACAGGAATTGTAGTTTCTTGCCAAAATGAGCGTTCCCAGATCTCCAACCGGCTGGCGGCTATGAAAATGCTCCAGGCGAAGTTGATCGATCTGGAGCTGCGCAAAAAGGAGGCTGAACTGGCAGCCTTGCGAGGCGACCAGCAGGATATTGCGTGGGGCAGTCAGATACGTTCTTATATCTTTCACCCGTACAGCCTGGTTAAAGATCACCGCACCGGTGAGGAGGCCGGAAACGTCAATGCTGTCATGGACGGGGAGATCGATTCCTTTATAGCCGCCTATTTAAAGGAAAAGGCGCGGGTACAGGGGCGCGGGTAATTGAGCAAAGGAGGCCGTTGCCATACTATGCGCCGCAAATTTGTCTACGAAATTGCCGGGGTAAGCGCCGGTGTTGTTTTGACCGCCCTGGGGCTGGATATGTTTCTCATTCCCAATAAAATCGCCGCTGGAGGAGTCAGCGGCATTGCCATTATCCTGCACTATTTGATTAATGTGCCGGTTGGGGCGGCTATGCTTGTCTTGAACGTGCCGCTTTTTGCCATGGGCATTTTCCGCCTGGGGCTGCATTTTGGCTTTCGTTCCCTCTTCGGCACTATTTCTCTTTCGTTAGCCGTTGACGCGCTGGCGCCTTTTCTGCCCGTCCCAACTCACGACCTCCTGTTGGCCGGTCTGTTCGGCGGTGTGCTGGTTGGCCTGGGGCTGGGGTTTGTTTTTAAGTATCAGGGCACAACGGGGGGTACCGACTTGCTGGCGGCTGTTTTGCGTACATACACCGGGGTAAATATCGGGCAATTGCTTTTTCTGGTGGATGCCACGATTGTGATTACCGCGGGGATTGTTTTTGATTCGGCCGAGTTGGCCATGTACGCGTTGATAACCATTTTCATCACCGCTTGGCTGATTGACATGGTTCAAGAGGGATTTAGCTACACCAAGGCCTTTTTGATAATTTCCAGCCGTCCGGCGGAAATATCCGCCGCAATCGTGGAGGGGTTAAACAGGGGCGCCACTGCCTGGCCGGCTCGCGGGGTATACACGGGCGTGGAAAAGGAAGTCCTTCTCTCGGTCGTGAATAGGTCGGAGGTGACCCGCCTTAAAGATATCATTTACAATGTTGACCCGCATGCCTTTGTAATCCTGGCGGACGTGCACGAGGTGCTCGGGGAAGGCTTTACAGAGTATAAATAAAATAACCGGAGGTTTAAGGATGGGGGAAATCGAAGAACTCAAAAACAAGGCAAAAGAAATTAGAAAACATATTGTCAGAATGTTGGGCGAGGCCGGTTCGGGGCACCCGGGAGGTTCTCTGTCCGCGGCTGACATTGTTGCTTCACTCTATTTTAAAGAGTTGCGCCTTGACCCTGCCCGTCCGGATTGGCCCGGGCGCGACCGTTTTGTGCTGTCCAAGGGGCACGCTGCCCCGGTATTATACGCGGCCCTGGCCGAAAGGGGATTCTTCCCGTTGGAGGAACTGATGACACTTCGCAAATTGGGGAGCCGCCTGCAGGGGCATCCGGATATGCGCAAGCTCCCCGGGGTGGATATGTCTACCGGTTCCCTGGGACAGGGGCTTTCCTCTGCCAACGGCATGGCCCTGGCTGCCCGGCTGGACAAAGCGGGCTACCGTGTCTACGCGCTTCTTGGCGACGGCGAATTGCAGGAAGGGATGGTCTGGGAAGCGGCCATGGCGGCGGCTCACTACAAATTGGACAACCTGGCGGCTTTTGTCGACCATAACGGTTTGCAGATAGACGGCCCGGTGGTTGATGTAATGTCACCCGAGCCGGTAGCCGACAAATGGCGCGCTTTCGGCTGGCATGTGGTCATTATCGACGGGCACGACATCAAACAAATCCTGGATGCCCTGGACGAGGCAAAAACGGTAAAAGGAAAGCCCACCATGATTGTTGCGGAAACTGTAAAAGGCAAGGGTGTTTCATTCATGGAAAACCAGGTGGGCTGGCATGGCGCCGCGCCAAAACCCGGCGAGGTGGAGAAAGCGCTGGCGGAATTGGCGTGAGATAGTACTTGTGCCGGTGTTTGCTTTTGGCTGCTATTAACGTAAGGATAGATGATTCGCGTCCTTGAGGAGGAATGGGCTGATATGAGCAATAAGATTGCGACCAGGGAGGCTTACGGAGAGGCGATACTGCAGTTGGGCCGGGAAAACCCGGACATTGTGGTGTTGGACGCCGACCTGGCGAAGTCTACCAAGACATATGATTTTGGGAAGCACTTTCCCGAACGTTTCTTTGATATGGGTGTGGCTGAGCAAAACATGATCGGGACGGCAGCCGGCCTGGCTGCGGCCGGCAAAATTCCTTTCTGTAGTTCGTTTGCGGTTTTTGCCTCGGGCCGGGCTTTCGAGCAGGTGCGCAACAGCGTTGCTTACTCTGCGCTGAACGTTAAAATCGGGGCCAGTCACGCCGGGATTACTGTGGGTGAGGACGGCGGCTCACACGAATCGGTAGAAGATATCGCCATTATGCGGGTACTGCCGAATATGACTGTGTTTGTCCCGGCTGACGCTGTCGAAACCGCGGGAGCGGTCAGGGCCGCGGCGGCAATGAAAGGCCCGGTTTATATTCGGCTGGGCAGGGCCGGGGTACCGGTTTTACATGGAGCGGATTTTCAGTTCGAACCAGGAAAAGCGGTTGCATTGCGGGAGGGAACAGACGCAGCAATTATCGCCACGGGCATCATGGTCGCCGCAGCTCTGGAAGCAGCTGACCTTTTAGCGGAAGAAGGAATCAAGGCCGGGGTCCTGGATGTCCATACGATCAAGCCCCTGGACGTAGGCGCTATAGTCCGGGTTGCCCGGGAGACGGGCGCCCTGGTAACCGCGGAGGAACATAGCGTCATTGGAGGCCTGGGCGGGGCAGTGGCTGAGGCGCTTGTTGAAAATTGCCCTGTTCACCTAAAGCGGGTGGGTATACCGGACAGGTTCGGCGAGTCGGGAGCGCCAGCCGAATTATTGGAAAAATACGGCCTTTCCCCGGCGGCCCTCGCTGCGGCAGTTAAAGAAGTCATTGCGAGAAAAGGATAGTCCGCGTGGTTTTGCATGGCCACTCACCTGATGGTGAGTAAAATTTAATAATGAACCAAAATAGCGACCCCGCGCCACCACTTTGATAGTGATACGGGGTCGCTATTTGGATCATCTTGGGATTTAGTGTTTTGCTCTTGGAATATTGTAAAGAAATTTATTGATGAAAAGGAAGGATTTTGCGCCAACTTGTCGAAGTTTTTACTTGGCTTGCAGTATGCTGTCAATTTATACGTAAAATATATTTGCAGTAGCAAAGCATAACAGCGGTCCTTGGACAGTATCGCAAACGATGTGATAACTGGCCGGTTTTTTGTTTGTTCTAAAGCGGGGTGGGCGGTTGATCCAATTATACAATGTTACAAAAATTTATCCCAGCGGTGTTAAGGCCCTGACCGATGTTACCCTGCGCGTCCATAAGGGTGAATTCGTCTTCCTGGTTGGCCCCAGCGGCGCCGGAAAGTCGACAATTACTAAATTAATCTACCGGGAAGAGTTTCCCACCCGCGGGCAGGTCATCTTCAACGGGAAAAATGTTATTCGTATGCGCCAGCGAGAGGTGCCTTACTTGCGCCGCGCAATGGGGATGGTATTCCAAGATTTCCGGCTGCTGCCGCAAAAAACAGTATTTGAAAATGTAGCTTTTGCGATGGAGGTAGTTGGTTCTTCCGGTCGGGATATCAAAAAAACAGTGCCTAAAGTACTCAACATGGTCGGTTTAACGAAAAAGGCCGATGTGTTTCCCGGACATCTTTCGGGTGGTGAGCAACAGCGGGTGAGTGTCGCCCGCGCCATTGTCAATAATCCGGTTTTGATTATCGCTGATGAGCCCACGGGTAATTTAGATCCGGAAACCTCCTGGGATTTAATGAATCTGTTTTTGAACATTAACAAGCGGGGCACCACCGTTATTATGATTACACACGCCCGGGACATTGTGGACGCTATGAAAAAACGCGTTGTCGAAATGGCCGGCGGCCAGATAGTGCGGGACGAGAAGGAAGGAACGTACCGCTATGAGGCTTAGAACGGTTAGATATTATTTTTGCGAAACAATTCAATCGATTTTGCGCAACAGTTGGCTTTCCGTGGCCTCAGTGGGTGTCGTTGCCGTGTCTTTGATGATCCTGGGCAGTTCTCTGCTGTTGGTTATAAACGCCAGCAATATGGCGGCCAACCTGGAGTCAAGTGTTGAAATGAGCCTTTTTTTGAAGGATAAGTCCACTTCTGCTCAAATAAAAGATCTGGAAGACAAACTAAAAGCTATGCCTGATGTGGCCCAGGTTGAATTTGTAAGCAAGCAGCGGGCGTTGGAGGAGATGAAGAAGAACTTTGGGGATAAAAAGGACATCCTTGCCGGATTGGAGGAAAAAAACCCGCTGCCGGATGCTTTCCGGATAAAGACCCGTACGGTTGAGCAGGTGGCGCCGCTGGCCCGGCAGTTGGAAGGCCTTGCCCAGGTGGATCAGGTCCGCTATGGACAGGGAGTGGTTGAAAAAATGCTGGCTTTTAGCCGTTGGATACGCGTTGCCGGTCTGGTTACTATGGTTTTGCTGGGGGTCGCGGCGGTTTTTCTTATAGCCACCACTATCCGCCTATCAGTTTTTTCTAGGCGCAAAGAAATTGGAATCATGAAGTTTATCGGGGCGACCAACTGGTTCGTGCGCTTTCCATTCCTGCTGGAAGGGATGTTCCTTGGGCTGGCCGGGTCGTTGCTGGCGGTTGCCGCCATCTACTTTGGGTATTTTACTTTGATTGGAAATATTCAAGTTTCATTGCCTTTTATGCAACTGGTTAGCGACCGGGATTTAATTATAACCTTAATGGAGCGCCTTCTCCTCCTCGGGTTGGTCATTGGGGCGGCGGGCAGTATGATTTCCATGCGAAAGTTCTTAAAAGCGTAATTATCCCAAATAACCGGGAGGGCTTACCCAGATGGATTCAGGATCCTTGAAGAAAAAGATAATATCGGGAGCATTGAGCCTGGTTTTGCTGGTGGGGGCCATTGGAGCGGCTTACGGTGATGAACTTCAACAACAGTTGGACAGCACCAGGGAGCAATTATACCAAAAGAAAAATGAGGCGGGCCAGGCCAAAGACGTTGTTAAGGATTATTCCTCTCAGGTAGCTTCCCTGAACCGGTCCATCAGTGAAAAAACCCTTCAGTTGAATGATCTTGAAGACAGCCTTGACCAGGCTAAAGAAAAATTGCGCGGGACAGAGGCTGATCTTAAAGAGGCGGAAACTAAACTGGAGCAGAGCACTGAAATTCTTAACAAGAGAGTCCGTAATATGTATCAGGCGGGAAACGTCAGCTACCTGGAGGTCCTCTTCGAAGCTCGAGATTTCAGTGACTTTATCAATCGTTTTGAACTTTTAAAGCGGGTGGTCCAGGAGGATATTTCCACCGTTAACCAGGTCAAGGCAGACCGTCAAAAATTAAATAGCCGGAAAGCCGATCTTGAGGTGCAGCGGGAGAGGCTTACCGCAATGATTACTGAACAGGACGCGGCCCGCAAAGAATTGACGGCTAAACAAAGTGAAAAAAATGCTTTGTTAAAAGAAGCTGACGCGAACCTGTGGGATTTGGAGCAGGAAGCCGCCCGCCTTGAGGCCCAGGAGCAGGATATCTTGCGTGAGATCGCCAACCGCAACTCGAGTTCCCGGCCGCGTTCCACCGGGGCTTTCACCTGGCCGGTACCGGGCTATACCGATATTTCCTCTCCTTTTGGCATGCGTTTGCACCCCATTACCGGGGAGTACAAAATGCATAACGGGATTGACATTCCCGCTCCCACCGGTACCACCGTGGTGGCCGCTCAGGACGGCGCGGTAATTGATGTGGGCTATATGAGCGGCTATGGCAATATTGTAATGATCGACCACGGAGGCGGCCTGACCACCCTTTACTCCCACCTGTCGTCACAACTCGTTGGGAACGGAGCGGAAGTCGTCAAGGGCCAGGCTGTCGGCAGGGTGGGAAGCACCGGTATGGCAACCGGGCCGCACCTTGATTTTTCAGTAAGGGTAAACGGCAATCCGGTCAGCCCCTGGAATTACCTTTAGCCACCAAATGGTGGCTTTAATTTTGCCCATCCGGGTTGTAATTTTTCCCAGATTGTTGTAGTATAGTAAAGTATGTGAAGACAGGATCGGCAGGTGTGTTGAATATTGGGATATCATGGTTTCGAAGCCGGTTCCAGAAACAGCAGGTGGCGTTCGGTTCTGGCGGTCTTACTCTTTGTGGTTTTTTTAGCGGTTGGCGGCCTATTAGCGAGTAATTACAGGCATTTCGGCAACTTGTTTAAGGTAATCGCCCTGGTGCGGACACAGTATCTGCACCCGGTGAGCTCCACGCAACTGGTAGACGGGGCAATTAAAGGGCTGGTAAATTCTTTAAACGACCCGTATTCAGTTTATCTCGATCCCAAGACCTTCTCCCAGCTCCAAGAGCAGATCAAGGGTTCTTTCGGCGGGTTGGGTATTTTGGTGGGGGTGAAAGATCAGTATTTGACGGTGGTGCGTACCTACCAGGGAACGCCTGCCGCCAGGGCGGGGATCAAAGAAGGAGATGTAATAGCAAAGATTGACGACCGTGACGCTAAAGGTATTGATCTGGAGACAGCCATAAACTTGATGCGGGGGCCGGTCGGGTCAAAAGTCAACCTTACCGCCAACAGGCAGGGAACTTCTGAACAACTGCAATTTTCCCTGGTAAGGGAACAGATCAGCGTTCCCACGGTCGACGGGCGGACGATTCCGGACACCGGCATCGGGTATATTATCATCAGCCAGTTTACCGAGCGGACCGCTGATGAAATGAACGAAACCCTGGGCAGGCTGAAAAGTGAGCACGTGAAAGGAATAATTTTGGATCTCAGGGATAACCCGGGCGGTGAGCTAACAGCGGCGGTAAATGTGGCAAAGAATTTTATCCCTGAAGGGCCGGTTGTTTATATCGACTACCGGGTGGGGCGCGAACAGGTTTTTCAATCCGAGGGGCGAACGCTGCAGCTTCCCCTGGTGGTTTTAATTAACGAAGGCAGCGCAAGCGCCGCCGAAATCTTGGCCGGGGCGGTAAAAGACACCGGCGCGGGAACCCTGGTTGGGACTAAAACTTTTGGCAAGGGAATTGTGCAAACTGTATTTCCATTGGACGGCGGCGCGGGGCTAAAACTGACCACCGCGCGCTACCTGACGCCGGCCAAAAACGATATCCACGAAAAAGGTATCCAGCCTGATGTTCAGGTCCAGTCCCCGGAGGACCGTACCCAAGACGTCCAGCTTGAAAGGGCGGAAGAAATTATGAAACAAAAGATTGCCCGATAAGAGAATATAATTGGTAAGCCGTGGGAAGGTTTCTCCGCGGCTTTTTCGATATGTGTAAGGACTTGCAAACCAATGTTGGTTGTTAGCGAGGTGAAACAATTTGTTTCCCTTTGTTGATGTTTTACCACTGATCCTGGGGGCTTTCCTGCAGGCGTTTCTGGATCCGCAATTTTGGCCGCTCTTTCTGCTGGTGGCCGCTTTGATTGCTCTGCAATACAGGCGCATGGAGAGAATTAAGGAAAGTTTCTTCAACTTAAAAACCGGCAGGGCCTGGGCCGGCGTGTTCATAGCGGTCGGTTTCGGATTGCTGGGCGGCCTCGCCGGAAGCTACCTAATGGTTTTCGTCGGCCTGACCCTCTCGGGTCCAAGCCTGATTTATCTTTGGCCGGTAGCAATCTTATTGATGTTGTTAAACATGCGCTTTCTATGCTTTGCCTATTCGGGCGGGGTGCTGTCTTTATCCAGCTTGCTGCTGGGGTTCCCCCAAGTAAGCGTTCCGCAGATTATGGCTCTGGTAGCCGTGCTGCACATGGTAGAAAGCCTTTTAATACTGGTCAGCGGCCACCTGGGAGCGACGCCGGCTTTTATTAAAGGGGCCGGCGGGCGGGTGATCGGCGGCTTTACCCTGCAGAAGTTCTGGCCGATACCGCTTGTGGTGCTGGCCGTGGCGGGCACCGGTTTTTATCAGGGTGGGGTTGAGATGCCTCAATGGTGGCCGCTGATCAAGCCGGATGTACCGGTGGATACACGGGACCTGGCATACGCCTTGATGCCTGTGATTGCCGGGCTGGGCTACGGCGATGTGGCGATTGCCAGAAGCCCTGCGGAAAAAAGCCGCCTGTCTGCGTTTAATCTAAGCCTGTATGGCATAATCTTGTTATTTATGGCTGTGCTGGCAGGACAAAACCGTGTGGCGGCGCTAGCCGCGGCGTTTTTCTCCCCTCTGGGACATGAAGCGGTGATTTTTATCAGCCGGCGTAGCGAGTTTGGCGGGAGGCCGCTATATGTGCCGCCCGGCCGGGGGGTAAGGGTCCTTGATGTTTTGCCGGACGGGGCGGCCTGGCGTGCGGGAATCCGTTCAGGAGATATTATCTTTTCTGTGGACGGTGTGGATTTGGCGGATAAAAATGAATTCTTTCAGTGGCAGCAGAGTGTTTTTTTACCGTTGAAGGTAGATTACTTCAGCCGCGCGGCAGGTGAAAACCGGCGGAAGCTCCTGGTCCCACCCGGACCGGGTAAACAGTGGGGTGTCTTGCCTGTGCCGGAAGGAAATGAAAATAAATATGTCGAATTGCTTACAACAGGTCCATTGGGGCGTTTGTTGGGGAAATATTGGAGGAAATTTAAGAGTTGACACCCCGCAACATTCCGCGGATTGGGGCAGTTGGCCCGGCTCCGTGGTTTTTATTTTATGGAAGATGATTATTGGAGGTTGCTGGTTTGAATAAGGTTGTCTATGAAAATGATCATGACCTGAGTGTAATAAACAGCTTAACGGAATTGTATAATGCCGCAAAGGACTGTGCCAGGTGCGGGCTGCGGGCCGGGTGCTCCGGAGTGGTCTTTGGAGAAGGAAATCCGGAGGCCCGGTTGATGCTGATCGGAGAAGGGCCGGGGGCCGATGAGGACCGGTTGGGCCGTCCCTTTGTCGGCAAGGCGGGACAGTTATTGGACAAAATTTTGGCAGCAATCGGCCTGGAGAGGTTTGCGCATGCTTATATCGCCAACGTAGTGAAATGCAGGCCGCCCGGAAACAGGGCGCCGGGCCCGAACGAGGCTGATTCATGCCTGCCGTGGCTATACCGCCAGATCGAGCTGGTTTCCCCCAGGATCATTGTCTTACTGGGCAGCACTGCCTTGCAGAACCTGATCGACCCGGATGCCAGGATCACCGTTATGCGCGGCAAATGGTTAGTTAGCAAGAGCGGGATCATGATCATGCCCACTTACCACCCGGCTGCTCTACTGAGGGATACCAGCAAAAAACGCCCTGTTTGGGAAGATTTTCAGCAAGTCAGGGATGAATATTTAAAGGTATAGTAGCAATTTTATCCGGGGCGGCGGACCAGGCCGTGACCCCTTCTTGTTTAGCTTGTTTTAACAGTAGCATATAATGCCTTTCCGCCGAGTTAATTTTAAAAATAATATAATCAGAAAGCTCACCGTCAGCATGGTCCATTTCCTTTAATGCCTGCTGCCAGTCCCGCCGGGCGCTTTCAATGGCCGTCATCAGGGTGGGTGTGCCGGGCATGTCCGCCCGTTTTTCTATAAGCCCTGACATTTTCGCCGGCAATAATTTTATCACTGATAAGATGTCCATCGCCATCACCTCATTATATTAATATGCCTTTCGGATGTTAATTAGTAGCTCAATAATTGCTTTTATCCAAACAGCGGGATGGTGGTCGGCAAGGTAAGCAAGCCGGCAGGCCGTTCGGAACGCTGTGCCGGTCCAGGCTGCCGGCGGCCAGGGTGGTCAGCTGGACCAGCTTTATTTAATATGATGGTTATTTATTGACAATTGTGATAAAATGCAATTTAGAAGTTTGAAAAGGGCCTATACTGGCGGTTTCAACAGTACTGAAAAAGGGTGATCAGAAATGCCGGATAGTTTTGTTCAAAATATGTTTGCTGAGAGAATAGGTGGCTCGGAGTTCGGTAAGGATACGGTTATTTACAAGTTTGAAAAGATAAAACGCGCAAAAAGCGCAGCCAGAAAAGCTCATCCGGGCGTTGAAATAATCGATCTGGGAGTCGGAGAACCTGACGAAATGGCTGATATGGGAATTGTCGCTATACTGGCTGAAGAGGCGGCAAAGCCTGAGAACAGGGGATATTCCGATAACGGAATCCAGGAATTCAAGGATGCGGCGGCTAAACACCTGGATATGGTTTACGGCGTAAAAGGTTTGAACCCCGAGACGGAAATTATCCATGGTATCGGTTCAAAGCCGGTGCTGGCAATGCTCCCGGCAGTTTTTATAAACCCTGGAGATATTGCCATCATGCCGGTGCCAAATTATCCGGTGCTGGGAACCCTGACCAAGTGGTTCGGCGGACAGGTGGTCAATCTGCCAATAACGCCGGAGAACGGGTTTTTCCCGGATATAGATTCTCTTGACCGGGAAACAAGAAAAAAAGCCAAGCTGTTATATTTGAATTATCCCAACAATCCCACTGGAGCGTGCGCAACCAGGGAATTCTTTGAAAAAGTTGTTAAATTTGCAAAAGAGAACGACATTGTGGTTGTTCATGACGCCGCTTACGCCGGGCTGGTGTTCGACGGAGAGAAGCCTTTGGCTTTCCTGTCGGTCGAAGGGGCTAAAGATGTCGGGATAGAACTGTTTTCCTTATCCAAAGCGTACAATATGACCGGCTGGAGACTGGCGGCCGTCGCAGGTAATGAACTGATTATCAAAGGATTTGCCACTGTGAAGGATAACAATGATTCCGGCCAGTTTATCGCTATCCAAAAAGCCGGGATTTATGCTTTGGAGCATCCGGAGATCACGGAAAAAATAAGCGAAAAGTATTCAAGAAGGCATAATATGCTCGTATCAGCCTTGAATGAGGTTGGATTTAGCGCCAAAAAGCCTAAGGGCTCATTCTACCTTTATGTCAAAGCCCCGAAGGGAATCAAGGGCGGCAGGAGGTTTGAAAACGCTGAGGACTTCTCTCAGCACCTGATTGCGGAAAAGCTTATTTCAACCGTTCCGTGGGATGATGCGGGCAGTTATGTCCGCTTCTCGGTAACTTTTATCGCGGACGGTATCGAGGAGGAGAAAAGGGTTATAGATGAGGTGAGAAAAAGATTGTCGGATGTGGATTTTGAGTTTTAGAGGCTGTATATTTAACTGTGTAACCGGGATCAACAGGAAAATCTGCTTGATGTACAGGTGTGCCACATTTGACGCTTACGGTCCGGATATAACGGGATTCTTGTTCGTAATGTGGAAATATTAATGAAAAAGTGGAGAAAGGGCGGGTTATGGAAAACAGAAAGTATCTTTTTTCATGGGATTTACTCGGGGACATTGCTGTTGGCCGCCCAAACCTCGGTCAAGTAACTAGGATCGAGTTGTACCGGCTCATGCAATATACTTTTCGTGACGTAATTGAGGAAAAGTTTGGTACTGAAAAAGCTGACGAAATTTTTTACGAGTCCGGCAAATTGGCTGGACGTGAATTTTATAAAAATATCATCGGCAAGATAAACGACTTTCATGAATTTATCCGTAAGCTGCAGGAGTCGTTTCGAGAGTTGCGGCTCGGAATTCTCAGAGTGGAAAAGGCTGATATTGATCAAGGTTCATTCGTTATGACCATTGATGAGGATCTTGACTGCTCCGGGCTGCCGGAGTCTGATCATGAGATCTGTAAATACGACGAGGGATTTATAGCGGCTCTTATGGAATCTTTCTTCTCCGGCCGGCAATTTCACGTGAAGGAAGTAGACTGTTGGTGCACCGGTGACCGTACCTGCCGGTTTACCGCCGAGGTTGTAGTCTAGTTTGGAGGGAGCAGTTATGGCTATGCAAGGCGACCGGCAGGAAGCGCTCCTTGACCTTGCTGTACGGACATTGGAAGATGTGATATCAAATAAGGTGCCGGCTGATACATTGCCGGCCGCTTTACAGTTATACCCGGAGTTTGTCAATTTACATGAGAAACTCACAGCCATCAGAGGTTTTATCTCAGCCTTGGCAAACGGAGATCTATCTCACAGTATGCGAGTGAAAGGGTTTCTTTCCGGTGGGCTGCGAACTCTTCAGGCAAATCTGCGGCATTTGACGTGGCAGACCCAGATGATTGCGAGCGGAGATTTTACCCAACAGGTCGACTTTATGGGAGATTTTTCAGCCGCGTTTAATTCACTGACAAATGTACTGGCAAAGGCAACGGCAGAACTGAAAGAAAGTGAAACCAGGTATCGCCTGCTGGCGGAAAACGTGTTGGATGTCATTTGGGTCATAGACCTGGCAGGGCGATTTACATACGTTAGTCCGTCAGTTGTCCGGCTTTTGGATTGTACCCAAGAAGAGATTACCGGCCGTACCATAGGAGAAGTTCTGTCATTCGATTCCTTTCGGGCATTATGTGTGAAGTTAAGGCAGTTTTTAGCTGATGAGGAGTTAGTCGGCCAGGGACATGTTTTTGAATTGGAGCAATTAAAAAAAGACGGTCAAATCTTGTGGATAGAGGTTTCCGTAAGCGTTCTGCGCGATGATAACGGTAAGATGGCGGGAATTGTAAGTGTGGTTCGGGACATCTCGAAACGGCGCAAAGCTGAAAGAATGCTGCTGGCGGCCTATGATTTGCAGCGTAAAAGCGATTTTTTCAATGATATTATTAGTGGTAATGTCGCTATAGATAAAGGTGCTATGACAACTGCAGAAAAATGGGGAATAGATTTAACGGGTCCTTTTTTTTGCTGCTTGATTGATATTGTGAATAAAGAACACATCCAACAGAAAAAAAGATACATTTACAGTTTTTTGAGCAAAAGCCCGGAGTATGTTTTGTGGGATATTAGAGATAACATCGGTGTTTTGTTACAGGCTTTTCATACACCTGACATGTTGGACGCGGGTATACGGGCTGCCGCACAAATCAAGGAAAAAATAAACCTTTATGCGCCTGAACTTATAGTAACTATTGGTGTGAGCGACATGCATAGCGGGCCGGACAGCTTGAAAAAAAGTTGTCAGGAAGCGGGGAGCGCAATCATTTCGGCTAAATGCCAAGGGGAAAATAGCGGGGGAATTTATTGTTACCGGGATATCGGCCTCTATCAACTTCTTGCAACCTATGATGAAAAAGATCATGCCGCAGAGTATATTCAAAAAATGATCGGCCCGCTTATAAATTACGATCGCGAAAAAGGAGCCAGCCTTTTACACACTCTTGAAATAATTCTACAAAGCAGCAACTTGAAGGAAGCGGCCCAAAAAATTTTTCTGCACCATAAAACTTTGGTCTTTAGAAAACAGCGCATTGAAAAAATATTAGGGGTATCTATTGACCATTTTGAGACTAAACTAGCTTTAGCGGCAGCAATTAAAATGCATAAATTAAGCGCAATAGTCAATAATTGGAAGCACTAGGCATCGCCAGGCAGTTTATTATCTTCTGGAGATAATAAACTGTCTTTTTTTATTGAAATAATTTGGTTTCGCGGAGAATAGTAGAATCACTTAATAGGTTTTATAATCTGTTAAAGGAGGAAGCGGGCTTATGAATCATTACGTGGCCAGACAGCCGATATTCGGCCGGGATCAAGAGGTCTCCGCCTACGAATTATTATATCGCTCAGAGCTATATAACAGCTATAACAATCGGGACGGTGACCGGGCAACAACAGATGTTATCACCAATAGCCTTCTGCTGATTGGCTTGGATACGCTTACAAGGGGTAAAAAAGCTTTTATTAATTTTACCAGGAACTTGCTGGAAAACGAGGTCGCAACCCTTTTACCCACCGGACTTGCCGTGGTGGAGATTCTGGAGGATATTGAGCCTGACGAAAAGATTATTGAAGCTTGCAAAAAATTAAAGAAAATGGGATACCAACTGGCCTTGGACGATTTTGTTTATGATCAAAAGTTTAAACCATTGATTGAACTGGCGGATATCATTAAAGTTGACTTCAAGGCTACGGGTGCGGAAGAAAGAAAAGCCATTATTAACCGGATCGGAAAAAATAAAAAGTATCTGGCCGAGAAAGTGGAGACCAGGAAAGATTTCATTCAGGCGCTGGAAATAGGCTATTCTTATTTTCAGGGATATTTTTTCAGCAAGCCTATCATTGTTTCAGGAAAAGATATTCCCTGCAACAAGCTTATTTATCTTCAATTATTGAGGGACCTCCACTCGCAAGGATTCGACTTTGATCAAATTGAAAGCCTTTTTAAAAGGGACGTTTCCCTTTCATATCAACTACTCAAGTATATCAATTCCGCAGTCTTTTCCTTCAGGTCGGAAATTAACTCCATTAAGCAGGCGCTGGTTATGCTTGGGCAAAAAGAAATAAACAAATGGCTCTCCTTGGTGGCACTAAAAGGAATGGGTAAAGATAAACCGGACGAGCTTTTCGTCACATCTATCTGCAGGGCTACATTATGTGAATTGATTGCGCCGAAAGTTGGTTTGTCAAATTGTCGCTCCGACCTATTCCTGTTGGGCATGTTTTCTTTAATCGACGCTTTTCTCGACCAGCCCCTGCCTGCCATTTTAGCTGGACTGCCTATATCCATAGAGATTAAAAAGGCGTTATTGGGAGAGCAAAGTATATTTAACGATGTATATAATCTGGTGCTGTTTTATGAGAAGGGTGACTGGGAAAACCTTCATGAAATAACGCTTAAACTGGGCCTTGATGAAGCGGAGGTCATAAGATTTTACATTGATTCTTTAGAAATGGTAAATCAAATATTCTAATAAAGATTTGAAAAGGAGTGACTAATCTAATGTTCTTTTTTTCTAAGAAGCAACAACTATCCGGCGTGGACGATGCCAACCAGGCGGAAAAGGATTTCCTAACTGCTTTGTTTGATTTTTCACTGGCTCATAGTGAGATGATGGCTTTCAGTACATCGATTAAGGTACGGGAAATCTCGGAGAAATCGGCGGATTTGGCTGACGCTACTGAAGAAATGTCGGCCACGGCGGAGGAAACATCTGCTTCCACCCAGCAAATTAGCGCGGTAATGCAGATGGTTGATGCGAAGGAATTGGAAAGCTTTAATAATATTAATGAATTAGCGTTATTGACAAAAAATTCAAGTGGAATGCTTAATAACATGGTTAACAACGCCACAGAATTATTGGAAAAGATTAAAACTATCGACTATATCAGCCAAAACGTATCGGATATAGCCGATCAAACAAATTTACTCTCATTAAACGCCGCCATTGAAGCCGCTCGCGCGGGGGAGCATGGCAGAGGCTTTTCCGTCGTGGCTGAGCAGGTTCGAAAGCTGGCTGATCAAACTAAGCAAGCAGTTAAGGAAGTCAAGAGTATTTCGGATGATATGAATGGTAAAGCCATGAATACTAATGATACTGTTACGAACGTAAAAGATGTTTTCGAGCGGTATTTGAATGATACGGAAAGAGTTGCCGATGTCATGCGCGAAAACAGGCGGCAAGTTAGCGAAACTGCAAATGCTATTGACAATATTGCAAAAGCGGCGCAACAACAAGCTTTGACCACTGAAGACCTTGCCAGGCTCTCGGGAGAGTTAGCTTCCGTAACGGATTTCGGAGACGTTTTAAATCGAGATGTCCAGAGATTGAGCAAAATTATAAAACCATATTTAAACGTTGCCGAGAAGGAACATATTTTAACAATACTTGCGGCCAGGCTGGTTGACCACGCTAACTTCTTGCGCAATGTAATAAAAAGCGTCGGGAAAGGAATAAAGTTGGCAACACACCGCGAGTGCGCTTTCGGTAAATGGTACGAGAAAGAACGTGGCCAATATCAAAATATTGCCGCTTACTTGGCAATTGAAGAGCCGCATAAGAAATTCCATGAAGTTTCTAACGCTCTTTCAATCGATTGCAGTTCGAAAAACGCGGAAGCCGTGGTTGACACGTCGTTAGAAATTCTCGAGGCGTTTATTAAGCTGTCATCCGCTTTGAGGTTATAATCTCCAAATTGAGCAAAACTAAGTATATAATATAAATTAATCAATTTAAGGGGGAAATTTATCATGGAACTAAAAGGCAGCAAGACCGAAGCTAACTTAAAAGCGGCTTTTGCCGGCGAGTCGCAGGCACGTAACAAGTATACTTATTTTGCCAGCGCGGCTAAAAAGGAAGGCTACGAACAGATAGCGGCGATTTTTCAGGAAACTGCGGATAACGAAAAGGAACATGCAAAAATGATTTTAAAATTTTTAGATGGCATTGGAAATACGGAGGATAATCTACGGGCATCTGCGGAAGGAGAAAATTACGAGTGGACTTCAATGTATGAGGAATTTCAGATTACCGCGGAAGAAGAGGGTTTTACAAACATAGCAGCTTTCTTTAGGTCAGTAGCAACCATAGAAAAAGAGCACGAGCAACGTTTTCTACGTCTCCTGGAAAACCTTAGAAGCGGCAAGGTTTTTAAGAAGGAACAAGCGCTGGCGTGGAAGTGCCGGAACTGTGGCCACGTCCATTATGGTGAAGAAGCTCCAAAGGTTTGTCCGACTTGCGCGCATCCACAAGCGTATTTTGAGGTCATGGCTGAGAATTATTAAGGAAGGAAAAACACTTCTTATTGTTTAACTATTCCACAGCTTAAATATTGTTTTTTGTTATTCTAATGTTTAATGGAGGGATACAATGGAATATTCAATTGATATCTGCCGCATGCTTTCAACCCTGTCCCTCTGCCTGGACTTTACAAGCAAAGGAATTCAACGGCATCACCAAAGGGTAGCCCATATTGGATTAAGTTTAGGTAAAGAAATTGGACTAACTGAAGAAGAAAACAACCTCATTTTCATGGCGTCAATTATTCACGATGCCGGCGTTAGTACATGGCAGGAAAAGAATAAACTATTAAATTTTGAAGTAGAAAAGCCGTGGGATCACTGTTACAAAGGTTATGAGAAAATTTCCAAGGTGGATATTTTACATCCGGTTGCCAAGATTATATTTACCCATCATGACCGTTTTGACGGCAATAATAAATCCGGTCTTTCGGGCAAAGATGTACCCTTAATCTCAAGAATCGTCCACCTGGCCGACCGTATTGAAGTTTTATTAAGCCACGAAACACATATATTAAAACAAAATAACAATGTGACTAACGCTATAGAAAAAAATTCCGGACAAGTCTTTGATCCAGAACTTGTGGCTGCCTTTAAAAGCCTTGCCAATAGGGAAAGTTTCTGGCTAGAATTGACATCACCTTTCTTAAAGCACGCGCAAACAAATGTCTGCACAAATCCGATGGTTAATATTAAAGAAAATGATATGCGGCAATTAGCAAAAATGTTTGCCAGTGTTATTGATGATAAAAGCCCGTTCACCCACAAACACTCTCAGGGTGTGGCTTCCGTTGCTATGTATCTGGCAACAATAATGGGCTTTAAAAATGAAGATGTATATTTAATAGAATTAGCCGGACTTATGCATGACATCGGCAAGCTCTCCGTACCAGATGAAATTCTTGAGAAACCTGGGCAGTTAACCACTGAAGAATTTGCCATAATTAAGCAGCATAGTTTTTATAGCTACCAAATTCTTAAAGAAGCAGGCGCTCCTTCTCCAATTCCAGAATGGTCTGCCTACCACCACGAAAAATTAGACGGTAGCGGCTATCCATTTCATTTGAATGCCTCACATCTTCAACTCGGCTCAAGAATATTAGCTGTCGCAGATGTTTTCACTGCCCTCCGTGAAGAGCGTCCCTACCGTCCGGGTATGAGCAGAAAAAATATCGAGGGAATTATGAATAAAATGGTCTCTGGCACAGCTTTAGACAAGAGGTTAGTTAGCGTTCTGTTTGACAATTACAATGAATTTGATGAAATTTTTATGAGTTTGTCAGCAAAACAAGACTATTAAGCGTGGATAATTGTATTTATTATGTAGAAAAATGAGTTGATGCCCGTTGGTATGATGAACAATGTAAAGAAGACCGGGGAGGGGACTTTGTTTGAAACCAATCAAGATTATTTTTAAACCTGTACGCATTTGCACGATTGCTTTAGCTGTCATAACTTCAATAACTCTCTTAGCCACCGCCAGCGCTTTTGCCGCCGGGCCGGTCTTTACAGACCTGCCTGAAACCGATCCTTTCTACCCTTACGTCAACTACCTGGTGAAAATAAACCTCATCCAGGGATACCCCGACGGCAGCTTCCGGCCGGCCGATTCCATCACCAGGGCCGAGGTAGCCGAACTGTTGATCAGAGCCGGCAAATTAGATGAGGGGCGAGTTCCCGATACCCGGACATACGGCGACGTCGGCCCCGGCCACTGGGCGTACGCAACAATCGAAAGAGCAGCCCAGGCCGGCCTTATTAAAGGGTACCCCGACCAAACATTCAGGCCGGAAGCGCCTGTCAGCCGGGCGGAAGCCTGCGCCTTGCTCCTGCGCCTGGCCAATAAGCAGGTACCGGACACCCCACTGGATGAAACCGTCACGGACATTGATCCCTCGTACTGGGCCGGGCGGCAGATAGCCGCGGCGTTGCAGGCCGGCATGTTTACGATGGCCTCGGATAACAGCTTCGAACCCGAAGCCCAGGCCACGCGCGCGCAACTGGCCAGAGGCCTGGCCATAGCGCTGAACACGGCGGACAGCTTGCCGCCTGCCGGCGCCAGCGGCGGTATCACCGCGGGGACTTTTGGCCCCCGAAACCACATTGCCGGGGGTGCGCATCACACTCTTTTCCTGAATAATGGCGGCACAGTCTGGTCATGTGGGGGGAATATGTACGTCCAGCCTGGCGGCGGGACGTTTATTGGGATGGGTAATCCGGTGGAAGTACAGGGCCTGACCGGCGTGGTATCGGTGATAGCGGGAGTTAATCATTCCCTGGCTCTGAAAAATGACGGCACGGTCTGGGCTTGGGGCAAAAATGATTGCGGCCAGCTTGGCGACGGGACAACGACAGACAGGTACACTCCGGCACAAGTAACCGGTTTGTCCGACATAGTGTCGGTAGCAACCGGGGGAGATCACAACCTGGCGCTAGAAAGAGATGGCACGGTCTGGGCCTGGGGGAATGATTTCTCTGGCCAACTTGGCGACGGGACTACAACAGAAAGCCACACCCCGCGGCAGGTGCAAGGACTGACCGGCGTGGCGGCGGTAGCCGCCGGCTCCGGGCATTCCCTGGCTCTGAAAAATGACGGCACGGTCTGGGCCTGGGGGGCAAATGATTTCGGCCAACTCGGCAACGGGACAAGAACATACGGGTTGACTCCAACTTTTCCCACCCCGGCGCGGGTGGAAGGACTCACCGGCGTAACGTCGGTAGCCGCAAGAAGAGATTATTCCATAGCTCTTAAGAGCGACGGCACAATCTGGTCCTGGGGTCAAAATTACATGTGCCAGCTTGGCGACGGTACGGCGATAGACAGATGTACTCCAGTGCAGGTGCTGGGCCTGTCCAGTGTGGTCTCGGTATCCGCCGGGGCGGCGCATGTGCTTGCTCTCAAAAGCGACGGCACGGTCTGGGCCTGGGGGTTAAATATAAATGGCCAAGTTGGGATGAAATTTTCCGATTCCGGCCCTTTGCAGCTTCAAGGCTTGACTGACGTGGAGGAGGTAGCGGCCGGCGAGCGCTTTTCCCTGGCTCTCAAAAGCGACGGCACGGTTTGGGCGTGGGGTCAACATTATGTTGACCCGGTGGTAGATGAGATTGCTTTAGAGAGTTTCAGCCCGGTTCAGACACCCAAGATAATAAACAGCATTACAGCAACAGACAACGGGAACAATGCCGGATTAGAAAACGACACCATTACAATCGCGTTTAGCGTGAGCATAAATCAGCCCCCGGTTAACAGCAAGGCGGCTGTGGACGATTTAATCGACTTCGGCGGGAAGTCATTCGGCGCAAACTACAGCGGGACGTGGGCGGACGCCAATACTCTGGTGCTCACCGCAAGCGACGCAACCGGCGCAAACCTGGCTGTCGGCGACACGCTCATAATCAATGCCGGCGTTGACTTGAAAGCTGCGGGCGGAATTTCCTGTTCCCGCACCTCCAGCGGCATCATCGGCGGCACCTTCGATAAGGCAGGTATTGTGCGCTTTACCGATGCGAACTTGGAGGCCGCTGTCGGGGCGGCTTTAAACGTGCCGGTGGGGTATATAACTAAAACGGAAATGCTCGGTTTAACGAACCTGAAAGCATCAGGGAGTTACGTTTTGGCAAGTAATAGAATCCGGGATTTAACCGGTCTTGAGTTTGCCTCCAACCTGCAATCTCTTGATCTCAGTGACAATAATATCAGTGACATAGGGGTGCTGTCCAAATTAGCTGACCTGCAAAACCTTAATCTTAGATTTAACCGGATTTATGATATAGAAGTGTTGACAAGACTGCCCAACCTTCATGCTATTGACCTTAGTTATAACCTAATCAGTGACATAGGGGCGCTGTCCGGTTTACCCGACTTGCAAAGCGTCAGCATAAATAATAACCCGATAGACCTTGACCCTGATTCACAGGCGGCGGATATTATCAAGGCGCTGTCATCCCGCGGTGTGACGGTGTCTTATTAACAACGGCGTCTTCAACGACATAAGTAAATGAACAGAAAAAAGCCGGGATAGGCGCAGCGCCTCCTGGCTTTAATATTCTAATTTAATCTTCCTCGCTCTCTACACTACTATCAGTTAGAAATAATTTTACCGGTGGTGGCGAGGGAATAAGCTAAAATCAAACTCAAGACTTAGTTTTTGATAATCAAGATTGAACATTTAGCGTGATGAAGTACATAATTGGAGACACTACCCAACCCCAGGAGCACCCTTTCTACGGTTCCCCGATTTGCTGAGCCCATAACAATTAAGTCGAATTTTTCCTTGTTGGCATAACTGACAATCGCTTCGCCAGGGCTCTCATTAAGGATAACCGATTTTACCGGGATACCTTCTTTTCCAACTTTGTCTTCAGATTCTTTTAGGATATCCATAAAATATTGACGGTTTTTCTCTTCCAGATCCTTAAGAATATCGATACTAGTTACGGTTGATATAAATTGAGGCATTTTTACTGAGACCAACAAGCAAATTTCAGCCTTGCTACCTTTTGCAATCTCAATCGCAGTTTCTAAGGCTTTTTGAGACTTTACTCCGTTATCATAAGCAACCAGTATTTTTTTAATCATAGCTTCCGCTCCTTTGCGGACTTAATTATTTTTACTGGTACAATCTATTCTTCCATATATTTGATGTTAATGCTGTTTTAGGCTGACCTAAAACAATTGACTTATCAGTTGACCAAGAACATGATCTTATGTTATCGTTTAGTAAGCAAAATTATATAGCATTTAACTGTGTTGGGCAAGCTTAAAACCAGGCTTGTTTTCAAGGAACGCAGGCTTCTGGGGTGGGAAGTCAGATATTTTTGACTTGGCCACCTATTTTGTTTTTACACAGTAAATATTATAGTTGTACCTTTTGCGTTTATTATGAGGAGTGGTATCAATGGACGGTCATTACCATGCAGCATTAGCCATTGCAGTATTTTTGATTACCTATGTGTTCATTGTTTCTGAGAGATTTCACCGCACGGTGGTGGCCTTATTAGGGGCGGTAGTGTTATTATTAACGGGACTGATTACCTGGGATAATGCCATCCATGCTATCGATTTCAATACCATCGGCCTGCTAATTGGCATGATGATTATTGTTGGCATTACAAAAAATACCGGGGTTTTTGAATATATGGCCATTAAGGCTGCTAAAATGGCAGGTGGTGAACCGCTAAGAATTCTTGCTTCCATCTCCCTAGTCACAGCTATCCTCTCAGCTTTACTTGATAACGTAACAACAGTACTTTTGATTGTACCAGTTACCTTTGCCATTACCAATAAGCTTAAGATAAACCCGCTGCCTTTCCTTTTCGCCGAAATTTTAGCTTCAAATATAGGAGGAACAGCCACGCTGGTTGGAGATCCACCCAATATTATGATCGGCAGTGCTACCAAACTGGGTTTTATGGACTTTGTTCTCACCCTGGCCCCGGTCGTAGTGGTCATATACATATTATCGATCTTCTGGCTTCATTTCCTCTACCGGAGTCAGCTCAGTACGAAAAAAGAGATGCAATCTAATATCATGCAACTGAACGAGCGAGATCATATCAAGGATCCCCAACTCATGCGAAAAAGCCTGGTGGTACTGGTTTTGACCATTCTGGGCTTTGTCTTGCACCAGTACGTTCACCTCGAATCTTCAATCATAGCCCTTTCGGGAGCCAGTCTCCTGCTCTTGATTACAGGAGAAGATGTTGAACACGCCCTGCAGACAGTGGAGTGGCCGGTGATCTTCTTTTTCACCGGACTTTTCGTGGTAGTAGGGGGGCTAGAAGAGGCCGGCGTAATTGAATCGGTGGCCAACCGGGCTCTTGAGACGACTGGCGGCAACCTTTTGCTGACCGGTTTGCTAATTCTCTGGTTATCCGCTATGGCCTCAGCTTTTGTTGACAATATTCCTTTTGTAGCAGCCATGATCCCGCTAATCCAAGATATGGGACGTCTCGGAGGTATCACAGAGCTAAATCTGCTCTGGTGGTCATTGTCTTTAGGTGCTTGTCTCGGCGGCAACGGAACTATCATTGGTGCCTCCGCCAACATAATTGTTGTCGGCTTGGCGGAAAAAAGGGGGCATTATATTAGCTTCATGAATTATTTTAAATTAGCTTTCCCGATGATGCTGATGTCTATAATAATTTCTACTGGATACCTGATGTTTTGGCACCTATATGGTCATTTGCTCGCAGCCGGCTTTACACTTGGTTTGGGGGTTGTTTTGGCAGTGCTCTCAAAGCCTTTGAAAAACCTGCTAATCAGATCTGAGGGAAAGGAGTCCAAATATTAATTAAAGAACACCGGTAATTAATCGTTGTTCCGGCAACTCTCCTGATAAAATTTACAATTGCTGCAGAGGTCGGCCTGATCCTCGATCACTGTGCAATAATACCCCTCTTTTTTCCAGCACGGTTTCGACTTGTTTATCGACTCATCTTTATTTATTATTTGGTTATCCGGGCAAATTTTATTTTCCCAGCAGGAATACATTGCCAGAACTTGTTGGACCCCTGCTATATTAAGGCCTTTTTCATTGATCAGGTGGTGAATAAAATTCAACCTTTTCAGGTCATTGTTAGAATATAACCTTTGCTTATTTTTTCGAGCCGGGCAGATTAGATTATTTCTTTCCCATATCCGGAGTGTTTCAGGGTGAACTTGAAGGAATTGTGCTATTATGCCAATGTTTAACATGGGCTTATCATCATCCCAGGCGGACATTTAATCGCTCCCTTAAATATGTTAATTAAAACTTATTAAAAAGTAACCAGCAAAACTATCATTTGTGAAAGATGAAGCTGCTACCAGCCGGACAAAATCTGAAACGGGATCCGAAAATGCCTGCTAACCGGGAGATTGCAGCCAGTCCGGTGCAATGGTTGGCACCAAGAAATTGAAGGTCAAGTCCTTTAAGATAATTGATTGTTGCTTCCCGCTGTTCAACAGCCACAGGACCCAGGTGAGTGCCGCCGATAATTCCAAATACGCGGTTTTCCCCAGTAACCTCCCGGGCATGTTCCACAATATTTGCCAGTCCCGCGTGGGCGCAGCCCAATACGATAAATATCCCTTCAGGAGTAACACAGTATAAACTCATGTCGTCATGGAACGGATCCGGACTTATCTTCCTGCCGTTTTCCATGCAGAACAATGCATCATCAGCCTTTTCAAAAACGGTTTTTCTGGGTACCTCGCCACTGATGAACACACCTGGCCGAATTTCAAGAGAATCTCTAACAAAGACAAATTCCGCTCCGAGGCTTTCCAGCTCTTCTTTCATGTAGGGAATTCCGATATATCGCGGTTTCTCCGGCGAATTGCAGTGGTAAGCAAATAAATCGGGATGCGCGTAAACCGGCAATTTCCCCCGGTATTTCAGAAAAGAACGGATACCGCCTGTATGGTCGTAATGTCCGTGGCTCAATACCAAAGCGTCCACGAGTTTAAGGTCGGTTCCCATCACGACTGAATTGCCCAGCAGGTTGCCGCGCTCCCCTGTGTCAAAAAGAATTTTCATTCCACTAACTTCAATTAAGATGGATAAGCCCCATTCACCCACTATGCCGAGCGGAATACCAACAGTATTTTCACTAAGCACCGCAAGCTTTAAAAAATCTTTCACTGCAGCCCCTTCCCGCCGCTTCCCCTGAACAGATCCATTGTACCGGCCTTGAGTAATGATGGTGGTTCAGGTAGGCATTGAAATGCGGGTATTCTCTACGCCAAGCCACTTCTTCTTTATAGGCATGGTTTTAATATAATATTATAAATTGTTCATGATATATGTCAATAACAGCCTTGTGTTATTAATACATGTGTTAGAAGCAGGATAATATATATATATGTTTTATAATTATAGTAGGATACTTTATTTGTAGACTTTATTATTTGATATATAATATACTTATAAACGGACGTCCAGCAATATAGCTATTACTATTGACTAAAGTATTTGGATCTTATATAATTCTTATGAAACAATGTTCACAATAACCACCGGCTTTTCTGGGAGGATGTTTAAAAAATTATTGCGGGGGTTTAAAGTAAATGAAAATAGCAATGCCTTATAGTATGGGCAGGATAAACGAACACTTTGGCATTACCCGGGAATTTGTTGTTTTCAACGTTGAAGATGGTAAAATTGCAGGAAAGAAAGTAATTTCGAATCGGGGCTTGCAGCATAACCACGGCGGCCTGGCCGACTTAATTACTAAAGAAGGCGTCGAGGTGATTATAGCCGGCGGCATGGGCCCCCCGATGGCTAACGCGCTTCGCTCGGTGGGACTGAATGTAATTACAGGCGCCTCAGGCGATGCGGAGAAAGCGGCGTTGGATTATTTAAACGGGCAACTGACGACCAATCCGGCCGCATGTGGCCACGGTTGCAAAGGACATGAACATCCTGGTAATGAGTTGTAAAGCAAAAACAAAGGCGCCGCAATCTTCGCGGCGTCTACGGCTTTTCAGGGGTATTTAGGTAATCGCGTATTGGCGAATTGTCAATCCATTGTTAAATCTTGGGTATGTGGACGGTGCTGATCATCGCCAGCGCCAGGATAAAACCTGATGCCAATATTGCAACAGGGTTGGGAATAAGAAGTACAATTATAGCAAGGACAGATCCGGCAACGGTAATAGGGACACCCTGGAAGTAAGAGGGGTTTCCGGATATGTTGAACCTAGCCAAGCGCAAACTTCCGCATAATGTAAAGAAACCGAAACAAACCAATCCCGCCAGACTCCACTTTTCCATTAAATAGCTATACGACAGGGCGGCAGGCGCTACTCCGAAAGAAATAAGATCAGCCAGGGAATCAAATTCTTTGCCAAATGCGGAAACGGCGTTATAGTGGCGGGCCAGCATGCCGTCGACTCGATCAGTCAAAGCTGCCAAAATAATCAGGACGACGCTAGCGTTATAATTATGGTCAAGTACATTAGCAAGGGCAGTAACGCCAAGCAGCAAATTTGCAGCGGTACATATGTTGGGTACTATCTCTATCCTGGTCATATGTCACCTCAATAAGTATTTATAACGTGTGTTTTATTTTATGTCCGGCAAAATTCCGATAATAGTTTCTCCTCCCCTGACCTTTTCACCTTTTTTCACCAAAATTTTTGAATCAGCCGGAAGGAAAAGTTCACTGCCCGATCCAAACTTAATGATCCCGATAATTTCTCCAGCGGACAACTTTTTACCTTCATCGACCCAGCATTTTATCCTCCTGGCTATAAATCCGGTAATCTGGCAGACCATTATTTTTATACCATTACTTTCAATACCAATGAAATTCTTTTCATTGATATCCGAGGCATGACATTTGAAAGCCGGTAGAAATTTGCCGGGACGATAATACCTGTATTTGACCTCTCCTTGCAACGGAGAGCGGTTCAAATGTACGTTGAAAATGGAAAGAAAAATAGCGACCCTGATAGTTTTATCCTTGATGTATCTTTCTTCAAAAACCTCTTCTATTTCAAGAATCACACCGTCCGCGGGTGAAAGGATCAGGCTTTCATCCGCGGGAATGTTTCTTCCAGGGTTGCGGAAAAAAAAGAGTACAAAAATAAATAATAGCGCTGGTATTATGGAAAAAAACGGATAGTTGAGATACAAAAGTACGAACAACCCGGCTAGCAATAATAGGTAATGCCAAGTCAGCCGGAGCGTTAGGGTGATTCTACCCGCTATGTTATCACATTGGTTTTTTTTCGCCAATTGAATAGGGTTCTCCTTTGCAAATGCTTAAATAGCACGTAAATTGCATTAAGATAATCATAACCTGTAAGACAATCCATTGCAAGAATAAAGGTTGTCCAAATTCTCAGTTATTCCAATTCTCTAATGTGTTAATATCATGAATAGGCGTGTTGTGGTAGAATAGTTATGATATTTGGGTAGAGGAAGGTATCTGTGAAAACAACCCGTTACAACCAATATTCCGATCACCTGATTGAAAAGTATGGAGAAAAAGTATATAAACTTCCTGTTAATATACCGGGGACATGCCCTAACAGGGACGGCAAGTTGGGAAAAGGAGGGTGTGTTTTTTGTGATGAACAAGGTTCTGGATTCGATTGCCTGCCTAATACCATGCCTGTTAAACACCAGATTGCTGAGAACAAGGTTTTTTTCCGTAAACGGTTTAACGCAAGTAAGTTTATTGTTTATTTCCAGGCGTTTACCAACACATACATTCCATTTGACCGTTTTAGGAAGAATATCCTGGAAGCAGCGGCTGAAAATGATCTGGCGGGCATATCTGTTTCAACCAGGCCGGATTGTGTCAATGATCGCTACCTAGACTTTTTGCTGGAAGTAAAAGGTAACAACAACTTGGATATAGATATAGAATTAGGTCTCCAGACGGTTAATTACCACACCTTGACCCAGGTCAACCGCGGGCACACTCTGGCCGAATTTATTGACGCCGTTTACCGGATTAAGGCTAGAGGTTTCGCGGCCTGCGCCCACCTCATCCTTAACTTGCCCTGGGATAACCATGTGGATGCGGTGGAAAACGCCAAAGTTCTTTCCGCTTTGGGTGTGGAGTATGTTAAGCTGCACAGTCTTTATGTAATCCGGGGTACACCGCTCGGCGATATGTACGAGAGAGGTGAGTTCAAAATAATCTCCCTGGGAGATTACGTTGAAAGAGTGTCTTCTTTTTTGGAGTGCCTCGACCCCAAAATAGTAATCCAACGCCTGGTGGGCAAGGGGCCGAGAGAAAACCTGTTGTTCAGCAACTGGGGAGTTAGCTGGTGGTTGGTCAAAAAAAAGATAGAGGATTACCTGGAGGAAAAAAATACTTATCAGGGAAAGAAATTTGATTATTTAAACGGAAAAGCATTGATAGGTATGCCGTAGTCCTCATTCATCTTTATAAAGATAGCGGTAAATATGGTAATACAATAATACTTTTTGCACAAAAAGACGGGTTTCCGGAAATGGTATCTGGTTAATAGAGTTTACCCCTCCGCTGAGACTCTTTTTATCCAGCCATTCTTCCACATTGCCCCGCCCACCGTTATATGCGGCGAGGACAAGTATGGTATCACTGCTAAATTCTTTTTCCAGGTCTGCAATATACCATGTTCCCAGCTTGATGCTGGTATTAGGATCAAATAACTGGTCGGGGTTAAATGTCTTTTCACCTATTTGCCGGGCAACCCACTCGCCGGTTTCCGGCATGATCTGCATCAGGCCGCGCGCGCCTTTTTCTGAAACGGCCCGGCTGTCGAAATTACTTTCAGTTTTTATCACCGCTGCAAGGAGAAAGGGGTCAACCCGATATTCGTTTGCGTAATAAATCGTTTCTTCCCGGTAAGAGAAAGGGTAAATAATACGTGCTATGTTGTCTAAGTTTAAGATTAAAAATATAAATAAAAGAAGGAATATTATCCGTTGTTTTATTTTTCTTCTTTTTATCCTTCTGCGAAAAACCGCGGCCAAAATGATCACTCCGCATACTGCAAGTAGTTCTTTATCTAATGTTATATTTAATCAGTTTCCTGAAAATGTTCTTTTCTTATATCAGCCAAGCAGCGGTCGACCTGCTTTATAGTATCTTCACGGGAACCGCTGTTATCAATCACCCGACGCGCATATTTTTGTTTTTCTTCCTGAGACATCTGAGCTGCAATACGCAGGCGGGCCTCTTTACTGCTCAAGCCGTCCCGCTCGCCCAACCTCTCGATTTGCTTATTTTCGTTTACTATTACCACCCATATTTCGTCAACACCTTTATACAGCCCTACTTCTATTAAAAGTGGAGCTTCAATAACCAGCAACTTATTACGGGATCCGGGAGAAAGATTAGTTTTTTGCATTTCTAAGTTGATTGCTTCAACGATCCGTGGGTGGGTAATTTTGTTCAACCTGGCCATGGCACGAGGGTCGGAAAAAACGATGGATCCCAATTTTTTACGATCCAGGGATCCATTACTGTTTAATATATCCGGCCCAAAATTCTCGACGATTTCTGCCATGGCCGGGGTGCCGGGGGTTACCACTTCCCGCGCTACTTGGTCGGCATCGATCACTATTGCACCCAGGCTTTCGAGATAGCGGGCCACTGTACTCTTTCCGCTTCCTATATTCCCGGTGAGGCCGATGGTTATCATGCTGATTCCCCCCAACTATGTAATCTTTTTTTTACCGGACTATATTTTCTGACAGGACGGGCAGAAGTAAGTACTGCGCCCGCACACTTTTTTTCTAAGGATATTTTGGCTGCAATGGCAGCAGGGCTTGCCCTCCCTGTTATAAACTTGTAAGAACTCTTGGTAGTTGCCGGCCCGGCCATCCCCGTCAATAAAATCCCGTACAGTTGTCCCCCTGTTTTCAATTCCTTCCTGAAGGACCTCCTGTATGGCGTGGAAAAGGCGGGCTATTTCCCTGGGAGAAAGGGTGGTGGCCAGACGTTCCGGGTTTATTTTAGCCCGGTGGAGCACCTCGTCAGTATAGATGTTCCCCAGTCCTGCTATAAAAGTTTGGTCAAGCAGCAAAGGTTTGATACGGACATGGCGCCGCCTGAGTTCCTTCTTTAGGAATCCTTTGGTGAATAGATTATCCAGAGGTTCTATGCCAAGGTCTTTATAACCGGCCAGGTCGTTCATGGAGGTATCGGGAACCAGCCAAATCCTGCCGAACTGACGCATATCGGCAAAGCGCAGTTGGCTGTTGTTGCTCAGACTCAGGATAAGGTGGGTATACTTTGATAAAGGTTTGTCAGGTTCGCAGTATACGAGACTGCCGGTCATGCGCAAGTGGACTGCCAAGTTTAACCCGCCGTTCAAGTTAATCAACAAGTACTTGCCGCGCCTGTTCACTTTTACTATTTTTTTATTTATTAACTTCGCCTTGAACTCTTCAGGTTCCGGGGTACGGATTATTTTTGGAAGAAATATTTGGACATCAGTGAACGTCAATCCGGCCAATTTGGGCTGGAGCGTTCTCTTAACAGTTTCCACTTCGGGCAATTCCGGCATTTCCTCATCCCCTTGATAGATAGTATGGAAAAGAGAAGATATAGAAAAGCTTGTCATGAATGTGAGACTGAAGGGTGAAAAAAGGCGCTCGCACTATTTTGGGACCTTTTTTGCGTCATACCAGTTCGGCCCGGTTTTAATATCAACTTCAAGTGGGACATCCATAACGAAGGCATTTTCCATGCACCGTTTTACCAACTGGATAAGTTGCTCGATCTCATCCGCGGGTGTGTCAAAAATCAACTCGTCATGCACCTGTAGGATCATTTTTGCTTTTAGATTATGTTCAGCAATCTCCCGGTGAATGTTGATCATGGCCAGTTTGATGATGTCCGCCGCGCTGCCTTGGATTGGCGTATTCATCGCTGTGCGCTCGCCGAAATTACGAACGGTGCGGTTGGGACTAAAGAGATCCGGTAGATAACGCCGCCTGTTCAAAAGAGTGGTTACGAACCCTTTCTTCCGGGCTTCTTGGATTACCCGTCCGATATAGGTTTTAACCCTTGAATAACGCGCGAAATAATTATCGATATATTGCTTGGCTTCCTGGCGTCCCACTTTGGCGTCTCTAGCCAGCCCAAAGTCACTCAATCCGTAAATGATGCCGAAATTTATCGATTTGGCCTTACCGCGCATCTCCCGGGTTACATCTTCCGGGCGGACACTAAAAATCTCCGCCGCTGTCCGGGTGTGAATATCCTCCCCGTTTTCAAACGCGTTAATTAATACCGGGTCACCGCTTATATGGGCCAGGACGCGGAGTTCAATCTGGGAGTAGTCTGCGGCGAGAAGCAAGTTCCCCTCCCGGCAGGGGATGAAAACCTTTCTGATTAACCTTCCCTGTTCAAGGCGTATGGGTATATTTTGTAGATTAGGCTCTGAACTCGAAAGCCTTCCGGTGGCGGTGACAGTCTGGTGGAAAGAGGTGTGCAGCCGGCCGGTTGTTGAGTCTATCAAAGCTGCCAGGCCGTCGGCGTAAGTTGATTTGAGCTTCATCAACTGACGGTACTCAAGCACTTTTGCGACCACGTCGTGGGCTACAGCCAATTCCTCCAGCACCTCGGCGTCGGTGGAATAACCTGTCTTTGTTTTTTTTATAACCGGCAGTTTTAATACCTCAAATAATATTCTTCCCAATTGTTTGGGGGAATTAATATTGAATTTCTGCCCGGTCATATTATAAATTTCACCGGCCAATTTTTCAAGCAGCCGGCCCAGGTCCTTTGACATGGCGTCAAGCTGGTTTTTATCCACGGCCACGCCATGTATTTCCATTTCTCCAAGCACATGTACCAGCGGCAGTTCTACATCGTAAAAAAGCCTGTCCAGTTCATGAAGCTTGAGTTTGCTGTCCAAAAGCCGGACTAGCTGCATGATACAACCGGCCCGTGCGGGTAATGATTCTTCGCCTCCAGGGAGGACTGTGCTCAAATGCTCTAGTGAAACATCTTCCAGTTCCCGGTTGGGGGATGCCGGGTTAAGCAGATAGGAGGCGATCATGGTATCAAAAGCAAGATGCTCTAATTTTATGTCGTGCCGGTGCAGAAGCCAAATGATTTCCTTTCCGTTATGACAGTATTTTTTTATAGTAATGTCTTCACAAATATTTTTTAGCGCCTCAAGGGCTTTTTCCGGGCGGATCCCGCCGCCTGACATATCCAGGTAATAGTAGGCTTGTTCTTCTTCCATTGCGAAGCCGGCCGCGGTAACGCCTGCGTTTGGGTTACCGGCTAACGCGAGGCATACCCGTCCTAACTTTTGGACCTTTTTTGTAAAGGCTCCCAGCTTGGCTTCGGTATCCAGGCGTTGGTATTCAACAAAGTAAGTATCCAAATCAGGCTCCGGCAATCCCTGACTCGTGCTTTGACGTCCACGGCCATTGCCCTTAAGTTTTTTATTGACGGTATTTTCCTGGTTTTCAAAGTAAATAGATTTAATTAATGTTTTAAACTCAAGCTTTTTAAATAACTCAAGGAGTTCTTTGTAATCCGGGCTTTGCCGGTTGCATTGTTCCAGGTCGATTTCTACCGGTACTTCACGGCAAATGGTGACTAGCCGTTTGGAGAACTCTGCCTGGTGGCCGAAGCTTCTTACCTGTTCCCTGGTGCGTCCGGCCAGTTCATCCGCATGGGCGATTATTTCCTCTAAGCTGCCATACTCCTTGAGCAACCTGGATGCTGTCTTTTCTCCGATGCCGGCTATGCCGGGCACATTATCTGAGGGATCGCCGGTCATTCCCTTTAAATCTGTATATTGCCGCGGGGTTATCCCGTATCTGTCCCAAACCTTACCCTCGTCGTACTCATCAAGTTCACCAATCCCTTTTTTTGTCAATAATACTTTTGTCATTGGGGATATAAGTTGCAGGGCGTCACGGTCGCCGGTAATAATAGTCGTTTTCAGACCTGCCTGCTCAGCTTTTGACGCAAGAGTTCCAATCAGGTCATCTGCTTCGTATCCCTCAATTTCATAAATTTTAATACGCATTGCGTGAAGGACGTCCTTTATAATTGGAAACTGTGGTCTCAGATCGTCCGGCGTAGGACTGCGGTTTGCCTTATACTGGTCATAATCACTGTGGCGAAAAGTGATTTTTCCGATGTCGAAAGCCACAGCAATCTTTCCCGGGCGTTCTTTAGCCAAAAGTTTTAATAGCATATTGGTAAATCCGAAAACTGCATTAGTTAGCAGGCCCTGGCTTGTGGACAGCGGGGGGATTGCGTGAAAAGCCCGGTGGACCAGGCTGTTGCCGTCAATAATGACGATAGTATCTGGGGACACGTATTACACCTGCCTTGAATATTCTCCACTAGTATTTCACCACATGGGATCAAAATACCTGCTCTCAAAACGCATTGTTAAAAAGAGTTAATTATTAATTTACTATCGGGCAGCAGGTTGTCTTATGGATCAAGCGCTTGTTAATATAATTTAGCACTTCTAAATATTTGCAGGACTTTTATCGGCGGGAGCGAATTAAACCATTAAAAGACTCGAAAACTTGAGGTGATAGATTTTGCGTAAACTTTTTATGACTTTGGCTCTAATGTTTGTTTTGTTATTGTGCTTTACCGGACCTTCATATGCGGACGATAACCCTGTTGCTGATAATCCTGTTATTGATAGAGGAACATTTGAAGAAATTTTTGATTACGTCCAGCGTTTTCATATTAGCAAGCCTGCTTCAGATATTATGATCCGGGGCGCTATCGAAGGCTTGATCGGTTCCTTGAACGATCCTTACACCGTATATATGCCTCCGGAGCAGTTGAAAGATTTTAATGACTCGCTGGACGGCGGTTTTGTGGGTGTGGGTATCCATCTGCGGCCGGGAGAACGTTACCCTGTAGTTGTCGATACGATTGAGAATACTCCGGCCGAGAAAGCCGGCATCAAGCCAAATGACCAGGTAATCAAAGTGGATGGCGAAGATGTCGCTAATGAGCCATTAGGCAAGGTTGTGCAAAAAATCCGCGGCCCGGAAGGAACAAAAGTATTACTGAATATCAGGAGGGAAGGCGCCGATGATTTTGAACTGGAGCTGGCGCGCTCAAGTATTAATGTTCCGACTGTAAACTGGAAGGTACTTGATGATGGCTCCGGGTATATCAGGATAAATACATTCGGCGTATATACCTCCGAAGAATTTACTAAAGCTTTGACAGACCTGAATCAGCAGGGAGTGGCCGACCTGGTGCTGGATCTAAGGGACAATCCTGGCGGAATTCTCAGCGCGGCGGTGCGGATCGCAAGCAGTTTTGTTGAGCCAGGCCAGGTGGTGGTGAGTACCGTGGATAGGAACGGCAAACGCGAGGAGCACCGGACTGAAGGCCGCGCTATCGGTAAGGGCATGCAAGTTGCTGTCTTGGTTGACCATGACAGCGCAAGTGCCGCGGAAATATTGGCAGGTGCCCTTCAGGACTACCAAGCGGCCACAATAATTGGTGGCCGGACTTACGGCAAGGGCACTGTTCAGGTGGTGGTGCCACTAGATGCGGGCGGGGCTTTAAAGCTTACTGTCGCCGAATATCACACTCCAAAAGATAGCGTGATCAACGGCATAGGCTTAAGCCCCGATATCCAGGTAATCACCCCGGGGCTGCAAATGTTCACCGCGCAGCATTTGTTCAAACCGTCTGAAAAGAACACTGTGGATCTAGAGCTTGAAAAGCCGGAAGCTATTGTGAATGGAATGACTGTACAACTAAAATATCCGGCGGTGCGTTTTCCGGATGCAACATATCTGCCGCTGAGATTTGCTCTTGAGGCGCTGGGGTACAGGGTGGATTGGCAGCCTGCCGACAGTAGCGTAAGAGTAACCGGTCACGGCTCCGATATGATTTTATACACTGAAGACGGGCGGGCTATTTCGGGCGGGCAGGTAATACCCGTTGCGGCGCCGCTGTTAATAGATGAAGGAGTAACATATATTCCGCTTTCTGATTTGAATATTTTTGATATTAGCTCTAAAATAGATGGCAGTAAAATCTCCATTGAGAAATAATTTTTTGGGTATATATATTTCAGTTAATATGGCAAAAATATATTGCTACACCGGCATAACTTATATGGGGAGGTGTTATCAGTGCCCGGTACCAAAAAGTCATGTCCGTGCGGCAGCGGAAGGCCCTATGAAAAATGCTGCGGAGTGCGGAAGGTTTACTATTCTCTCGACCAGGTCAGGTGGCGTCACGCTGGCCAGGAACTGCGGCGTAAACTTGGCGAATTTGCTGATCAGCCTTCTTTTGCTTGGGACGCGGCCCGTGCTCAAGATATGTACCTGGGCTGCATCGACCAGCAGTTAGTGGTGCAAGACGATGATTTTACTATGGAACGTTGTTTTGAGTGGTTTATTTTTGATTATTATATTTCAAGCGGGTTGACTATAATTGAAACCTTTTGGGAGGATTACCCTTACCCCCTGAGTGATTATGAGAACATATTGGTCAAGGAATGGGCGCTTTCACGAATTTCTCTGTATGAAGTTAATGGAGTTATACCGGCTGAAGGGCTTATAATAAAGGATTTATTAAGCCGAAAGAAACTAAAGGTTCGCGATATCAATGCTGCCGCAGATATAAAAACAGGTAGTATTCTGTTGATGAGGGTACTAAAAGTTGGGGAAGAATACGAGTTTTCTACCAGCGGTTTGGCTTTGCCTGACTGGTGTAAAGAACCGCTTTTAAAACGGCTGCAACAGGATCGCCGTCAATATTATAATGATAAAATGACAAGTATACGGGGATGGGGAGCTTATCTTAAAGAACGAGCCCACAAGATTAACGCCTGGGTTATGGAATTTGGAACTTCCAATCCCCCTTGCAGAAGCAATTTCACAGAAAGGATGCAGTACAGGACAGTATTCGCCATAAATAACTGGCAGGAATTATTGGAGTATCTTAAAAAAACTGATTCATTTATACTTATTCAAGACTTAAGAGATCGTTCAGGTACATTTCAGCAGGCAGTGGCAGCCTGGCTCGGTGAGCCCCGTTTAAGAAACGGGAGTGATGAGTCCAAAAAAGAAGGACTGCGCCGGGTATTGGGCAGTCTTACTCTGATGCCCAGGTTTGTAATGATTACAGCGGATTCGCCAGGGTTATTGTCACAAGGCAAAAAATTCTTAATGGCTAAGTTTAAAGAACTTGTTGAAGAAAGCGTGGATGGTTTCCCGTGCCTGTGGGCCACTCCCGCTGATGTCATTGAAGATTATTCATGGCCCGCGCCGGGCTACGCCGCCGTGGCGAGACGCGTTCGGGAGGGATTTCAGTCGCTTGGATACAGCACTAAGCAGCAGAAAGGCGCTATGAAGCTTTGGCTTGATTTCTGTTCAAAAGAGCAGCCATCCGTCCGAAATCCGGCTGTTTGGGCAGCTGCGGTAATATATACTTTTGCCAGGCTGGAAATGGAAGAAGGATTAAAGCAACAGGATCTGGCAGGGCAATTTGGTGTTGCTCCTTCCACTGTCTCCATAAAGTTCAGGCTGCTTTGCCGGTCTTTGGATCTGGTTGCTTTCGACAGGCGTTATTCTACAAAAAAGCCGCCTGTTAAAGGGCGAAGGAAAAACGAACCGCGGCTGCTGGATAATCCGCGATTGTAATAAGATGCGGAAGACGCGGTTTCTCTTAAGGAGGACTCATCCTGACCGAATTAATTGAAGAAGTCTTGAAAGTAATAACAAACGCCATAGCGGCTATGGGCTACTGGGGAATAGCGATGGGCATGGCCATTGAGAGCGCAAATATCCCACTGCCGAGCGAAGTTATCCTGCCTTACGGTGGGTATCTTGTGTCCACCGGCAGGCTGGAATTTTACACCGTGGTAATAGCGGGGACAATCGGGGGCGTTGTGGGCTCAGGCCTGTCATATTATCTCGGCGTTTGGGGAGGGCGGCCTTTCCTGGTAAAATACGGGCGTTATTTTGGTTTTTCCCTGGAGCACCTTGCCCTGGCCGACAGGTGGTTTGTGAAATACGGTGAGGCAACGGTCTTTTTTACCCGCCTGATGCCCATCGTACGGACTTTTATCTCACTTCCAGCCGGAATTGCCAGGATGAATTTTTCAAAATTTCTGATTTATACTTTCTTAGGTTCACTTCCGTGGAGTTTGCTGCTCACTTATATCGGCCTGGTACTTGGTAATAACTGGAATTCAATCGAGCCCTGGTTCCACAGGTTGGATGTTGTGGTAGTACTTGGCATGGCAATTGCAATTATTTACTTTTGGCGCAACAAGCGGTGATTTATTAATGGAGGAGAAAGTTATTTTTTTCCTGCAAACTTTTGACGTAAAGTTGTTTGAACGGATAAACCATACGATGCATAATTCTATTATGGATGCTTTTATGCCCCTGATTACCAATACTGGTGAGGGGGGTCTGATTTGGATTATTATAGGCCTGGCTTTATTTATTTCAAGACGGCCTGGTGTTAAAAAAACCGCTCTTCTGATGCTAGTGGCATTGCTCGCCAGTTTCCTGGCCGGGGAATGCATAAAGCACATCTTCCAACGGCCCAGACCTTTTGAGACTTTACCTGATGTTGAACTGTTGGTGCGACCTCCTTATTCTTTTTCGTTTCCATCAGAACATGCGGCAAACGCATTTGCCGCGGGGCTTGTACTGGCGCGGAAACTGCCCGGCCTGGCCTGGTTTTTTATCCCGCTGGCCTGTGTGATGGCTTTTTCCAGAGTTTATGTCGGGGTTCACTATCCGGCCGATATCTTGGTTGGTTCATTACTGGGGACGGCCTGCGCCGCTTTAATCCTAAGATATGAATATTATGTTTTCCCGGTGGGCGATAAATTGAAGCCTCCTATCGGTTGAGCGCATGGCTGACGTAAGTTGCTGCGCGTTCCCCGGCATTTTTTCCCGAGCATAAAAAAGGTGTAATTATTGAATTCTATAGTTATTAATGACATAAAATATATTAAATACTATTTTATTAGGGGGAGTCTTTAATTGTCTTCCCGGAAGCAATCAAGAATTACAAATATCTGGTCCAAGGTTATTAAAGACGGAAGCGGTAATATCTGTACCAAAGTGGTGGTTGAGGCCACCAGTGCTTTCGAATACAGGGTCAGCAGACGGGGTAATGATGTTATTCTTAAAGCTGCCGGTGTCGCGGCCAATATGCCGGAGGGAACAATTGAGGTAAATGACGGGTTGGTGAGGAAAGTGTCCTTGATTCAAACCAGCGCCGGCGAAGCGGTATTTGAGATCCATCCTGAGCATCCATGTGAATACAGGGTGGAAGCGGCTGAAGGAATACCGTTTAGGACAGCAATAATTTTAAATTGGGCTTTTTTAATAAAAATGTTTAAAGGCAAGAAGTTGGTAATCGATCCCGGGCACGGAGGAGATGACTGGGGCGGCAAAGGTCCGGTCAGCCTGATTGAAAAAAATGTTGTGTTGCTTATTGCAAGGGCTGTAGAGGATCTCTTTGGCCAGGTGGGGATTCAAACAGTTGCAACCCGGGCAGCCGACGAAAATATTTCAGCTGACAGCAGGTTTGAACTGGCCAAGAATGAAAAGGCGGATCTTTTCATAGGTATTCATACTTATTCTGACAACAACAGCAAAGTGGGTGGCGCCGCGGTACGTTATAAGCCGTCCTGCAAGGACAGCTTGCTCGTTGCGGGAATGATCAAAGAAGAATTAATTCAAAAACTAAAAGTAGCGGATAGAGGCCTCAAGGAAAGTCGGGAACTTGCTGTTCCGGGAGAAATTCCCGGCGTGGAAGTGGAAGTGGTTACGATAACCAACTGGGTGGAAGAAGGGCTGTTGCGCAGTCCCACCATTCATAAAAAAGCGGCCGAAGGTATTTTTAACGGGGTGAGAAAATATTTTGCCAATATCGGCGGACACTAAGAGGTGATAATATGATATTAGGCAAGATCCCGATCAGGACCCATATTATTACTGAAAAAGATGATATGATAGATGTGGTTAAAAAATATGCGGGTGACGTCGCGGAACCAGGCGATATTATAGCCGTGGCTGAAAGCGTGGTTGCGATTACGCAAGGCAGGGCCATCCTGCCGGAAACTGTCAAACCGGGTTTGTTGGCCCGGTTTCTGTGCCTTTTCCCCGGTAAGGACGGAAGCCTCGCCACACCTCAGGCGATGCAGCTGGCTATCAGGGAAAGCGGTAGCCCGCGAGTCCTGCTCGGCGCCGTTGCGGCGGCATTTGGCAGAATAATTGGCCGCAGGGGTGATTTTTACCGGGTGGCCGGCCGTCACCTGGCTCAGATCGATGACATCGCCGGGACTATGTGGCCTTTTGAGAGGCACATTATCCTCGGTCCTAAAGACCCGCATAAAATAGTAAGAAGGATTAAAATAGTTACGGGAGTAGATGCCGTAATCACTGATGTTAACGATATTAAGAAAGTTGATATTATTGCCGCGTCCGGGGGAGTGGACCAGGAGAGCCTGATAAAAGACCTTGCGGATAATCCTTTTGGAAACGATGACCAGCAAACGCCTATTGTAATTTTAAAAATGGCATTAAATACCACTGATTAGCATTACTGGTAAACCGGTCACGCATGGAGTAAAGAAAGCCCGCAGCTTTAGCGGGTTATTTATTTCCCCCGCAAGTTTGAATAACCTTATAAACTTTTGAGATAATAATTTTTAGAGAACCGTATCATATAAATGCGGTTCATTACAAGTATTTGGGGGAAGTAAAATGTCACTCCGGTTTATTTGCAAAATGGTGGTAATTGCCGCTTTGGTTTATTGCTTATTTTCACCCGGTACTGCTGTTGCCGCTATGCCAAGGGTTACAGCCGATGCCGCAATACTATTGGATGTTGAAACCGGGCAGGTTTACTTTGCTAACAACCACACGATGAGGCGCGAACCGGCCAGTCTTACCAAAATTATGACCGCCGTGGTGGCTTTGGAAAACGGCAACCTTAACGATGTTGTTACTATCGGGAGCAAGGCCGCCGGTGTTTCAATGGGGTCGATCATCGAATTGAGAAGAGGTGAAAAAATTACTCTTGGCGAGTTATTAAAGGCGGCGCTGGTTTACTCCGCGAATGACTCCACCGTCGCCATTGCGGAGCATGTGGGCGGTGATCATGACCGCTTTGTAACAATGATGAACACGAAAGCGGCAGCGTTAGGGATGTTTGGGACAAGGTACGTGAATACCAACGGTTTTCATGATCCAAATCACTATACAACAGCTTATGACTTGGCGGTGCTCACCAGATATGCCCTGGGCAATCCCAAGTTCAACGAACTGGTACAGACCAGGGAGACGACGGTCAGTTGGGTCGAGCCGCCAAATAGGGAGTCAATAATAGGAAATACTAACCGTTTGCTTTTGGGTGGTTATGGAGGAGTAGACGGAGTAAAAACAGGTACCACTTCTATGGCCGGAAACTGCCTGATTGCGTCTGCCACCGGAGAGGGACGCAGATTGATTGCGGTAGCGCTTCATAGTGATGATCGTTATCAGGATTGTATCAATATGTTTGATTATGGTTTCAAGGTAATTCGTGAGGTATTAATTATCAATACCGGCCAGGCCGCGGCAAGCCCTGCCGTAGAAGGCGGCGCAAGCCCAACGGTTGAAGCGTTGGCTGAAAGAGATCTGGAAATCCGCCTGGACCCTGACGATTTGCCCAAGCTGGAGAGGCGGTTAGAGTTGATAGAGCCATTGGCCGCGCCGATAAAAAAAGGGCAAAAGCTGGGTGAGGCAGTATATTTTGTTCGCGGTCAAGAATTAGGCCGGGTGAATCTGGTAGCCGGCGCCGACGTACTCAGAAAGGGCTGGTATGGGCGGTTCTGGGATAAATTGGTTGAAAATTTGCCTCATTAAGTAAGTGCGGCTGCTGTATGATTAAGGGAAAGGCTTGACTTTTATAAGTCTATCTGTCAAAATATATTTAATGGGCGGGTAGTTCAGTGGGAGAACGTCTGCTTGACACGCAGAAGGTCGTAAGTTCAATTCTTATCCCGCCCACCAGTAATTAGGAGGGATTCCCGAGTGGCTAAAGGGAGCAGACTGTAAATCTGCCGTCGACGACTTCGCTGGTTCGAATCCAGCTCCCTCCACCATTTTGCAGCATAATAATTTATTATACTAGCCTTATTTCTTTACTTTAGGAAGGATATTTTATTTTTTCACAATTATTTATTAATGTTAATAAAAGGAGTGAGGACTTGAGGCGCGTTCTGTTCCTGATGATATTATTTTCTCTGATTACTGCCGGTTGTTCTGCATTGCAAAATCCTGAAGCGTCAAAAAAGACACTCACCGAACAAGATGTACGTAACGCTGTAACCGAGTTAGTTAATGGGATAAATAACGGTAATTCTGAAATTGTCAAAAAATATGTCGGTTCCGCCAGTCCGGTTGCGGATAAGTTAATTGAAAAACTGAAAGGCAACATCAAGTTATCCGATATACGTGATGTATCAATTCAGGGAACAAAAGCTCAGGCAACCGTTACTTTAGAGGTGGTTCCACTAAAAGTGACTAAAAACGTTACAATGAATTTTGATGTGACAGATGTCCTTCTATTGAATAGCCCGCTGGGCTTATTATCACTCATTATATAATAATGTTGATATTATTGAGGAGTGGAGCGTGAATTTCTGCTCCTTGTTTTTATATGGTTTTACGATGTTATAAAAGGTAATGGTTGTAAATATTTGCTGATTAAAATAAAATAAATGTGTTAATACTTTTAAACTAGGGAGGTATCATTCCGTGAATACCGTCAAAGTTTGGTTTCTAATGGGTATCTTATCGATTTTACTGGTCTTAATTGGCGGTGCAATCGGAGGCAAATCGGGGGCGATGCTGTTCTTTTTAATTTCCCTTGGAACAAATTTCTTCAGTTACTACTTTAGCGACAAGGTTGCCATTTCTATGACCGGTTCACAGCCGGTTTCTGAGGATCAAGCGCCTGATTTGTACGATGTGGTGCGGAGGCTCACAAAAAGAGCTGGAGTTCCCATGCCCCGTATTTATATTACACCGTCGCCGCAGCCTAACGCTTTTGCGACTGGGAGAAATCAGGACCACTCGGCTGTCGCCGTTACGGAAGGGCTATTACGAATATTAAGCCGTAGTGAGCTGGAAGGTGTCCTGGCGCACGAACTGTCTCATATAAAAAACAAAGATATAATGATCGGAACCATTGCCGCCACCTTTGCGGGGGCAATTACCATGATTGCTAACATTATCCAGTGGGGCGCCATGTTCGGTATGGGCCGGGATGATGATGAAGGTGGCGGTAGCTTTATTGGGGCGATCATATTGGCCATTTTGGCGCCGGTTGCTGCTTTAATTGTTCAAATGGCCATTTCCCGTTCGAGAGAGTACCTGGCTGACGAAACTGGCGCTCATATCGCCGGCAATGCGGGAGGTTTGGCAAACGCCCTGCTCAAGCTTGAAAGCGCTGCTCAAAGAATACCAATGCAGGTAAACCCGTCAACTTCACATCTATTTATTGTTAACCCGCTGTCAGGCGCTTCCATTACCCGGTTATTCAGCACTCACCCGCCTATCAGTGAAAGAGTAAGGCGATTGAACGAAATGAGATTTTAGTAAAATAAAAAATGAGTCAAACCCTTTTCTTAACGCGCATATACTAATGCATAAGGGGTGATTGTCTGGTGGCCCGGATCATTTCTATTGGCACAACGCAGCATATCGATTTGATAAAGGCTAAACTGGGCCGGGAACTGAAGCTGTTTGAGAGAGACGGGCTAAAGATAAATCTTGAAGAAAGTCCTGCCGGAAAATTTACTTTTTTATCCTGCTGTTTGGTCGACTTCCGTGAAAACGGCTGTACGGAAGAAGATATACAAGTAATTTTAAAGAATTATATAGCTGAAATTATATCAGACATTATCATGTCGCATTGGGAAGCTTTTCTGTTAGAAAATATCATCAGAGAGAATTATTATTATTTCGGTAATGAAGAAAAGAAGATAATATATGACTATGCTACAATGCACATCAACAGCAAGTTAGAGGAAGAACCCTGGAAATCGGTTTACTGGGTGAACAGAAAAAATAAGATCCTGCAAAAGATATCGGAGTTTTTGAATTTTAATAATCATATTGTCATTGACGGGTTTATCCGTTTCAGGCTAAAAGAATATCTTAGTGAGTTGAGGGAAGCCGCGGATAAAGCTGTAGACGACTTTCTTATGGAAAGGGAATACAAGGAGTTTATACAGCTCTTAAAATATTTCGTAGAGATTCAGGAACCGCAAATAGATATTGTGCATGTGCTGATCAATTCTAGCGGGGTATTTAAGCTGTTTGACGGTAATATGCGGCCTATCAGAAGCGATTGCTTGGGAGGCTTTATATTAGACTTGATGGACAGCGAAGTGAATTATGAAGATCTGTTGATCGGTGTTCTAGTCACCGTCGCGCCCAAGAAAATAACGCTCCATTATAAAAAGGACAAGTGGAAGCAGGCCATGGAAACCATTAATAACGTATTTGCCGGTAGAGTTAATGAATGCGTGGGCTGCCACCTTTGCAACCCTTTATTGAACAATTAGGCTTGTGGTATTTTATGGCTAATTTGTTATGTTGACAAAAAGGCGGTTGGTCAATATAATACTGTAATAATATTGTAAACTGGTATTGAAAAGGAAGAGTAAATCCATTATGTTCATCAGAGAGAAAGTGCCGAGTCTGCAAGCATTTTCAGAACAATGGGTTGAAAACCACCTTTGAACTGCCGGCTGAAACCTCCAGTAAGCCGTGCCGGAAGCAACCGTTAACTGCGAAAGTGAGGGAGATTATTCTTCCTAATCAGGGTGGAACCGCGGGAATGTCCCGTCCCTGACAATAGTCAGAGGCGGGTTATTTTTATTTTTATTGGAAAAGGAAGTGTAAAGTGTTGTGAATAATATTAAGATTACCTTGCCTGACGGGTCGGAAAACGAATACCCGGCAGGAACGACCCTTATTGAAATAGCGAAAGGGATCAGCCCGCGCTTGGGCAAAGAAGCTCTTGTCGCTAAAGTGAACGGCCAACTGATGGATATGGGAAGTCCTATAAAGAAGGACGCTTCCGTGGAGTTTCTCACTTTTGAAGACGAAGAGGGTAAGCAGGTATACCGCCACAGCACTTCGCATGTTATGGCGCAGGCAGTGCAAAAGTTGTTTCCCGGCGTTAAATTCGCTATCGGACCGGCTATCAACGACGGTTTTTATTACGACTTTGACGTCATTGATACTTTTACGCCCGATGACCTCGCTAAAATAGAAAAAGAAATGGAAGCCATCATCAAGGCCAACCTGCCGTTTGAGCGATTCGAACTTCCCCGGCCGCAAGCCCTCGCATTGTTTGAGGAATCCGGCCAGAATTATAAAGTGGAGTTGATCGAAGACCTGCCTGACGACGCTATCCTCTCATTCTACCGGCAGGGTGATTTTACGGATTTGTGCGCGGGGCCGCATATTCCTTCAACCGGGCGCTTGAGAGCGGTGAAATTGTTGAATGTGGCCGGAGCTTACTGGCGTGGCAGCGAGAAAAACAAAATGCTCCAACGTATTTACGGCGTTTCCTTTCCAAAGAAAGCGATGCTGGATGAATATCTTTTCCGGATCGAGGAAGCCAAACGCCGTGATCACCGTAAGCTGGGAGCCGAGTTGGATTTATTCAGCATCCAGGACGAGGGGCCGGGTTTCCCTTTTTTTCATCCTAGGGGGATGATCCTGCGCAATGAATTGGAAAAATACTGGCGGGAGGAACATCAAAAAAGGGGCTACCAGGAGATACGCACACCAATTATTTTGAACCGGGCCTTATGGGAGCAATCAGGGCACTGGGATCACTACAGGGAAAATATGTATTTCACTAAGATTGACGAAGCTGATTACGCTGTTAAGCCGATGAATTGTCCCGGCAGTATTATGGTATACAACAACAGGCTCCATAGCTATCGTGAACTTCCCATACGGCTGGCTGAACTTGGCCTGGTGCACCGCCACGAGATGTCCGGGGTGCTCCATGGTTTAATGCGGGTACGTTGTTTTACTCAAGACGATGCGCATATTTTTATGCTGCCACACCAGGTTAGGGAAGAAATAACCGGGGTTATAGATATGATCGACGACTTTTACAAAGTATTTGGCTTCTCCTACCATGTGGAGCTTTCCACCAAGCCGGAAAAAGCTATGGGTGCGGATGAAATCTGGGAACTGGCTACCGGGGCGTTGCGGGATGCTCTAGAGGCCGGGGGGCTTAACTATAAGGTAAATGAAGGTGACGGCGCTTTTTACGGACCCAAAATTGATTTCCATCTTGAAGATTCCCTTGGCCGCACCTGGCAATGCGGCACTATCCAGCTCGACTTCCTGATGCCGGAGAAATTCAACCTGAGCTATGTGGGCGAGGATGGACAAAAACACAGGCCGGTGATGATCCACAGGGTAGTATTCGGCAGTATCGAACGGTTTATCGGCATCCTGACAGAACACTACGCCGGGGCATTCCCTGCCTGGCTGGCGCCGGTCCAGGCCCGTGTTATTCCCATCACCGATCGGCACGCCGGATACGCCCGGGAGGTTGTCGGGAGATTGGACAAGGATGGTATCAGGGTGGATCTTGATGCCCGCAGCGAAAAGATAAATTACAAAATTCGTGAGGCTCAGGCGCAAAAGATTCCTTACATGCTGGTGATCGGGGACAAAGAAGTCGATCACTGCGCGGTTGCGGTGCGCCACCGTGTCAGGGGAGATCTCGGCGCCATACCGATTGGCGAGTTTGAAGAAAAGTTGCTGGAAGAAATCAGGGTAAAGGCATATTAAAAGCGGAATTAAACGTATATATAATGTAGTTAAATAGTTGACTTTTGCATGTATAAAAAGGAGGAAGTTAATGAGGCGTGTGAAATATTGTCAAACTTAGGAGGCGCCTTCCTTGGAATGGTATGATATTGTTAATTTTATTGTTGGGATTTCCGCGCTATCTGTGTCTATAATCTCTATTTGGCTTAGTTTAATGTTTTATTTTCGCACCAGTGAATTATCATCTAAAATGGATAACACTTTAGTGGAAATTAAAGCTATTACACAGAACATGTATCATGATAATACCGGAATGCTCAAGGATATGATCCAGAGAGCTTTTGAAAACAAAAAAACGGAAAACCAGATTGCTGATGGTGTGAGTGAAGAACTTGCTGAGCAAATTAGCAATACAGTGCTTAAGATGACTGGCAATACAAAAGAAGATATAGAAAAAGAATTGAAATTAATTATCCCTCATTTCATTACTGAGGCATTAAATGAATATGACTTAAAGAAACGTGTCGAACAGGAAAAAGTAGCGGATTTGTTACGAGTAGCGTTACCTTTTCGCAATAGGAATTAACAGCAGTCACTTTTGTTGCAGATTTTGAACCCGGCGATCTGCGCTCTGGCCGATCCAGGAATCCCTGGACGCCACCTTCCAAGCTGCGGCAGAAGATCCAACGGCGCAGAGTGCCGGATGACGAGTTGATCAGATAACTCTAAATCACAAAGGCTCCGGTTGCCCGGAGCCTTGATACTCTTGGTGGACCCAAGGGGAATCGAACCCCTGACCTCCTGAATGCCATTTTCAAGTTGTGTCAAATATTGTCACATTATCAAATACCTTTTAATTTTATTATTTATTACCTTTTCCCTTTTATTCATGTATATCAAGGCTTTCAGGAATTTCATGTTTTATCTAATACCTTTCAATCCCTCTTATTTCCCTCTGTACTGGCATAAAAATTGGCATAAAACTCCCCTATTGGCATAACTATTGGCATAAAAAAATAAACCCGCCAGGGCAGGTATATCAACGGCTGGCGGGTTTTGTATGTTTACTTCTAAGTGCTTCAATCTCCTTAGTTAGTCGATCCTTTTCCTCTTGACTGTTACTTCGCTTACATCTCATCTGGAGAGCTTTTATCTTATTATAGTTTGTATTTTGTTTATTAACTCTTTTTTCAGCTTCGGCGCTACATCTTTCAGAACAATACTTATGATTATACTTTCCATTAGTTATTGGAAACTTCCTATAACAAACAGTACAAGTGTTAATAAATATGTTATTCCTTACCGCATAGCCTATTTCGGCCCAAGCCAACGGTAAAAGGCCATTAAAAGAAGTATAAAACTCAGACGTAATAGATTTTTCACGGATATGCTTAAATTGACCAATGCCACTTTTATGTATAACCTTACTTGAAGATACGGTTGTAAGTTGGTTGGAAACCTGAAGACTTCTTTCTTGATAGGCTTCATAAATACCTATAATAATGGCCCATCTTTCTTTCTCATCAGAAACCATGTCAGAATTACCATACAACCATTTATAAGCGTTACTTAATGATTGATCCGCAATTAAAGGATGAAAGTATTCATCTAAATACCATGCATATCTTTGCGATGGTGTTTTTCTTCCCTGGGTTCCAACTCGCCCCTTTCCATGTGGAGCTAGCCAAAGGCTTACACTATCTTTAATAAATAAAAACTCCATGCCATAACTTAATCTTTCTTCTATCTGTGTACCGGAAGCACCTAATTTAAGCGGTGTTTCAAAATGGCAATTATTAGCTATAAGTATATTTTTATTAATTAATAGTGAAAGTTTCATTTGAGATTTATCCATGTTTGGATCACTATTTCCTAAAAGAAAATCTTCAACAGCCCCAACGCTATTTGCGAATTTAAAAAGTACATCATAAATCCCTTCAATGCAGACAGGTCCCTCCATTTTTTCTGGTAAAGCAGCAATTAAAGCATTGGTTAAACCCAAAAAATCACAATGATATAAACGCCCTGTTGGCATAACTAAAATTTCTTTAAACTTAGCACCTTCTTTATATATGCACAACTTAAAATCGAATTTCATTTTTTCCTCCGGAAATGTGGTGCTTATTTATTCCCCTTGGCTATTGCTATTCCTATGTTACGACGGCACTGCACTTTTAGTTAAGTGTAACATTTAATTAAAATTAATACAAAGTGAAATAAAAAGATACACGCAACGAAACAGTACGACAACTAAATAACATGTCGTTAAGCTCAAAACCGGAGAAGTAGCGCATGAAGCGTACTAAGGTAGAGAGAACACCCGAGGAGATAACAGCCGAACGAGGAGCGCGCCTGGGGAAAGCGGATAGCAAAAAAAATAAAAAAAGAGGTGTTATAAATGATCGATTGGCAGAACTACCCGTTAACACTGAGCGTTAGCCACGTTGCTGACATTTTGCGCATTGGCAAAAATTCTAGCTATGAACTATTTCATAGAAAAGATTTCCCTGCCGTGAGGATAGGGAAAAACTTCCGTGTGTCTCGTGATGCCTTCCGGCGCTGGCTGGAAGGGCAAGGCGAAGCACAAAAAAATACCCGGTGACTGGCCGGGAGCGAGAGGTGATTCAAAATTTCTACATTTATCTTATCACGAAACGTTGACGTTTTCCAGGTAACTAGACAAATACCCGTTATCGAAGTAGCCCGCCGTTACCTGCCTGGTGAACTGCGGCGCCAGGGGAGTCGGTGGGTGGCCCGCTGCCCGTTTCATGAGGACCGCCACCCTTCGCTGGTGGTGTTTGGGAACGGCTGGAAATGCTTTGGCTGTCAGGAACATGGTGACGGCGTTGACCTGGTGGCCCGGTTGTATAACCTTCGGCCGATAGATGCCGCGCGAACGATAGCCCGCGACTTTGGCCTGCATGTAGATGTTAGTCAGCCTATTTCCACCGATGCACGGCGCAAAATTGAACAAGCCCGGAAAAAGGCAGCGCGACGGCGGCAACTTGAAAAGGCTTTTTCCCGAAAAGTTGAGGAAGTCTATTTACAACTTGCAATAGTCCGGCGTTTTGTACTTAATTTAAAAACTTTTGTAGAGTATGAACAAGTTGCCGATCTAGTTCACGCTGAACCATATTTGGAATATCTTCAAAGCGAACTACAAAGCCGGGACATAACCCGACAAGTGGAAGCTGTCCGTGCTGCTGAGAGGTGGTTTTAGTGGAACTTGAAGAAATTCTAACAGGGGAAGAACAAGAGGAATTGTTGGGAGAAATGAATGAAAGCAATCAAGCTGAATGGCCGGAACTAGAGGAAATCAAGAGCGAACTGCTGCCGGTAGAAAAATTACCACCTGAAATAATACCGGAACCCTTTAGGGACTGGCTAACTGATATAAGTTATCGCATGCAATGCCCTCTGGACTTTGTTGCCACTGCTGCCGTACTGGTGACAGGCGCTGTTATTGGTGCAAGCTGTGGAATACGACCAAAGAAACGTGATGACTGGTTGATAATCCCAAACCTTTGGGGTGGAATAGTAGCCCGCCCTTCTATGTTGAAAACGCCTTCCCTGGCCGAAGTAATGAAGCCCCTTATCCGGCTGGAAATTGAAGCAAGGGAAGAGTACGAGCAGCAAATGAATTTTTATAATACCGAACTAGAAGTATTCAAGGCAACTAAGGAAGCTCTAAAGGGTGAAATGCTCACAGCAGCAAAGGGAAGAGGGAAAAAAGGTGAACTTGTTCCA
>MVRN01000060.1 GCA_002067965.1 Pelotomaculum sp. PtaU1.Bin035
AAATCCGCGTATTTTAAGGATCTATTCAATTTTTTATGCTGCTTATGCTTCGCTAACTGTAAAAGTCAGGTTATAGCACCAGCTGCCTATGATTGGAATTTTATATCATCAAAAGTCAGTGTTACAAACCAGAGCAGTGGAGCTAGAATGAGTGTAATTGTTGGTGGTTTAAGTGGTACTGATGTTGTGGGGAGAACCTACTATTTTAAAAAGAATTATTTGGGTAAAATAGTCACTGCATCAACATCTGATACATGGTATTGCACTGATGTTTATGGTTATAACGAAACAATGAACATTCTTGGTTTTACTACCCAAGATAAAAGGCATGTTTTTTGCCATGAAATTGGACATGCCTTAAGCCTAGACCACGTTGATTCTACAATATATTCAATAATGCATGAAGCTGATATATTACCAGTGTCACCAGTATCTTATGATGAAGATAATCTTGTGTATAAATGGGGGAGTTAGATATGGTAATTACTAATTATAAATATTCAATAATTGGTTTATGTTTAGTAATGCTTATTGCCTCTTGCTTATATTTTTTTAACAACAATAATTCAATTAATACCGTAACTATACATGGTTCTCATGCCTATTACAGTTCTGCAAAAGATATGGAAACAAAAGCTGACCTTATTATTGTAGGCACCCCTACTAAAGCATTTAATGATTGTACACCTACTATAACTTATAATAATAGCGGAAGATATGAGAACTTCTATACTATTACGGATATTAGAATATCCAAAATATTAAAGGGAGAATATAAGGATGATATTGTCCCTGTTGCTCAAAATGCAGCAATTGATAAAAGAGAAAAAATTATGTTAATTGATGATGATTATTCCCCAATGGAAAAGGATAAAAAATATTTAATGTTCTTAAAGAAAAACCAATCAAATGGATTCTATTATATCTTAGGTGTAAATCAAGGAAAACATAATATTGACAATTTTGACAATAACGAGAAAGAATTACTAGAAAATGATACTCATTATAAAAAGCTGAGACAAGAAGTTTTAATAAACTTTAATTGCAACTTGTCAGATTAGATTGATTAGATTTATAGCGGTGGTATTACCACCGCTATTTTTGAGCCTTTCAGCCGCAAAAAGCTCGGCAAACAATATAGAATCCGGCTCGCACCTCTGGGGCGAACTAATCAGACGGCTTCCATTACCCCGGCTATGTACCCGCAAACTCCGGCAAAAGCCGGTGAAAGAAATCTTCTTGTTCCCTCTCGCCAAAAATTTCCGTATAATTCTGCTGACGGGATTACCGAATAGTTGCATATTATTTTTATAGATCTGAAAAGTGTAAGTAATATCAGAGGCTTTACATGAAAAGAAGTATTGTGCGCCAATGAGGCTCAACAGTCAGATAATTGCTGATTGTTGAGCCTTAATGTTACCCGACACCTTTATATCTTGAAGGCTATCGCGAAGTGATTTCGTTCATCGCTTGCTCCCTGAAGACATCGTCTTCCTGTAATTTTTCATACTATTCAGTCCATTTGCGTTAAAATTTGGTGCTAATTGAAGGAATATCTATATTTTTGTAGAATTTTCATATTTGTAGTATATGTCAATACAATATAAGCTTATTCCGGCACCGGGACGGGCTTGTTTCTTGGAGCTTTACTGGATATGGATATGGAAATGTAAATGACCCTTACTGGCGGGTCTGGCAGGGCTCACTATATTGGCTGTGGTGAAAATGCTGATTGTGCCGCAGTTACTTAAAATGACCGGATATACATATGAACAGGCTCTTAACGACACCGACAATCATGAAATAAGCGCTATGTTGTATACGAAAACCGGATTAGCTGAGGCAAAGAATATAAATTTTGAAGTCTTGGTAAACTGCAGCCTGAAAGAATTACCGTTAAAATCCGGTGAAGCCAATTCTATTCTGGGCAACCTGATTGACAACGCCATCGAGGCGGTAAAACTGTTAACCAAGCTTAATCTCAAAGTTTCAAACTTTGAGTTCAAAGGTGATGGTTTTATGGCAAAAAAACTACTAATCATTTTATGTTTTATTATAATGATGTCTATGTTTATATATGTTTTTTACGCTAAAAATTCATCAAATCAGGTAGTTGTTGAACATCAATTTGATAGCGGTAAGGAAAGTGGGGTTTATTGCTTAACGGCAGCTAGAGATGTTTTATGTTTATCTGGTATAGACTATAGAATATTACAAGAAGTCCATGTCAGTGGTGGTTTGGATATGGCTGCCGTTCAAGATGGAAAAATATATGTAACAATAAGAGGCGATCTATCGAAAGCAGGCAAAGCAATTACCATACTGCAGTGTGGAAAAGTAATAAAAAATATTGAATTAGAACAACCGCTGCCTGCCTAGAATTGTTAGGTACAATGAATATAACGCAAAAGCATATGTTGGTCATATCTATTTCTTGAAAAAAAACTTTATAACAGTGATAGATACAGAAAAAGACTTGGTCGAAAAATACATACCTTATGATAATAATATTGAAGATATTGCTTTTTGTGACAATAATATGTTAGTAAGTGCATGGGCTCCAAAGGGTAAACCTTATCAAATCGATGTTATCAATTTGGATAATTATTTTACTGTAAAGACGATACCATTAGATTTTAAGATGACATCGATGGTTGTGATTGGTAAAATAATATACGGTATAAATGGTTTATCTAAAGAGCCGGTGCTTTATATGATAGATTGGGAGAGTGGACAGATTATAGATAAAATAGAACTTAAAGAATATTTCCCATGGAAAGTTTATATAAATAAGGTGAATGGTGATCCATTTATATACGTAACGCACTATGATATTGATGATATGTCAGGTGATTCTATTACTTGTATTGACCCTGTAACCAATAAAATTGTAAGTACTATTACATGCGCACTTCACCCGGAAGAAATTGCTTTTAATAATGATGAAATTGTCGTTGGTGATAGTGTTAACGATAGATTGCTAATTATTAAGGATAATAAAATCATTCATGAAATAAAATTAGACAGAAGAGCAATGTCTATTGTAAAAACTGATTCCTATAGTGATTAGCTTGCCGGATCGCTTTACGTAATTAAGGTCAGGCATCTAACTTATTAACTTATTGGTTGAAATGGAATATGGGAATTTTGTTTCCTAATACAATTGTTTATTAGCCAGGCACATTTGTTTAGGAAATTAATACCTGTATTTTAGATAAAACTTCCATGGTAACTTCTTCAGTGGCTTTGCAAGCAAATTTCGCTTCCCGCGCTTGCCAATCAAGACTCTTTATCTGGTCTGACAGTACTGCACCAGAGACCTTTGAACCTACAGGCAACAACACCTCAAAAGGATAGCCTTTGACTTTGGAAGTAACAGGACATAACAGAGCCAGACCTAACTTGCTGTTATAAGATATCGGTGAAATTACAAGTGCCGGCCGGCGGCCGGCCTGTTCATAGCCTGCCTGCGGGTCGAACTGAAGCCAAATTACATCTCCGCGGTCAGGAGTGTAATTTACCATACTTCACGCCCAATCGCACGCCCGGTATTTAGCTCGCCATGCACATTTTGAGGTGTGACCCCGGACAATAGCATTTCCAAACTGTATCGTTTACGGCGAATAATGATAGCGTCGTCGTCCACCTGAAATTCAACAGGTACACCTTCAGCGAGGCCAATCTTTTTTGCTAGTGAACTTGGGATGCGGATTCCCAAACTGTTGCCCCACTTTGAAACATGAGTTTGCATATTTTTAAAGCCTCCTTGTTTATACATAGTATATACGGTATGAGGAAAAGTTTCAAGAGAATTAGCGGTTATAAAAATCTTTGCCATTCCTATTGTTGAGTATAGTATAACACTACCTCGGATATCTCTTAATGGATTTCACCGTAAATACCACATGGAAGCAAGGGGCGTTGAGGATACCTGGGGATAATTGTAACGGGCCGGCTCTTAAAATTCATTGAGGGCTTTGCGCACTTGCCCGATTAAACGGATATAATCTAGTGGTGTTGTTGCAACCTGGAAGGTGTCCGTTTTTTCAAAATGGTCATTTCCTGCCAACGCGATAATTTTCGCATTGGGCCATGTCTGCTCGATCAGTTTTATATTGTCGGGTTCTGAAATAAGTTTATCCGCTATAAAAACTGCGGGGCAAAAGCGATCTTTATAGAGGAATGTCTCATATAAATTACCGGCGGAAATTACACTGAAACCCGCTGTCCTCAGCGCTTGTTCGGCCGGGTACCGCAACTGGCTGTCTGCGGCAGAGATAATTACGTCAATATTGGATATTTTCTCATTATAGATTGTGTAAAATGGAAAAGTCACCGTGCATATTGCACCGCCGCCGGGAGCATTTTCAACGGTAATGTTGCCTCCGTGATTGTGTATTATCGCCTGTACAACGGGAAGCCCCAGCCCTGTACCGCGCTCTTTGGTAGTAAAAAACGGCTTGAATATTTTTTCTGAAGCCTCGGCGGACAAACCCGGCCCGTTATCCTTAATGGTTAATACTATATCGTTTCCGGATTTATATAAATTCAAAAAAACACAGCCCTGCCGTCCCGCTGCCTCTAATGCGTTGCGCGCTATGTTTAGGACCACTTGAGTAAGCTGGCCGGGATCCGCTGTGATTAGCGGCACTGCTTCTGTTTTAATAAAGATTTCAGCTTCTAAATTATTCGCCTCACCCTCAAGCAAGGGCGTTATATCTTGCAGGAAAGCCGCCAGATCTAAAGGCTCGGCCGCCATCTCAACCGGTCTCCCGAGCAGCAGGAACTCGTTTAAAAGTTTAGTTACCCGGTCAATTTCCCGCTGGATGAGGTCGGCATACCCTTTTACCTGATCCGGCTTTACTCTTCTTCCGATTAATTGAAGCAGTCCTTTGGCCGCGCTTAGAGGATTTCGCAGTTCATGGGCCAGAGAGCCCACCAGGGTGGCTGTTGTTGCCAGCCGGTCCGCCCTTCGCGCGGCTTCATGCCAGTTATATTGATCAGTTCTGTCATCAGCCAGAATTATCCACCCGGCGATTTCTTCATCATCAAGAAGCGGGCAAGCCTGCCAGTCAACCTTCCGTAGTTCTTGCTTTCGGATAAAATCGTCCATATGCCCGCTTATACGGCAGCTTGTCTTCTTTTGGATGCAAGTCGACCACGGCCCCGGCGCGGCAGCAATTGGTTCTCCAATCAGGTTGAGAAATTTTTCCCCCAGGAGAAGTTCCGCGGCATGATTCACATATGTAATATTAGCCTGCTTATTGACTAGTAGGACGGCGCTTCCGATAGCGCCCAAAATCATTGGCAGTTGCTTATTCAACAGTTTGAAAAGGCGGTCTATCTCTAAAATTAAAATGCACTCCTGGGCCATCAAATTCAGCAAATCCATTGTTTGTTTGCCTTCAGCCGGGGCGAAAACACCCAGCCGGACCCGGTGTCCGCCGCTGTTTATTTCAGTTTCGCCGGCATGGCCGGCGCGGGCGGTGATATAGTTCCGGACCGACTTTTCATCCCCCTTGGTAATCAAACTGACGTTGACTCCTGTAGTGCTATATTCTATCCAACTGCCCTGGGCATCCGAAAGGATGATCAAAGCACTGAGAATGAGGTCGAACGCCCGTGCCATTACGTTGTCCTCGCCGTTGAAAAGGGACAGAATGATATGGTTCATCTGGCGAAGGGCGGAAAGCTGCAGAGACCGCCTGCCGCCCTCAACCCCTTCTTTTAACGCGTACTGGAAACTCGACAAGATTTTTTGGGCCACCCGTTCTATCAGCGGTGAATACGCCGCTTTCTTGCAACATGTGTATTCCCGCGCGGCTACGTAAAGGCTGCCATGATACGGATCTCCACTGAGTGGAATGACAATAAGTTTTTCGCATTCATTATCTAATTCCAATTCAAGGATTTCTTTTTGTGATTTGATTGTACTGACAATATCCGGCAAATTGATGTCATCGATTGGTTTCCGGCATGCGGGGCAAGACGGCGGGTACTGTATTGATAAGGAGAAATCATTCTTGTATTGAATTATTATGGCAAGGTTTAACTGTAGGCCTGTTGCCGTGCTCTCCAAAAAGCCGGCCCATCGTTTAGATTCCCAAAATTGTTTTACCCGGGTTATATCGTCCATGTTATTCCCTCTTCCATGCTTCACAAAAGAACTAAATGCTTTTACAAGCTGGCGCCTATGGCAACTCCCGTACTGCCTATATGAAATTCCCGCATCTTGGTGTAATGATGGCTGGTCCGCATTTTTATAACGCGCAAGTAACATTTTATATCCATATCCGATTCAATGAATCGCAATAGCAGCAGGTTGTCTGCTAAATAGCTGATGCCATGCTTGGTGATTGTAGAGGCTTGTTCCGAGGCATGGATCTCATTGGTGAGCAGGGTGCTGACTCCCCGGGTTTTGAAGTAGTCTGTCATCGCCCAGATATAGTCCGTGTATTTAAATTTATCCTCCATCCCGATTTCAAAAGAGGAGATGGAATCGATAATCACTCTCTTGGCTCCGTGTTTACCGCATAGTTTTTGAATATGATAAAGATGTTCATCCACATTTAACTCGATCGGAGATATGTGTTGAAGCTGCATTTGGCTGTTTTGCATATAAGGTTGCAAGCTGATTCCCATATTTGCGGATGTATAAAGAATTTGGTTCGGGTTTTCTTCAAACGTTACATATATTATGTTTTCGCCTTGGCAAAGGCCGGCGTAAGCGTAGTGCAGGGCTAAAATTGTCTTGCCGGTGCCGGAAGAACTGCTGACCAGCGTCGTGGTGCCGCGGGGAATGCCTCCTCCGGTCATTTCATCCAAACCAGCGATGCCGGTGGAGATTCTTTCCGTTAGACATTCATATGACTGAGCGCTTACCTTTGGGTGCACGCGTGGAAAAATGGCGATACCTCTTTCCGTTATAAAAAGAATATTCTCCCCGCCTGTGTATCCTGTCCCCCGCATCTTTAAAACTCTAAGGTAACGCCTTTGTTGCTTTTTGTCCTCGGCGTAAAGGTAGATTATACCGTCAACTATAGCGCTTTCGGGGCGGACATCCAGCTCTTCCTCGGAGTATTCGCCCAGCAGTAGGGTTGTACAGCCCCAGGTTGCCAGCTTGACTGACAAGTCCACAAGAAACTCCCGGCACTCCAATGAGGAATTGAGGATGTCAAATACCGTTTTTATTGAGTCAATGATCGCCAGAAAGGGCTCGTGTCTTTTTAGAAGATCGTCAATCGCGTTAAGGGCGCCCGACGGCCCTTTATTTCGCAACAAGCTGCCCAAATCCTGGTAAATAAAATTATGCTGGAAATTGCTAAAATTGAAAAAAGTAAATTCTTGTTGGTATTTCATCACTTTTATTAATGGTTCGGAAAGAGTGGTTAGGTAAATCACTTTTCTACCGGGACTGCTATTATAAAATGCCATCTGGTGCGCGAATATAGTCTTTCCGGTACCGGGTTTGCCGGCAACCAGGACGGTTGCTCCTTCAGGAACGCCTCCGCGCAGGATTCCATCAAGACCGCTTATCCCTGTCGAAACTCTTTCCATATGTTTACACCTCGCTGTCTAATATCCTTAGTTGCTTTGTTAATTGATTAGCTAGCTGAATGCCCACTAGGCGCCCAAGGGTGTCGACAATCGACATTATGAAATAGTGGGAAATCTCTTTAGCTTTATCAGGGTTTAATTGATTGAGTTCCGCCAAAAACACGCCTTCTTCCGAAAGCTTAATCAAGGCGGCTTCCTCGTATTGCTGCTTGGTCTTCCACAGGGCGTGTTCCAGGACCAGGAGCATCGCGTGAATGCCGATAGCCTGGCTGACGGACTGGAATACTTCCTTGATGAGTTCTTTATAAGTGTCCATAATTCCCAAGACCTCCTAAAATACCAAAACAACATTGTTTTCGACACTGTTTCTCAGTATCCTTCTATAAAACTTGAAATTTATATATAATAATAAATATTTACATTGATAGCAAGATTCGACAATTTTCCTGAGGGGAATGTGGTAATATTAATTTCGAGTACTGTACTTAAATATTTTCAGGAGGAATGATATGGCCCTGGTAATGATTATGGAAGATGAACCTAATATTGCTTTGGTCCTCGAAATTGCGTTGACTGAAGAAGGTAATGAAGTGATATCGGTGCGGAATGGTTTCCTGGGACTTGAGCGTTTAAAACAAAAACCGGAGCCCGAAATTATCTTTGTTGACCTGAACATGCCTGTTTTAAGCGGACGGGCTGTAATAGAATATATTAATTCCGCTCCCAATCTCAGGCATATACCCGTCGTTATTCTGACGGGCAGTCTGCCGGACTTGGATGATAAGCCGCCGCGTGGAAGTTATCAAGCGTTGATCAATAAACCTTTTGATTTGGACGAGGTAATCAATATGGTAAATGTATTAAGCGGGGGTAGGCAAAAGGCCGTATAACTTGTCAGATTCAATAAATTTAAACTTCCCCGGTAGCGGTGGCCACCGGTTCCTGAAAGTCTGGCTGGCCACTTGATGAATTCCCGCCCCAAAAGCAACCCTTCGGATATCTTCCACATGCTTTTTCGAGGCCTTCTCCCAAGGCCGGGATTTTGCCGCCTTTTTCCCGTGAAGATTGACTACGTATAATCACTTTCGGGGTTTTTCTTTTGGATTGCCGCGCCGTATGTTATAATAACCAGCAAGAAACAACGAAACGACCAGTATATTAAACCCTGGTGCCGGAGTTGTTTCCGCATATAGCGGGGGTGCGTGTATTGGCAGGCATAGTTATCCTCGACGAATTTACAGCCGGCCAGATCGCCGCCGGTGAAGTGGTTGAACGGCCGGTTTCGGCTGTAAAAGAACTGGTGGAAAACGCCCTTGACGCGGGGGCTTCCACGGTTACGGTGGATCTTGCGCAAGGCGGCCTGGCGGGAATAACTGTATCAGATGACGGTTGCGGGATGACCAGTGAGGACGTTCAGCTGGCTTTTCAGCGGCATGCCACCAGCAAAATCAGAAGCGCCTCCGATTTGTGCCGCGTAACCACGCTGGGTTTTCGCGGGGAGGCGCTGCCGAGCATAGCGGCGGTGGCCAAAGTTACCATGATTACCCGTGTGTCCGGCTCGGTTATGGGAACCCGCGTGGATGTCCAGGGGGGCGCGCTGGTTGCGGCGGTCCCGGCGGGATGTCCAAGCGGCACTGCCGTTGAAGTAAAGGAACTGTTCTATAACACGCCCGCCAGGCGTAAAGCGGTGAAGAGTCCCGCCACGGAAGGCGCGTTGTGCGGCGAGCTGGTTTCAAGAATGGCGCTGGCCAGGCCCGGTGTCCGTTTCGAGCTGAAGACCCGGGGAAGGCGTGTCTTCTATGCACCCGGCACAGGCAGGCTTATCGACGCTATAGCGTCGGTTTACGGTCCCCGGCAGGGGAAGGAAATGGTTGCGGTAAGCGCCGGAGAAGGGGGCCTGTCCGTTAAGGGTTATGCCGGAAAGCCTTCGTTAAGCCGCAGTTCGCGCAGCCACCTGACCATTATTATAAATCACCGTTATGTACGCTGTCCGGCCGTCGCAGCGGCAATTGAAGAGGCTTACCGTACTTTGCTTCCCCAGGGGCGCAGGCCGGTGGCCGTTTTATCTCTCACTGTGGCGCCGGAACAGCTGGATGTGAACGTTCACCCGGCCAAACTGGAAGTCCGCTTGTTAGAAGAAGAAAGGGTAGCCGGCCTGGTTGCCATCGCGTTGAAGGACGCGCTGCGCGGCCGTTCCGTTATCCCTCCCGCGGCGGTTGAGCGGAGGCGCAAGAGCAGTTCGCCCGGGCCCGCGAAGGTGTCTTTCACGCAAGTCCCGTCATTATTTTCATCAGAACCTGGAGAACCGGATGGCCGGGTAATTGCGCCGCCGGCTGATAAAATTTTAAACAGCGGGCCGGATAATCCCTTGTTGTTTGAAACGGCAGGCGAGGAGCCTTCCGAATATCGCAGTGTCGCAAAAAAATTCCCTTTTCTTACCCCGCTTGCGCAGCTTCCTCCGACGTATATCCTTGCTGGCGGGGAAGACGGCCTTTACATAATCGACCAGCATGCCGCCCACGAGCGGGTTTTATATGAGGAGTACCTGGCCGGAAAGGGCAAATGCAGCCAGTGCCTGCTTATTCCGGTAACGCTGGAACTCGAATGCGGGGAAACGCCGGTCCTTAGTGAATTGGTGCTCTGGTTCACTGACGCCGGATTTATTATAGAGCATTTCGGCGGCAACACATTCTTGCTCAGGGGAGCTCCTTCCTACCTGCCGGCCGGTATGGAGAAAGAGTTATTCCTGGATATGGTGGATTATTTCAAGGAAAAAGGTTCAGCTCCAGGCCGGGTTGAATTTTTTGAACGAATGGCTTCTTCTATCGCGTGCAGGGGAGCCGTAAAAGCCGGGGAAAAAATGTCCGCGAGTGCCATGGAAGCTTTGTTGCAAAGGTTGGCCCAGGCGGAAAACCCATATACCTGCCCGCACGGCAGGCCTACAATTATCCACCTCTCCAGCCGTGATCTGGAAACCCGTTTCAAGAGGTAGCATTTATGGAACCGATTAAATTTGCCGTTACAACATCTCAGAACCAGGCACCGGCACTGGTAAACTTAGCCAGGCAAATTGCCCAAGATTTAGGAGCCCCGTACATAGGAAGAGGCGGCCGGCCGTTGGAAGCTATTTCAACGGCCCTTGGAGTGGAAGGAATGGTAGTTGTGTCATCCCAAAAAGTTTTGTTTGTATCCAGTAAAGGGGAGTTTTTTTTCCACCCTGGCCTTGCCAGGCTGCGTATAAAAGAGCTAAAAAATGGGAAAACTGACCAGATGATCGAGGCCATGTCCGTTAATCCGGGAAACACTGTCTTGGATTGCACTTTGGGACTTGGCGCCGACGCTGTGGTAGCGAGTTTTGTGACTGGTAAAAACGGCAGGGTGGTCGGGCTGGAAAGTTCACCGGTTATTGCGTTTCTGGTTAAGGCAGGCCTTGCGTCCTACCCGGAAGCCTGCCGGGACATCGCCGCCGCCATGCAAAGGGTGGAGGTCATTAGGGAAGATCACCGGGAGTACCTTGGGAAATTATCGCCGGGCAGTTTTGATATAGTATATTTTGATCCAATGTTCCGCTTTCCCAGGCAACAGTCACCGTCTATAAACGCTATGCGTAATTTGGCCGAGCCCGGCCCTCTGGACCGGGAAACGATAAGCCTTGCCTCAAGAATAGCGGTTAGGCGCGTGGTGGTTAAAGAGAGGCGGGGCAGCGCTGAATTCGAGCGCCTGGGTATTAAAAAAATATGTGGGGGGAGGTATGCCCCCGTGGCATATGGGGTGATGGACGGGCAGGGTGTTTTCAAATGAGTGAAAATATAAAAGATTTGCCGCCCCTGCTGGTGATTACCGGGCCGACGGCAACGGGTAAAAGTAAAGTGGCCATACTGGTGGCCGGGGCGGTTGGCGGCGAAATTGTTTCAGCCGATTCCATGCTTGTTTACCGGCATATGGATATCGGTACCGCTAAACCAACAAAAAAAGAAATGTGCGATATCCCGCATCACCTGATTAATATAATAGAGCCGGACCAGGATTACAGCGCGGCGGTTTTCCAGCAACAAGCCCGCGCGGCGATAGCAAGTATCCAGGAGAGAGGCAAATTGCCAATTTTGGCAGGCGGCACCGGGCTTTACATTCGGGCGGTTATTGATCACTATGATTTTACCGGAGCCTGCCGGGACGAATTATTGCGGGCCGAGTTGCGGGAAGAATCTGAGCGTAATGGATTTGAATCACTCCACCTTCGTTTAGCTGAGGTGGACAGGCGGTCTGCTGAAAGGCTGCATCCCAGGGATGTGAGACGGGTGATCCGCGCCCTGGAAGTATACTACCTTACGGGAAAGCCATTCTCCAGCTATCAAAAAACCAATGGGTGCGCCGGCCCGCTTTATAATCTGGTGATATTTGGTTTGACGATGGCGCGGGAGACGCTCTACCGGCGGATCGAGCAAAGAGTGGAAGCAATGATCTCAGCCGGACTGGTGGAGGAGGTAAGGGGGCTGCTCAGCGCCGGCTACGGAGCCGGACTGGCTTCCATGCGGGGACTCGGATATAAAGAAATAGTTTCTTACCTTGCCGGGGAGGTATCGCTTCCGCAGGCGGTTGAACTTTTAAAAAGGAATACCAGGCGTTTTGCTAAAAGGCAACTTACCTGGTTTCGCCGTGATGAACGGATCAGGTGGCTTGAAATAGACCCGCTTCAGGGATTGCATGCCGCGGCTCAAGAAATTCTTGGGTATATAGAAGGAGTATATTAACATTTATAGAAACAATAAAGAAAAATATTCCAACGGAGGGACCTCCTATGACCAAACTCCAAATTAATCTACAAGATGCCTTTTTAAACCAGTGCAGGAAGGAGAATATCCCGGTTACTATTTTTCTCGTCAACGGTTTTCAGCTAAAAGGGATGGTAAGGGGCTTTGATAACTTTACGGTAATCCTGGAAAGTGACGGAAAGCAGAAGATGGTTTACAAACATGCCATTTCCACGGTTGAACCCTTGAGACCTGTGAGCACTTCTTTTTCCGAAGGAAAAGGCTACTGATCAGGCAGCCGGTCCTATTATATTTTCAAGTGTGGTCTGTGTTAGAAAACTTGACCAATATTAAGTTCGCCCATTATGAACAGTTTTGTGGGACTGTAAACTTGGCCGGGCGGCCCTCCACCGAGAGGCTGTCTTTTTTGGTCGTAATTGTCCGGCTCGGGCGTATAATGTTATTGATAATGCCCGAGAGGTGGCTTTAATCCCGGTGAAAGTAAAAATATGGAATATTGAGGAACCCCGGAGGGGCAAGACGCCTAATAACGGGCTCAGGACAAAGAATGCCCTGGTTCTGCAAACTAACCTCAAAACGGTTCATGCCAGTGAGGAATTGTGCCACCATAAGAACGCCGGGGACATTATGCGGGAATTGTATGCCCTGGTAGGGCTGCACGGGGTAAAAAAATTAATTGAAGAGATTTACGCTTTTGTGGAAATACAAAGATTAAGGCAAAAAGAAAAGCTGGTTGCCGAACCCCTCGTATTGCATATGATTTTTAAGGGTAACCCTGGCACCGGCAAAACCACTGTGGCCAGGATCCTGGGCAAGCTTTTCAAAGAGGTGGGTGTGCTGCCGAAGGGCCATTTGGTTGAGGTTGAGCGTGCCGATCTGGTGGGTGAGTTCATCGGTCATACCGCCCAGAAAGCAAGGGAACAGATCAAAAAAGCTCTGGGCGGTATCCTATTCATTGACGAGGCATATTCACTGGCCCGGGGGGGCGAAAAGGATTTCGGCAAGGAAGCCATCGACGCTCTGGTAAAAGGGATGGAAGATTACCGCGACAACCTGATCCTGATCCTCGCGGGCTACCAGGATGAAATGGACTGGTTTGTGGAAGTGAACCCCGGTTTGCGTTCACGCTTTCCGATTCATATATCTTTTCCCGACTACAGCAACAGGGAACTTCTTGCCATAGCCGATTTGATGCTGCAGCAGAGACAGTATGTCCTGTCTGGCGGCGCCAGGGAAGAATTGCGATTTATGATTGAAAAAGAGCATAAACGGCATGAGCACAGCGGTAACGCCCGCCTGGTGAGAAATCTGATCGAAAGGGCGATCCGCCGCCAGGCTGTTCGCTTGCTGCAAAAAAAAGGTGAGTTGAGCCGCAATGACCTGATGTCTATTGACAGGGAGGATCTGGAAGGAGGAGTGGATTAATATGACTTGCTGTAATCCCGGCCTGGAGCAATTGTCCGAAGAAGTAGAGCATGAAGTCCAGCCGGCCTACCGTTTAATTGAAGAAAAGGCGCTGAAAAATCACGCCAAAGTGCTGGAAGCGTTCCGGCGGGCGCGGGTTAGTGATTTTCACCTGAAAGGATCAACCGGCTACGGTTACGGCGACCAGGGGAGAGGGGCGCTTGAAGAAGTTTATGCCGACGTTTTCCGGGCGGAGGCCGCACTGGTCCGGAGCCAGATTGTATCAGGCACTCATGCTATCGCCTTGTGTCTATATGGGGTTTTGCGGGCGGGAGATGAACTTCTTTCGGTACAGGGCGGACTGTATGACACCCTGGGCGAAATGATCGGGATCAGAGGCGAAGCGGGCGGCTCACTGCGCGAATTGGGTGTGCTTTACAACCAGGTTGAGCCATTGCCCGGAGGCGGAATAAATTTTGCCGGCGTTGAAAAGGCGTTAAATGGCAGGACAAAAATGGTTATGCTCCAGCGTTCCAGGGGGTACAATTGGGGGCCGTCTTTAGGAACCGGTGAAATTCGGGAAATAATTAATCTAATCAAAAAGAAAAAGCCGGACACGGTAGTTTTTGTTGATAATTGCTACGGCGAATTTGTTGAAGGCGAAGAGCCGGTGGAAGCGGGCGCTGATTTGGCGGCCGGTTCGCTGATCAAAAACCCGGGTGGTGGTATTGCTCCGACCGGGGGATATGTGGTAGGGAGACAAAAGTTTGTCGAGATGGCGGCCAACCGTTGGAGCGCGCCGGGCATCGGATCCGAGGTGGGCCCGTCCGCGGAATGCCAGAGGCTGCTTTTTCAAGGGTTGTTCCTGGCGCCGCACATCGTTTCCGAAGCGCTCAAAGGAGCAGTCTTTGCCTCCAGGTTTTTTGAGAGACTGGGATTTGAAGTTTTGCCGGCGTACCATGAAGTACGCAGCGATATCGTACAAGCTATAAGACTTGGCTCCCCGGAACGGATGTCGGCTTTTTGCCGCGGACTCCAGGGGGCTTCTCCTGTGGATTCACATATCCGTCCGGAGCCGGCCGCAATGCCTGGTTACGGGGACCCGGTAGTAATGGCCGCGGGGACATTTATTCAAGGCGCTTCTTTAGAGCTGAGCGCGGATGGCCCGGTCCGGCCTCCCTACGCAGTATACCTTCAGGGAGGTCTTTCCAAGGAGTATGTCCGGCTGGCAGTGCTTTCCGCCGCCAGAGAAGTGATGAAATATAAATAATAATTAAGCTGTTTTTATTATGGGAATTTTAAGAAAGTTTAAAAAATAAGAAGGTTTTTATAAATTATTAGCGAAAACTTAATTGACATGTTTTTTAAGCAAGATGTCTGTTGACGGTGGTGTTTTAATGAATTTAAAGCAATTGGAGGCATTCTTATGGGTGGCTGATCTCCAAAGCTTTACCAAGGCTGCCCGCCAGCTTTATATGAGTCAGCCGGCAGTTAGTTTCCAAATAAAGGCGCTTGAGGAAGATCTTCAGGCGGTCTTGTTTCAGCGCGGCGATAAGAAAATGGTTCTAACTGACGCGGGGCGGCTGCTTTATCCAGAGGCGAAACAAATGTTGCAGCATTACCAAAAAATCAAGGCCGGGCTGGACGACCTGAAGGGGTTGAAGACAGGGCGCCTGGTTGTGGGCGCCGGTACAATTCCCGGGGAGTACCTTCTCCCGCTTTTTATCGGAGAGTTTAAAAAAAAATATCCGGGGATCCAAGTTACCCTTAAAGTGTCGGGAAGCGGGCAGGTAGAACGCTGGATCAGGCATCGGGAAATCGATCTGGGCATCACCGGCATGTCTGTGGAAGGTGAAGGAATTGACTGCGCGCCGTGGTTCCCGGACCAGCTGTCGTTGATCGTTCCGGCCGCGCATCCATGGGCGGATATAGGCACAATAATGGCGTCCGACCTAAAGAACGAGTCCATGATTTTTCGCGAGCAGGGTTCGGGAACCCGCAGGGCTATCGAACAGAAACTGGCCGAACAAGATATTGCCATGGAACAGATGCGGATTGGGATGGAATTGGGAAGCACCAGGGCTGTAATCACGGCAGTTGAAGCGGGTCTGGGGGTGAGCATCGTATCCAGGTATTCCGTCCGGGAGTCGCTGAAACTGGGATGGGTGAGGGAGGTGCTGGTGGCCGGCCTTGACCTGAGGCGCTGTCTCTATCAAGTCCGGCACAACCAAGGCATGGGGGGGTTCGCTATCGATGCTTTCGCCGGCTTTATCAATGACCGGGAGATGCATAAGCGTTTTTTTACTGATAAAGAAACACCGCCATCGTGATGGCGGTGTTTCTTTATCAGTAAATTAATGTATTTTACGGAGCAGGCCCACAACTTTGCCCAGCACCTGGACGTCTTTCGTATAAATCGGCTTTAACAGCCGGTTTTCCGGCTGCAGCCGGATCCGGCCGCTTTCTTTGAAAAACCGCTTGACGGTGGCTTCATCCTCCAGCAGGGCTACGACGATCTCACCGTTATTGGCGTCGTGCTGTTGTCTCACCACGACCATATCTCCATTCAGGATCCCGGCTTCGATCATGCTGTCGCCACTCACGGTAAGCATGAAAAACTCACCGGTTCCGGTAAAGTGGGCCGGGAGGGGGAAGATATCCTCCCTGTTCTCGGTGGCCAGGAGAGGAGCGCCGGCCGCTACCCGCCCTAACAAAGGGACATTCACTGATGCAGCTTCTTCACCTTCTTTGTCATGGATAACTTCCATTGCCCTGGGCTTGGTTGCGTCGCGCCTAAGGTAACCTCTTCCCTCAAGCCTTTTCAAGTAGCCATGCACTGTGGAGCTTGAACTCAAGCCTACGGCCTGTCCGATTTCTCTGACTGAGGGGGGGTAGCCTTTTTCGCGGATGCTTTTTTTAATCATTGCCAGGATGGCCTCTTCTCTTGGATTAAGACTTTCACCCATCTCTTCACCAGCCTTTTAAGTAAATTACTTCTATTAATTATATCATAAAAATGGACATTGTAAAACATTAGTTCGGGGCGGCCTGTTAATATTTCAAAGCTAATAAATACAGCTCTAAGATAATACTTGTCCATAATTAACGATAAGTGTAAAATTAAAGCATGATAGCGTATTTTAAGAATTGATTGTTTTATGCTTAATTTTTTAATCTATAATGCCGAAATTAAGGCCGAGGGCCATTGAGTGTTGCAGACTGAAAAAAATATGATTTATGCGGGTCAACTTAATGATTATCAGCGGGGAAGCAATTGTGCGGTGTTTATATAGGAATAATAAATATTATTTTGGGGAGTGTCTTTGAATTGAAAAAAGGGGACTATACGTTTAGAACGGTTTATATTCATACCGTTATTTTAGCCGTCATCACCGCGATCACCCTGATAGCCGCATCCTGCGCCTTAGCCGCCGGGCCGGCCTTCACCGACCTGCCCGAAAGCGACACATACTATCCATACATCAACTACCTGATAAAAACGAACCTCATCCAGGGCTACCCCGACAGCAGCTTCCGTCCCGACGGAAACATCTCCAGAGCAGAAGCGGCCGCCCTGCTGGTCAGAGCCGGAAACTTAAACATACAAGCACCCGCCGGCCAGACATACACCGACGTCAGCCCCGACCACTGGGCCTACTCCATAATCGAAACAGCCGCCCGGGGCGGCCTCATCAAAGGCTACCCCGACGGAACATTCAAGCCCGAAGCGCCGGTGAGCCGGGCCGAAGCCTGCGTCCTCCTGCTGCGGCTGACAAACGAACCCCTGCCTATCGACACACCACTTACCGAAACAATCACCGACATAGACCCGGCATACTGGGCCAGAAACCAAATAGCCATAGCCCTGCAGGCAGGCCTGTTCACAATCGCCCAAAAAAACAGCTTCGCCCCCCAGGTCCAGGCCACCCGCGCCCAATTCGCCAAGGGCCTCGCCACCATGCTGAACATAGATCCCGGGCGGAACAAAACAACACTTACCGGCGCCCTCATTCCCATAAAAGGCAAAACCACCATCGCCAAACCCGGCCGGGACCCCCAAGAAATCACAGGGCCGGCAGCCTGTGAAGAAGGCACAATCATAAAAACCGGCCCCGGCGGCCAGGCCGAACTAAACTTTCCCGACGGCTCAGGGTTGAGACTGGACTCCCTCACCACCCTCACCATCACCGAAGCCCGCGGCCAGAGCACCATCCTAAAAGACGGCACACCCGGCACAGTAATAGACCGCCTGAAACTGGAACTAACCCAGGGCAAACTCTTCGGCGCCCTGGCCAGCACATACATAGACAAAAAAACACCCGGCAAAACAACCGGCAGCAACAGCATAGAAATAGCCTGCGCCATGCGTGGCATACCATGGGGCCTCATCGTAGCCGAAGGAGAAACCGAAAGCCAGGACCTCCAGTGGTGGCAAACCGCCTACGAAGAAAAAGTGCGGGTAGAAGTAGACATGCCCTGGGGCGTGGCCTCAGTCAGAGGGACCTTTTGGATGAACCAAGTCGGCCCCGGCTATAACATCACCAGCGTGGCCGACGGACACGTCGAAGTTTCCTCAAACAACGGACAATCCGTAACCGTAACACCCGGACAGACCACAAACGTCAGTTCGCCGGACACGCCCCCGGCGCCCCCCGCCCCCATGACAACCGAACAACAACAAAACTGGCAAGAAGCCCAAAACTGGGTAGAAGAGCGCGCCAACACCATCGAACAAAGCGCGCCCGTGGTCACCCCGCCCGTACCGGTAGAACAGCAGGCCGAACAACTGCCCGGAACACAACCGGAAGAGCAGCCCGGAGAGCAACCGGGAGAGCAGCCCGAAAACCCGGGACGAACCACCCAATCCATAGGAGAAAATATAATCAACTCCGTCAGCCAGGCCACCTCGGGCGGCGGCAGTCAAAACACCGGCGCAACACCGGCGTCACCCGCGTCCGGAAATAGCGGCGGCGGCAACAAAGACGAAATCGGGCCAAAAGAAGAACAAAACATCCCGTCCGGATACCTGACATCCGACCTGGTACAAACCTTTAGCGGCGGAGAAATCCAGATCACCATCCCGTCCGGCACCGCCTTGAGTGACGGAGCGGCCGTAACCGTACAAGAGCACAAAAAACTGACCCGCCTGCCCGAAGGCTCAGACATGGCCGGCCAGGCGGCGGACATCAGCTTGAACGGCGCTCCCTCCGGGATCGCCGTCACCATCGGCCTGAAGAGCACACCCGGCAAAGAAAACGTAGCAATATACTACTACAACCCCGACACCCGCGCGTGGGAATACCAGAACAGCGCCCTTGACACAGACAACTGGCTCGTCACCGCCAGCGTACGGCACTTTTCACTCTACGCCGTACTCGAAGACAACACCCCGCCGGTCATAAAAAACATAAAACCATACGACAAAGCAACCAACGTGCCCGTAGACCAGCCCGTCACCATAACATTCAGCGAAAACATAGCCCCCGGAGAAAACTACTATGATCACTTCCTGCAAGGGGGCAGCAAAAACATCAGCCTCAGCGGCAGCATCGACAGCAAAACACTGACCCTGCAGCCACTGCAAACCCTCGACTACAACGCCACATACACCCTCGACCTGCCCGCCGGCCTGGTCAAAGACAGCATAGGCAACTCCATGGCCCAAGGGCGCACCATCAGCTTTACCACCTGTGACACCGGCGCGTACCTAAAAAGCCTGACAACAAGCGCCGGCGCGCTGGACCCCGCGTTCAGCTCCGGCGTCAGGACCTACGCCACAGTAATAGAAGACAGCGTGGAAAACATCACCGTGACCGCGGTGGCGGCAGATCCCGAGGCAACAATAAAAATAAACGGCATAACAACAGCAAGCGACACCCAGTCCGCGCCGATAGCCATAGGCAGTGAAGACACCCTCATAACCATAGAAGTAACCGGAAAAGACGGCAGAAACACAAAAACATACACCATTACCATAACAAAATCCGGCAAAGCCGAGCTAAACAGCCTCACATTAAGCTCAGGCAGCCTAAACCCGGCGTTCACCCCCGCCGCCGACAGCTATACCGCCGAAGTAGAAAACAGCGTCGACAGCATAACCATTACCGCCACCGCGGCCGACCCCGGCGCCGCGATAAAAATCAACGGCACGGCAATAACAAACGGCGCGCAGTCCGCGCCAATCGCCCTGGACGCCGGAGAAAACAAAATAACCGTGGAAGTAACCTCCAAAAACGGCAGAGCCGCAAAAACATACACCATCACCGTAACCAGGCCGGGCGGAGCCGACTTAAAGAGCCTGGCGATAAGCGCGGGAAGCCTGAGCCCGGTGTTCGGCCCGGCGACATTCAGCTACACCGCCGTCGTGGACAGTAGTGTAGACAGCGTCACCGTTACCGCCACCGCGGCCGACCCCGGCGCCGCAATAAAAATCAACGGCGCGGCAATAACAAGCGGCACACAGTCCGGACCGGTCATACTGGACTACGGAGAGTCCCCGATAACCGTGGAAGTAACCTCCAAAAACGGCAAAGCCGTTAAAACATACACCATAAAAATAACCAAAACAGGCGGAGCCGACTTGAAGAGCTTAACCTTAGATGGAGTTAATATAGACCCCGCATTCAAATCCGACATAACCAGCTACACCGCGGCAGCGGACAGCGGCAAAAACGAAATAACCGTGACCGCAAGCGTAAACGACGCCGGCGCGGCAATAAAAATAAACGGAACAGTGACAGCAAGCGGCGCGCAATCCGCGCCGGTTGCCCTGGGCAGCGGAGACACCGCAATAACCATAGAGGTTACCTCAAAAGACGGCAAAACCGTCAAGACATACACAATCACCGTGACCAGAGCCGCCAGCGCCAGGCTAAGCGGCCTGACAATAAGCGCGGGCAGCTTGAATCCCGCCTTCAGTCCGGATACCGCCAGCTACACCGCCGAAGTAGACGGCAGCGTGGCCAGCGTGACCGTAACCGCAACCGCCGCCGGCGCCACAATTAAGATAAACGGCGTGGCGGCGGCAAGCGGCGCGCAGTCAGCGCCAATAAGCCTCAGTATGGGTAATAATATCATAACTGTGGAGGTTACCGCCTGGGACGGCAAAACGACAAAGACGTACACAGTAACCATAACTCGCATTGTGAGTGTGGAGCTAAACGGTCTTTCAATAAGCGCGGGCAGCTTGAGTCCCTCTTTTAGTCCTAATGTCACAAATTATTCAGCAAGCGTGGAATACGGCGTCAGCAGTATCGCCGTAACGCCTGCGGTGGTTGGAGGCAACCTGACTGTATCGGTAAATGGCGCGAATGTGCCAAGCGGCCAGCCGGCGCCAATCAACTTAGTCGAGGGTGATAATACAATAACAATAGTGGTTGCCGGAGCCGGTAACGTTACTAAAATATATATAATAATTGTTAACCGCGCAAATAGACCCGTTGAAACGAATACTGGTTCTGGAACGGTTGTCCAAACAACAGCCCGGCCATCGGTAACGGGAATTATTGAGGCGGGAGACAACACGATATCCGGGACTGCCGAAGCCGGCGCGACTGTTATGGTCAAGAGAAACGGAACCGAAATAGGGAGAGCGACTGCGGGCGCGGGCGCCGGCGCCTATACAGTGACATTGAACGGCGGGGCGGAACTTCTGGTTAATGATGTCCTCTCGATAACAGCAGTATCATCCGGTAAAAATGAAAGCGCGGCGCTGATAGTAAATGTTGTGGCTGCCGCGTTGGAAGGCGGTCCTGATTCCTTTGGCTATACATATTCTTCCGCATATTATGATCCTGCGGGACAGGACTTCGGATTTGAGGATATTAGCGCTACAGGCGCATACTATCCACACCCTGATGATAGTTTCATAAATTACCCTATGGAATTTGCATTTAATTTCTATGGAGTGAACT
>MVRN01000061.1 GCA_002067965.1 Pelotomaculum sp. PtaU1.Bin035
CAAGAGCAACTTTTATAAACTTTGCCGAATCTACATGTTTATATCATTCGTTTTTTAACATTTTGCAATTGGCTCACATTTGGTAAAACATTAATTTGGGCAGGAAAAACAGAAGCACATATTGAATAAACAAATTATAACATATGTTAAATTCATGCGTAAATTGCTATTTGTTAACTCAATCATTTTTTGAGATATAAAGTCTCAAAGATGTAGGACCAAAGTCCTGAAACTAAAAAATGTTTGGGTATAATAAATGTAATTGTATTAGTATTGGGGAGGAAGGTTATGTCTTTGATAAAAAACCCTCTGATCATCGCCTTGGACGTTGATACAGTTGAGGAAGCGGTTAATCTGGTAGACGGCTTGGAACCATACGCCGGGGCGTTCAAGGTAGGTATGCAGTTTTATAATAGTGTCGGCCCGGAGACGATCCGCATTCTTAAAAGAAAAAACGTTTCTGTTTTTGTGGACCTGAAACTGCACGATATACCCAACACCGTAGCCGGGGCCGCCCGGGTGATTGCCAGGCACGGGGCTTCAATCCTGAATGTGCATGCGGCTGGAGGAAGTACTATGATGCGGGCAGCCGCGGAGGCTGCCCGGGACGAGGCTGAAAGGGCCGGGGTGGATCACCCCCAGGTGGTAGCAGTGACTGTCCTTACCAGTATCGATCAGAGAATGTTTAATGATGAGATTGGTATACCAGGCGCTATACGGGAACGAGTCGTATCCTGGGCCAAGATGGCCAAAGAGGCCGGGCTGGACGGAGTGGTAGCGTCACCTCGGGAAATAACAGCTATCAGAGAAGCGTGCGGGACTGATTTCGTGATTATCACTCCCGGCGTGCGCCCGGCGGGAGCAGTTGTAAACGACCAAAAGCGGACGATGACGCCCGGTGATGCGGTAAGGCTGGGCGCTACTTACCTTGTGGTAGGAAGACCGGTTATTGCCGCCCCTGACCCGGTGGAAGCAGCTAAAGCGATTTTAAGGGAAATAAGTTAAATTGACTATAAAAGTTCAGCGGCGTGGGTGTCTGAGTAAACTTTATAACCATTTAAGTTAAATTATTCGGGGGTGCTTTTTGTTGACAACAGATGAAGTTTTATCAATTTTTCAAAATACCCGGGCCATGCTAACGGGGCATTTCCAGTTGACTTCGGGACGTCACAGCGACCGCTATTTTCAATGCGCCATGGTTTTGCAACATCCCAATTATACAGAGACCCTTTGCCGGGAACTGGCTGTGAGATTCGCAGGGGAGAACATTTCCGCAGTAATCGGCCCCGCCACGGGTGGCGTTATTGTATCCTATGAAGTGGCGCGAGCGCTGGGTGTACTCAGCATGTTCGCTGAGCGGGAAAATGGCGTAATGAAATTAAGAAGAGGTTTTTCTATTAAACCTGGCGATAAGGTGTTGGTAGTGGAAGATGTGATTACTACAGGCGGGTCGGTACGTGAGGTTATAGAAATCGTCAAGGGGCTCGGCGGTGAAGTGGTTGGCGCCGGTGTGCTTGTGGACAGGAGCAACGGTACGGAGGAACTGGGAGTGCGGACAGAAGCGCTTTTAACTACCGAAGTGACATCCTACACACCGGAAGAATGCCCTCTGTGCAAGAAAGGTTTCCCGGTGGTGAAGCCGGGCAGCAGGGACATCTAAATTATTATCTATATCCATGATAGCAATGCATTTATCTTTGGAACATATTAAGCTTATACTTTTCGCCATTGCTGTCCTTAAAATCGCCCTAACGGCAAACGCCATTCCAGCCTGTTCAAACTTTATAGTCAATTTACTTAATTAATGATGCTCTGGCCAGTGTCGCCGGTACTGAGCTTTTTTACGAGATCTTCATCGGGAACAGCCATTATTGTTTTTTGTTGCCCGTAGATAACCATTCCGGGCCGTGCGCCTCTTGGTTTACTGACATGCTTTTTTAGGGTATAGTCTACAGGGACATTCTTTGAGCCCCGCGCTTTACTGAAAAATGCCGCTAGTCCGGCAGCTTCTGACAAGGTAGTTGGAGTTACTTCCTTTTCCTCTGTCTTGATTATCACATGAGCGCCGGGGATATCCTTGGTATGCAGCCATAGATCACTTTCCCGGGCCATTTTCAAGGTCAAATAATCATTTTGTTTGTTGTTTTTCCCGACAAATAACTGAAAACCGTCTGAAGAGCGGAAGGAGAGAGGTTTGGGAATAAGCTTTTCTTTTTTATTCTTCCGGCTGCCTGGTGTGTGTGCGGGTTGTTTTAAATATCTCTGCTCGATAAGCTCCTGTCTTACTTCCTCCAGCTCGGACAGTTCACCGGCTTGATCCAGGGCTGCTCCGACCCCTTCCAGATAATTGAGTTCTTCGCGGGCTTGGGCAACCTGCAACTCCACTGCTGAGCGTGTGTTTTTTGCCTTTAAATATTTTTTAAAATACGCTTGGGAATTTTCTGCAGGGGAACGGTGTGGGTCGAGGGGTATGGTTACGGTTTGTTGCCCTTTTTCATGAAAATTCTCCAGAGATACCTCATGCTTATTTTCCCCCAACCGGTAGAGATTGGCTGTGAGCAATTCTCCATAAAGCCTCAGCTTTTCCGCTCCGGCGGTCTCATCCAGGCTTTCCTCGTAAAGATCCAGTTTCTTTTCCAGCCTGGCAATTTCTTTTTTCAGGGAGTTTATTAGAGCTTTTTTTGTCTTGTTTATTTTTTCTGTCTGTTCCCGGTCTGAAAAGAAAATATCTATTAGAGAGTTCATTTCTCCATGCTTTCTTTTAAGCCTGGTGTGATTAAGGTCTATGGCGGCAAAATCCTGCGGTTTGCCTTTTATGCTGGTGGTCAGGCAAGGTTCAAAGCGGCCCTCACCGGCCGGAACGGTTAATCTATAGAGTGATAACCATATTGCCCTGAGTTCGTGATCACCGCACTGATCCAGAATAGTGTCCGGAGAAAGGTTGGATCTAAAAACAATTTCCCTGCAGGTAGCGGCGCTTAGTCCCTCAAAGTGTCTTTGTAGCAGATCCGGGAGGGCTGTTTCCAGAGATGAGTCAAGACAGGCCAATCTGAACTGTCCTTCGTCCACCAAAAGCGGATTCAGCTTCTTTTGAGGCGGCGGGGGGAGATATGGTCGTCCCGGCAATACTTCCCTGTATCTGCTGACAGCGTGGGAATAGCGTTTTATACCGTCAATAATGGTATTAACAGAGGGCTCTACCAAGATAATGTTGCTGTGTTTGCCCATAATTTCGCAAATTAGGTGTTTGGGAGACTGGTGACCCAACTCATCCCTCGAATCTATTTTCACCAGAAGAACCCGCTCAAGGCCGTTTTGCTCAAAGCTAATGACCCTGCCGCCCTCCAGGTGCTTGCGTAGCACCATACAAAAGAGAGGAGGGGTGATAGGGTTTTCTTTGATTGTGCTGGTAAGGTGGATCCGTGCGTTTTGAGCATTCGCCGAAAGGAGTAGGCGGCACCGGCTCCCCATACGGTGAACCGATAAAACTATTTCGTCTTTGTCAGGCTGGTAAATTTTTTCAATTCGGCCGCCAGTCAATTTGTCATTAAGCTCTTTTCGCACCGCTGCCAGCACGAGACCGTCAAAAGGCATGGTATTTTACCTCCGTTGCTTTGCCGTAGTCAGGAACCCGGATTTATTGATACGAATATATCGTTTGCTCAGATAATTTTAGTCTGGCGTGATGCTTACCAACGGGTTCATATTCGCCTTTTATAGTTAGTATGAGCACCTTCGCCCCCGGGCCCGGTCAAACTCGCTCGCTTCGCTTACTCTGACAGTTCCCTGGCTATTCCGAGGGCTCACTCGCTCCTTGAATGAAGGCTCAAAATCGCCCTAAAGGTAAGCGCCATGCCATGTTGAGCAAACTTTATACTCATGTTCATTAAGTAAAAGGGTTGCTTTTAATCTATCATAATGTATAGAAGGAAGGAAAAACAACCTTTAAAATGGCTCAAAATTAATATATCTCAAAATAGGCTTTGGATTTTGCCGCCCGGGTTTTTGTTATGGCAACCAGCCTCAACGCAAATGGTAATATTTTTAAATGGATCGAATATGTTTAGGAATAAAAAGGAAATAATGGACAAGGGGTGACTGGTTATGACCTGGCGTTGGTACGCCTTAACGAAACAAGAGGTCGTTGAACAATGTAGAACCGACGGCATAAAGGGCCTGTCCGATAAGGAGGCTAAAGAAAGGGCTTCCAGATTCGGCCCTAATGAGTTGTCTAGCGTTTCTCAAATACACCTGTGGCAGCTTTTCATTAGCCAATTTGGTGACCCCGTAGTATTAATGCTATTAGCGGGAACAGCGATTGTTGGCTTTTTTGGAAACTTCGCCGGTGCATGCGCTATCGTGAGCATTGTGATTGCTAAGGGCATTATAGGTTTTATCCAGGTATACCGCGCCGAACATTCCATAGAGTTATTAAAACAGCTGGCTGGACCGGAAGCTATAGTGATCCGGGACGGTCGGGAACGCAAATTGCCGGCGGTGGAACTGGTACCGGGTGATATTGTTCTCCTTAACAAAGGGGATAGGGTTCCGGCTGACCTGCGATTACTGCAAGCTGATCAACTTGAAATAGAAGAGTCGGCGCTTACCGGGGAAACGTCGCCGGTGAAGAAACAGGAAGAAACCCTCCCCGACAAAGATTTAGCCATAGGAGACACTATTAATATGGCTTATATGGGCACAGTGGTTACCAGGGGACGGGGGTGCGGCCTTGTAGTCCGAACTGGTATGGCTGCTGAAATGGGTCGCATAGCTGATATGATCCGGGAAGACGGGCAGGGAGAGATGCTGCTCCAGTGCCCTTTGGTCCGCCTGGGCAAGAACCTGTCGGCATATTGTCTTATTATCATTGCAGTCGTAATGATAATTGGAGTTATGAGAAGGAATGATGTTTTTCAGTTGTTTCTGACGGGGATTAGCCTGGTGGCGGTGGCCAACCCCGGAGGGCTGCCGTCTGTTGTCGCGGAGGCTCTGGCTATTGGGGCCAGGCGTTTGATCCGCCGTAATGTTGTTATTCGCATAATTCCGTCTTTAGAAGCCCTCGGTTGCGCTACTGTGATCTGTGCGGATAAAAGCGGGACACTCACCCAAAATGAAATGACCGTGCGAAAGGTTGTTGTGGGCGGGCATTCTGTTGATGTGACAGGCGAAGGTTACGATCCCAAGGGGGAATTTACCGGAACAGGTGAAAGGCAGGGGCTTCAGTTTACTCTTTTTATGAAAGCTGCCGCGTTATGCAACAACGCGGTTCTGAAGCGAGGCAGTATCAGTGTTGCCGGGCTTTTCAGGGGTCTGGCCCATGGCCGCCCAGCCAAGGAGTGGTCGGTCATCGGGGACCCCACTGAGGGAGCGCTACTGGTTATGGCCGCCAAAGCCGGCTTCTGGCGAGAAAGATTAGAGATGAAAGAACAGCGGATTGCTGAGTTGCCTTTTAATTCCGGGCGTAATTGTATGACTGTGGTATACAGGCAAACTTCCGGAGTTATGACAGCATATGTAAAGGGCGCGCCGGAGTTGCTCCTGGCATTGTGTACACATACATATAAAGGCGGAATGACTGTGCCATTATTGGCACCGGAGAGGGAAGAAATCCTGGCTCAGAATTCCCGCCTGGCTGAGCAAGGGCTTCGCCTGCTGGCCTTTGCCTGCAAGGAAGTTCCTGCCAATACTAGAAGCGAGGAGCTTTCAGAAAATACTCTTGAACAACGGCTTGTATTCCTTGGCTTGGCTGGAATGATTGACCATCTTAGACCGGCCGCGGTGAAAGCAATACAAATCTGCCGCAAGGCTGGAATAAAGGTAGTGATGATTACCGGCGACCACCAGCTTACCGCGCAAGCAATAGGCAGGGAACTGGGCATTCTCTCCAAAGGGGATACGGTTTTAACCGGCCGCGATCTGGACCGTATGTCCGAAGAACAGTTCCGGGAGGTAGCGGATCATACTTCAGTATACGCCAGGGTTTTGTCAAAACACAAAATGCAAATTGTACAGGCCTTAAAACAGTCAGGACACATAGTTGCCGTTGCTGGCAGCAAGTTTGACGATGTACCGGCGGTTAAAGAGGCGGATATAGGAATCACCGCAGGAAGCGCCGGCACTGGTATAATCAAGGATGTATCGTCTGCGGTCCTGGCGGACGACGACTTTGGCAGTATTATAGCCGCTGTTAAGGAAGGGCGGGGTACCTACAGCAACATTCGTAAGCTTATCCGTTATCTCATTTCCTGCAGTGTTGGAGTGGTATTGACAATGTTTCTTGCCGTATTGGCGGGTTTTCCCCTGCCCCTGGCACCCGTTCAAGTTCTATGGGTGAATCTGATTGCCTGTAGTCTTCCAGCCATGGCGCTGAACAGTGATCCATATGATCACGACATTATGGCGCAGCCGCCTCGCCGTCCCTGGGATAGTGCTTCTATATACGGCCTGGCCTGGCGGATTGGAACCGGCGGAATGGTGATCGGCCTCGGTGCGCTGGCGGCTTTTGCGATTGGGCTTTTCCTGGGTGAAGTATCCCTGGCCAGTACCATGGCCTTAAACACCCTTGTTTTTATTCAACTATTCTATGTGTTTACCTGTCGTTCGGAGAATCAAACTACTGTTGGAACTGGAATTTTTACCAACCCCTGCCTGGTGGGAGCAGTATTTATTTCTTCTGCTTTGCAGTTGGTGGTGGACTATGTGCCTTTCCTGCAACCGATTTTCAATACTGTTTACTTAAACGGGCTGCACTGGGCCATTATCATGGTTATATCTTCAGCGCCCACCGCCCTGGGGGTACTGCTCCGGCATCTTTCAGACGGGGTCAGGCAAAAAGTTATGTACCTGAAAGTATAATTGAGGTAATATAATAATTATATGACACTGGGAGGTAGGTAACTTGAATTTTACCAAAGTACAGGGCCTCGGCAACGATTTTATCCTGATAAACTGTTTTAAGGAAGAAGTAAACCCAAGGGACTTTCCGTGGCTTGCCGCCAAAATGTGTGACCGTCACTTTGGAATCGGTGCCGATGGTTTGGTACCGTTGCTTCCTTCTAATACTGCCGATATAAACATGCGCATATTTAATTCCGACGGCAGTGAGGCCGAAATGTGCGGGAACGTTATCCGATGCGCGGCCAAATACTGTTATGAACACGGTATAGTCAACAAGGACAAAATCCGGGTGGAAACACTGGCAGGAATTATAGTTCCTGAATTAATCATTGAAAACAGCCGGGTAAGGCTGGTACGGGTTGACATGGGGGAACCCCGCCTGGATCGCTCTGAGATACCTATGGAAGGACCACCAGGGCGGGTAATCGACGAACTGCTGGAAGTTGGCGGCGTAGCTTACCGCGTGACCGCGGTTTCCATGGGCAATCCCCACTGCGTCATTTTTGTTCCTGATATTGACTTGGTCCCCATGCATGTGGCTGGCCCCCAACTTGAGATCCACCACGTATTCCCCCGCAAGACTAACGTGGAGTTCGTTCAGGTTCTGAACAGGAAAGAGATAAAAATGAAGGTCTGGGAAAGGGGAGCCGGTGAGACTATGGCCTGTGGTACGGGAGCTTGCGCAACAGTGGTTGCTTGTGTACTAAACGGCCACACAGAGAGGCGGGTTACAGTGCGGTTAAAGGCTGGAGACCTGTTGATCGAATGGGAGGCTGACAATCGCATCTACATGACTGGCCCCGCAGAGGAGGTTTTCACCGGGTATTATCCTTACTAAAAAAACAGCTGCATGAGGTTTTAAGTTTACCGGAAAATTATCACTTATAAAAATTGATGCAAAATGAATGAAAAACATAATAAGTTATGGAAATAAAACATTATAAATCCACACCAGAAGTTTGAGGCAATATAACCTGACTATTTATTTTTATTTAAAAAACTAATCCTCAGGAGTACTATGCATATCCTCCAATTAATGGTTTAGTTACACCATTCTGGCATTAATTATCTTGCTAACTTTGATATGTTCAATTAGTTGGATTCTGATTAATAATAATGTATACATTTTATGATAATGTTGCATGTTCAAAGCACAGTGATAAAATATATAAGATAGATATTGAGTTAGCGTATATTAATTAATGCGTTGATCAGGGAGGAATAATAATGAGATTATCCGGCAGGGCTCTGAGGATCAGTTCATCCCCAACCATGGCCATAGACGCCAAGGCCAAAGAAATGAAGGCCCGCGGACTTAACGTAGTTGGCTTTGGGGCGGGAGAACCGGATTTTGACACTCCGAAACATATTAAAGAAGCTGCTATTGCCGCCATATGGGGTGGTTTTACTAAATACACGCCTGTCGCAGGCACTGTCGAGTTAAAAGAAGCAATATGCAATAAATTTAAACTTGAACAGAGTTTGGAGTACAAACCGGCCCAGATCGTTGTCTCTTCCGGTGCGAAGCATTCCCTTTATAATGCCCTCCATGTTCTTGTCCAGGAAGGAGATGAAGTAATATTGCCTTCCCCTTACTGGGTAAGTTATCTGGAACAAATAAAGCTGGCCGGGGCTGAGGCGAGGATTGTTGAAACATGGGATGATAACGGGTTTAAATTAACCCCTGACAAACTGGAAGCGGCAATTACCCCGCGTACCAGGCTTCTAATCCTGAACAGTCCGGGCAATCCAACCGGCGCGGTTTATTCAGAAGCAGAACTGAAAGCCCTCGGGGATGTTATTATTAAGTACGATAATATTTTAGTTATTTTCGATGAGGTTTATGAGAAGCTAATCTACGACGGCCTCCGCCATATCAACATTGCGTCACTTTCACCTGAGCTCAAAGAGCGCACTGTAGTTATTAACGGTGTTTCCAAAGCCTACGCCATGACAGGCTGGCGAATCGGTTACACCGCCGCAACGGTTTCCGTGGCCGCTGCTATGGCCGATCTACAAAGCCATTCCACATCAAACCCTACATCTATAGCTCAGACGGCTAGCGTTGCAGCGATAACCGGAGATCAGGAGCCGGTTGGGCGGATGGTAATGGAGTACGCCCGGAGAAGGGATTATATGATGGAACGGTTGCGGGCCATCCCAGGGGTTTCCTGTAACCGGCCGGGTGGCGCTTTCTATTTATTTCCTAACGTAAAGGCCTTTTTCGGTAAGTCATTTAATGGTAATAGAATCAACAATGCAACCGACTTGGCCGCTGTCCTTCTTGAAAAAATGCAGGTGGCTGTGGTACCGGGTGTGGCTTTCGGGAATGATGATTATTTCCGCATATCTTATGCCACTTCGATGGATAGCATAAAAGAAGGTCTGGACAGGATAACAGAGTTATTGGGTAAAATTAAATAGCTTAACAAGGTTGTTAGTGCAGGTGGTGCGAACCCGAAAGACTGCACTATTCTTTTTTAGAGAATTCTGTATCCGTTTAAGATCCTAATGGCAAATACTATTGGACAAGACTTAAGGAGTACGGTACTAACCGGTATCAAAAGTCAAAGTTAAATAGGTTAATTAACAGTACGTTATATATTACCCCTTGGCGCAAATGTTATCAGGCTATTTTTTGGGGAAAATGAAGGATTCCCTCCTATTAAGGGCGAATAAAACCTTGTTGCCTGTTATTTCCTTTATGGGGACTGGCTATTAAAACTGGGCAACGAAATAATTTTTTAGTAATAGACAATACTATATTGAAAGCTAATATCGCTATAATACCGGGTGGTGAAGAATTGTTAAAAAGCATGACCGGTTATGGCCGTGGTGAGGCCAGCACGAATGGAAAGAAGTTCACTGTAGAGCTAAAAGCGGTAAATCACCGCTTTTTAGAGGTGGTCTTGCGTATGCCGCGCTCACTTATGTCTATGGAAGACCAAATTAAACGTTTAATCCAGTCACGATTAGCCCGCGGGCGGGTTGACGGTTTCTTGGGAGTGGAAGATTGCGGTGAAAAAACTGCCTTCGTAAAAGTTGACAAAGCCCTGGCTGCGGCGTATTATAATGCAATGAAAGAACTGCAGGAAAACCTTGGCGCTGAAGGCAAGATAAAGCTTAAAGATATTGTAGTCCAGCCGGGTGTTCTGGCGTTGGAAGAGAACCCTGTGGCGATAGAGGAATACTGGCTGGCAATTAAAGAAGCCGTGGAAGACGCAATAGAGAAGTTAATTCAGATGAGGGCTATAGAAGGAGAACAACTGTTTAAAGACCTCAGGGAGAGAGTAGGGCTGATAGCCCGGCTCAATGAAAAAATTATGGAAAGATCGCCCGTTGTTGTTGAAGAATATAGAGAAAGGTTGGACAATCGGTTAAACGACTTTATTAAAGACGGTAGTCTGGATGTTGCTCGTCTTGCGGCGGAAGCAGCGCTATTTGCGGAACGTTCCAATATTACCGAGGAAACCGTGCGGCTGGATAGCCATATAAGCCAGGTTTACACTTGTTTTGAGTCAGGTGAAGCTATCGGCCGGAAGTTGGACTTTATTATCCAGGAAATGAACAGGGAAATCAATACTATAGCCTCCAAAGCGAACGACATGGAAATCAGCCGGCTTGTTGTAGAAGTGAAAAGTGAACTTGAAAAAATAAGGGAACAGGTTCAAAATATAGAGTAGCCTTAAAAATCACTTAAGGGGGATAAAAAAATGGAGATCAAATTAATTAATATTGGTTTTGGCAACATTGTTTCCGCCAATCGGATTATTGCCATCGTTAGCCCGGAATCAGCCCCTATTAAAAGGATTATTACGGAAGCACGGGACCGGGGCATGTTGATTGACGCAACTTACGGACGCCGCACCAGAGCTGTGATTATAGCTGACAGCGACCACGTGATCCTTTCCGCTGTCCAGCCGGAAACTGTGGCCCACCGTTTGGTATCCAAGGAGGCGCCTTCCCAGGCTGAGGATTCATCAGAATAATATCTCCGCTCTTACTCATTTTTTGCATCTCCCTGACCACCCAGGAGAAGTGAGGTGGACGGAGTCCATCATTACTTTTTGATAATAGAAGCTTTCAACAAGAATGATAAATAGGTAGTTTATATGGAGGGTAGCTATGAACCAACCAACTCTCGATGAGCTCATGGAAAAAGTAGACAGCCGGTATACCCTGGTTGTGGTGGCCGCAAAGCGGGCCAGGGTACTCACCGAGAGGGGAAGTGCCAAGCTTAACGGGGCCTGCGATAAGCCTGTAACCACAGCCCTAAAAGAAATTGCCCAGAACAAGATCAGCTATAAAAAGACCCGGCTTGGAATTAAGTAGTTAGGAGGAAGGACATTGCTGGCTGGGAAAAACATAACAGTGGGGATAACAGGTGGGATAGCCGTTTTTAAGGTTGCCCAGTTGGTTAGCAGCCTGGTTGCCGGCGGGGCGGATGTGCGTGTGATGATGACCCGGTCGGCTCAGGAATTTGTTAGACCGCTTACCTTTCAAACTCTATCCGGGCATCAGGTATATACTGATTTATTTGTACGGCCGGCAGGCGGAGCAGTCCAGCATATAGAACTGGCAACTAGCTCCGATTTAATCGTTCTAGTGCCTGCTACGGCAAATGTTATAGGGAAAGTGGCCAACGGCATTGCTGACGATCTGATTTCCACTGTGGTTATGGCAGCGACTTGCCCTGTGCTCATCTGCCCGGCGATGAATGTAAATATGTATAATAACCCAATAGTTAAGCGAAATATAACAAGCTTGCGTGACCTGAATTACCATTTTGTCGAACCTGGTGTGGGACGACTGGCCTGTGGCGCCGAAGGCCGCGGCAGGCTGGCTGATTTGGACATAATTATGGAGAAAATTAATTCTGTCATGGCCGTTAATGGTGATTTGCATGGACTATCGGTAATGGTAACCGCAGGTCCCACCGTAGAGCCTATCGATCCGGTCCGGTACATTACCAACCGAAGCTCGGGCAAAATGGGTTATGCTGTGGCAGAAGCCGCTGCCGGGAGAGGCGCCAGAGTGCTTCTGATCAGCGGGCCAACGGCACTAAAACCTCCATTGGGAGTAGAAGTTATCCCTGTGGAAACAGCTGCCGAAATGTACTCCGCAGTAATGGGACGTTTTTCGTCTGTTGATGTAGTGGTTAAGACCGCCGCCGTGGCGGATTACCGGCCAGTTACGGCAGCTAAGCAGAAGATAAAAAAGCAGGGGGAAACCTTAACAATAGAAATGGAGAAAAACCCCGATATCCTGGCAGAACTGAGTAGTATGAAGAAACACCAGGTACTGGTTGGTTTTGCTGCCGAAACCGAAGATTTGGAGCAAAATGCACGCCTAAAGTTGGAGAAGAAAAATCTAGACCTCCTGGTGGCGAATGATGTTAGCCTTCCAGGAGCCGGGTTCGGGAAGGATACTAATATTGCCAAACTGGTCTTTCCCGGCGGGAGGATTGTCTCATTACCCAAAATGGACAAGTCAGCTTTAGCCCACCGCATTTTAGATGAGATACTGACTTTTCGCAAAGTTGGAAAAATAAACTTATTTTATAATATAGAATCCCGCTAAGCGGGGTTTTTTAATATTTGAAAGAGGATTCTATTGTGATATGTAGAATACTTATAGTATTCATGTAAATAAGTCTATTTTTATAGTTATCTTAAGATTAGGGGTAAGGGTATGAATAGTTTAAATAATATTCTCGCCGGTATTTTTTTACGTTGGTGTCTTGCTCAGATCCTTGCCGTTATTCTAGTTATATTGATCAAGGCCGGCCCCTTGGCAACGGTTCTATCGATAGTAATTGCCAACTTCGCAGCTACCTGGCTGGTTGTCGATTATATGCGGAAGTACTATGGTATTCAAATAAAAAAGATAGAGCTTGAAGTCCTGCAAGCTCAGATTAACCCGCACTTTTTATTTAATACTTTGAATGCCGTAATTACTTACAGCCGGACCAACCCTGAAATAGCCCGCCGCCTTTTAATACGCCTGGCCTCTTTTTTCCGTTACGCGTTAAAGAGACACGGAAATTTTAACAGCCTAAAGGAAGAAATAGATTATGTAAACACCTACCTGGTCCTTGAGAAGGCCCGTTTTCGCGAAAAAATCCGGATTCAAAGGGACATTGACACGAATTTACTAGACTGCCAAGTACCTGTCCTGATCCTGCAGCCCCTTGTTGAAAATGCCATAAAACATGGTATTCAGCCAAAAGACGGAACGGGAACAGTGCATATTGCGGCAAGGTTATTGAACGGAGAAATACAATTTATTATTAGAGACGACGGTGTTGGCATAAAAAAAGACAAAATTCCCGAAGTCCTCCTGCCTGGCTTTGGCTCCGGTAACGGAGTCGGCTTAAGCAATGTCCATGAACGATTGAAATACCTATTTGGAAGATCTTACGGCTTACAGATCGAAAGTGATGAAAATATGGGTACTAGCGTTTATTTTAAGGTTCCCTTAAAATTTAGCGCGGACGGAAAAGGAGGTCTCACCGGTGAAGCTCAAAGCGCTGATTGTCGATGACGAGTATCCTGCCAGGCAGGAACTCCGGTTTGCTCTGAGCAATTTTGATAACATTGAAATTGTCGGTGAGGCAACCAATGCACATGAAGCTCTGGAATTAATTAAGGCGCTTGAATACCAGATCCTTTTCCTTGATATTTCTATGCCTGCAATGAGTGGCATTGAATTGGGAAAGGTTATCCAGGATCTGCAAAGACAGCCCTATATTATATTTGTTTCCGCCTACGATGAATACGCTGTTTCTGCTTTTGAAGTAAATGCTGTTGACTATCTTTTAAAGCCACTAGATCCTGCGCGTTTAAAAAAGGCGGTTGACAAGGTGGCTAAGATAACTCAAGACGCAGCGGTTTTAGCAGAGGTAGCAGTGACATCAGCCTGTGGCGGGCGGGCCCGTGAAACCGGAATGAAACACGGGCAGCATCAGGTCCAGAATAAAATTAAAATAGACCGTATTCCAGCGGGGAAACACGGTAAAACTATCCTGGTAACCGAATCCGATATTTTTTATGCTTTTACCGAGCAGGATTATGTATATATCAAAACCGATACCGATAAGCTTTATACTCGTTTTACATTAAAGGAATTGGAAGCACGTCTCAACCAACAGTTTTTTTTCCGGACCCACCGCTGTTATCTGGTTAATTTGCATAAAGTTAAGGAAATAATACCTTTTTTTAATGGAACTTACAACCTTATTGTTGGAGACAAGGAAGGAAGCGAGATACCGGTGAGCCGGGCTCAGGCGAAAAAACTTAGAAAGATTTTGGGATTTTAAAATATTTTTATAATAAGCCAATAGTATGTATCGTTCACAGCTTTTCCAATCCGGAAACTTATTTTATTAATTACAGGGGTATTTTTGCATTGCTGTAGACTTGCTGCAAACATGCTGCCAAAGCTTGATCGCTTACCGGCAGGTTTTTTCTTTTTACTGGCGAAAATTATGACAACAAGATGGAAATAACTAACGATTGAGAGGTGGGCAACTTGCCGGGGAGTAATGGTATTTTTTTACCGACATCCGGCTTATTTGGAGTCGGCACAGATATAGTGGAAATTGAGCGGGTAAAACAGGCTGCAGTGCGTAGCGGCGGTCGTTTCTTGAAGAGGGTTTTTACCATTTCTGAACGCAATTTTTGTGACGCCAGACGAGACCGTTTCGCTTGTTACGCGGCGCGGTTTGCCGCTAAAGAAGCGGTTTTCAAGGCTATTGGTACAGGCCTTGCGGGCTCTCGCTGGACCGATGTGGAGATCGGCAGAAAAACCGGGGGATGCCCAACGGTGCTGCTGCATGGCGCCGCAGCCGCCGTAGCGGAAGAACGGGGAATAGGCAGGGTGCTGCTTAGCTTGTCCCACGACCGGGACAGAGCGTTGGCATTTGTTGTTGCTGAAAGAGAGGAGGCGTGAAATATTGCGGGTTGTAACTGCGGAGGAAATGAAAAGATTGGATCAGGCGGCTATTAAAGAGTATGGGGTCCCCGGTCTGGTTTTAATGGAAAACGCCGGTCGCCAGGTAGTGGAAGTTATTGGGGATGTACTGGGAATAGTACGGGGTAAAGTAGTAACAGTTTTCATAGGTAAGGGAAACAACGGGGGGGACGGCCTTGTTATAGCTCGCCACCTGCTTAATATGGGCGCGGAAGTTAAGGTGCTGGCGCTGGCAGGTGTGGAGGAGATAACCGGTGACGCTGCGGTTAATCTTGAAATTTGGCGAAAGATGGGACAAAAGATTTATTCGCTGCATCATGGGGACGGGATTAACATTGTGCGTTTGATACTGATGAATTCAGAACTGATTGTAGATGCCATTTATGGAACCGGTTTTCGGGGAAAGATGGAGGAAAAAGTGGGGCGGATAGTTGAGGTATTGAATGGAAGCGGCAAGCCAATCATTGCGGTTGATATTCCATCAGGACTGGAGGCCAACACGGGAAGGGTAAATGAGCCGTGCATTCAGGCTGCCCATACCGTTACCTTTGCTCTCCCCAAATTAGGATTGATCCTTGAACCGGGCGCGGATTATGCTGGTGAACTTCATGTAGCCGATATTTCGATACCGTCTGTGCTGTTGGAAAAGGAAGCGCCTCAGAGGTATTTAATTACTGAGGAGTTAGTGAGGGACTGGTTGCCCCCACGCCCCTCGGCGGCTCATAAGGGTGACTTCGGGCGTGTACTCGTCGTGGCCGGTTCACGGGGTATGACCGGCGCAGCCAGTCTGGTAGGGGAAGCGGCTCTCCGGTCCGGCTCCGGATTAATAACGGTGGCGGTGCCGGAAACACTCCATGATATATTAGAAGCCAAACTTACAGAGGTAATGACTGTTCCGCTGCCTGACACCGGGAATGGAAATCTGAGCCTGGGCGCGCGCCAGCGTATCCTGTCCTTACTGGAGGGCGTCAATGTATTAGCCCTTGGCCCCGGGCTGTCTACCGAGCCTGAGGTGGCAACCATGGTGAGGGAGTTGCTGCCGTTAGTACGGGTTCCGTGTGTGCTGGATGCTGACGGCTTAAATGCCCTGGCCGGCAACGTTGAAATTCTAAGAAAAATACAGACACCGGTGGTGATAACCCCTCACCCGGGCGAGATGGCCAGGTTAATGGGCGTTACTACACGTGAAATTCAGGAAGACAGACTTTCAGTTGCCAGCAAAGCCGCGGCAAGCTGGAATGTAGTGGCGTTGCTGAAAGGCGCGCGCACGGTGGTGGCTGCCCCGGGCGGAGCAATTTATATCAACCCCACCGGTAACCCGGGCATGGCTACCGCTGGAAGCGGAGATGTACTAACCGGGATAGTGGCATCGCTTATTTCTCAGGGATTGGATCCGGCACTGGCAGCCTCGGCAGGGGCTTATATTCATGGTATGGCAGGTGACATGGGCGCCAGAGAGAAAGGGATGATCGGATTGACCGCAGGAGATATTATAACTTACCTGCCGGCGGCAATCCGGGAAATATTTGAATGCCGTTAAACCTATCAAACAACCGGTTATAGAAATAAAGCAATAGTTTTATGATTAACACGTCACAAATCCCGCAGTGAGAATATATTGTACCATAAATTGTTTTCTAATTTCTGACTGTTGCTAATATTTTTGGGAGGTGTTAATGTGCTTATTGGAGTGCCGAAGGAAATAAAAACAAATGAAGACCGCGTTGCTGTTACACCAGCTGGAGTGCAGGCATTAGCAGGAACTGGGCACAGAGTGTTGATTGAGGTGGGGGCCGGGCTGGGCAGTGGAATTACCGATGAGGTTTATATATCGGCGGGAGCTGAATTAATAGCTGATCATTCAGATATATTTGAGCGTTCTGAAATGATTTTAAAAGTTAAGGAGCCCCTTCCTGGAGAGTATAACCTACTACATGAAGGCCAGGTTCTTTTTACCTACCTCCATCTTGCGCGTGAGCCGGAACTGGTTGCGGCTTTAATTAATAATAAAGTGACCTCAATAGCTTACGAGACCATCCAACTCGAAAACGGTGTCCTTCCTTTGCTGATACCAATGAGTGAGGTCGCCGGTAAAATGGCAGTCCAAATTGGCGCTCACTTTTTAGAAAAACCTTACGGGGGTAGAGGAATCTTACTTGGCGGGGTGCCAGGTGTACCAGCGGCGGATGTGGTGATTATCGGAGCCGGGACAGTTGGCGCGAGTGCTGTTAGTGTGGCAGTCGGCATGGGGGCGCAGGTTACCGTTATTGACCTTGACGCTGACCGGCTCCGTTACCTCGACGGTTTATACGGTGGCAGGATTACCACCCTGGCGTCGAACCAGTTTAATATTAATCAATCCGTACGATATGCAGATCTTTTGATTGGCGCTGTTTTGGTAGTAGGAGCCAAAGCGCCAAAATTGGTTAGTGAAAGTATGGTTAAAGAAATGAAGTCCGGATCTGTCATAGTCGACGTCGCTATCGACCAGGGAGGCTCAATTGAGACGATCGACAGGGTTACTACTCACAGCGATCCCGTTTACAATAAATACGGGGTTATTCATTACGCAGTTGCCAATATGCCCGGAGCCGTAGCCCGGACATCTACTTTTGCCCTTACTAACGCTACTCTTCCTTATGTCATGAAACTAGCCAATTATGGCTTTTTCAGCGCTGTCAGTAATGACATTGCCTTGGCCCGCGGGGTCAATACGTACAACGGAAGACTTACCTGCCGGGCAGTGGGAGAGTCGTTAAATATTGATTCTTACGAATTAGGATGTTTATTGAGTTAGATAGTATATGTTTTATTTTTTAAGTAGTATCAGGAGTGGAACTGTATGTCTGTTTTTCCAGTGTGGGCCGAGATAGATTTGGGTGCAATTGCACATAATGTACGGGAAATCCGTAGGGTGACCGCCCCTTCGGCGAAAGTCCTGGCAGTGGTTAAAGCCAACGGCTACGGTCACGGTGCTGTTGAAGTGAGCCGGGCTGCCCTGGCCAACGGAACCGATTGGCTCGGGGTAGCCCGGGTGTCGGAAGGCGCGGCGCTGCGCGAAGCGGGAATAACAGCGCCGGTGCTTGTCCTTAGTTATATCCCACCGGAACAATGTGGAGAAGTGGTACGCTACCAGTTGTCTCAGGCCGTATACACACTCGATATGGCCACTGCACTGGCGGAAGCCGCCGCGCGGGAAGGTACCCGCGCGAAGGTACATGTTAAAGTTGATACCGGTATGGGGCGGATCGGCTGGGTCGCAGGCCCGGATGTCTCACAGGAAATTCTGAAATTAGCTCGAATACCAAACCTGGAGATCGAAGGTATTTTTACCCACTTTGCCGATGCCGACTCTGTAGATAAAAGATATACCAAAATACAATTCGAACGATTTCTTGACATAGCTGAAGCGCTGCGTAAAGGCGGCCTGGATATCCGTTTAAAACACGCGGCCAACAGTTCTGCGTTAATTGAGATGCCGGAAACTCACTTGGATCTGGTGAGAGCGGGGATCATTGTTTACGGGCTTAGTCCTTTCAATAAAGTAGAGCAACGTAAAGTGAAACTGCAACCGGCCATGAGCTTGAAAGCAAAAGTCGCTTATATAAAAAAAGTGCCGGCCGGTTATAAAGTAAGCTACGGTTGCACCTATACAACACGTAAACCTACTGTTATCGTCACATTGCCTCTGGGCTACGCTGACGGTTATTCCAGGTTGCTTTCATCTAAAGGAGAGGTTTTGCTTCACGGCCTGCGAGCGCCCGTAGTGGGCAGAGTATGCATGGATCAATTTATGGTAGACGCAGGTCACATTCCGGGAGTAAAAATAGGTGACGAGGCTGTCCTCATTGGACGCCAGGGTAATGAAGAAATTTCTGCGGATGAAATGGCTGAAAAACTGGACACTATCAATTATGAAGTCGTCTGTATGGTCAGCTACCGTGTTCCAAAGGTTTATATCCGTAAGTCCGGCAGCAGGTGAGAGGAGACATCACAATCCTTTTTTAAGCCGTTGAATGATATGTAAAAATATTATTCCTGTTATTTTTTCTCATCTGAATTCTTTTTACAAGTAACCGTGAACTTTTATACTTTACATCTTGCCTGATTGAGCCCTTGCTGCTATAATAATTTAAAATATGTTAAATGATCAGGTACAAAGTGGTATCGAGGCCGATGATGTCCTAATACCAATGCAAAGAGGTATTTAGGGTCTTTTTATTTTATCCTCCAATTTTGTAAACAACAAGGGGGTTGTTTAAGGTGAAAAAGATTGAGGCTATTATCCGTCCAGAAAAGCTGGAGGAAGTAAAGGATGCCCTCGGCAAGTATGGAATTCGCGGGATGACTGTAAGTCAGGTTGTCGGCTGTGGGCTCCAAAAGGGCAGGGTGGGGGTTTATCGTGGCCATGAATACAGCATAAACCTTTTACCTAAGATAAAGGTTGAAATTGTAGTGAATGACACCAAAGTACAGGACGTTGTGGATATGATAAGCGATGTCGCACGTACCGGAGCAGTTGGCGACGGAAAGATATTTATCTTTCCGGTAGAAAACGCGATCCGGATTAGGACCGGTGAATTCCAAGAAGAAGCATTATAAATTAACAAGGGGATAAACAGGAAACGCTTCCTGTCGGGCAAGGGCGCTCTAATGTCCGGGTTTATACACCTGTGGCATGTATGAGTGTCTATTTTTTTTAGCTTAAGGAGGAGGACTTATAATTATGGAAACTAGTATTCAGGATTTAGCTTCAGGTGTTGATACAGTATGGGTACTGCTCTGCGCAGCCTTGGTCTTCTTTATGGAAGGAGGATTTGCTTTTCTGGAGGCAGGCTTTATCCGTGCTAAAAATTCCATGAACATTGTAATGAAAGTATTCACCGACAGCACTGTAGGCATGCTTAGCTATTGGGCCGTCGGTTTCGGGATCATGTACGGTCTTGATCGAGCGGGGCTTTTTGGCGCCACGGGTTTTTTTGTTCAAGGCAACCTGGATCATATTCAACTAAGGATTCCTATATATGCCTACTGGATTTTTCAAGCCGCTTTCGCAATAGCTATGGCTTCCATTGTATCAGGGGCGGTAGCCGAGCGGATGAAATTCGGCCCGTATATTATTTATACAGCATTGGCTGCCGGATTGATCTATCCCATAGCGGGGCATTGGGTCTGGGGCGTTGGCGGATGGTTGGGAAAACTGGGTATGTTGGACTTTGCAGGCTCCGCGGTAGTACACGCGGTGGGTGGTTGGAGCGCTCTGGCCGCAGCGCTCGTACTGGGTCCAAGAACAGGAAAGTATAATGATGACGGTACCATGAATGTCCTGCCCGCACACAACCTGCACCTGGCTTTCCTGGGGACATTTATCCTCTGGTTCGGCTGGTTCGGCTTTAACCCCGGCAGTTCACTTTCCGGCCTGGATATGAATATTGCCAGGATCGCCCTTACAACAAACCTGGCAGCGGCAGCCGGTGGTACAATGGGGATCCTTTTTACAATGTTTAAATACGGTAAAGCCGATCCCAGTATGGCCATGAACAGCGCGCTTGCGGGCTTGGCGGCTATTACCGGTGGAACGGCGTTTGTCAGCCCGGTTGGCGCTGTGATTATCGGTGGGATAGCCGGCGTGCTGGTAGTCCTGGCCGTAGGTGTTATTGACCGGATGAAAGCTGATGACCCGGTAGGCGCCATAGCCGTGCACGGGGTGAACGGGACATGGGGCGCCGTTGCGGTTGGCCTTTTCGCACAGAAGGGCGGACTTTTATACGGTGGCGGAACCAATTTGCTGGCGGTGCAGGTGCTCGGCGTATTATCTGTATCAGTCTTTGCGTTTGCAGCTACTTATCTGATTTTCAGCGCTTTGAAGAATACTGTGGGAATCAGAGTTTCCGCCCAGGTGGAATTTGAAGGCCTTGATCTGAACGAGCATGGTATCCCGGCTTATTCAGGCTTGGTATCTACTCCACTTTACGATGTGGAAGAGAACCCTGCCCATGTTTTAGCAGGATTAAGAGAACAGGGCACATTATCTCAGTAACCCAGCCAATTAATGAAAATAAAAGATAAAAGTTTTATAAGAACTATTGACAACGAAAATATATCTTGCTAAATTTAATCCTGACTTTGACAGCATAAGAGGACAAAAAGAGGCCGCAAACCTTGCAAATAAAGGGGTTGCGGCCTTTACG
>MVRN01000062.1 GCA_002067965.1 Pelotomaculum sp. PtaU1.Bin035
GCGCATTTTCTCGGTTTCATTGGCCCCTCGTGTGAAGAGGCTGGGTAGGTTATCAGTGGCCTCGGCTTTCCAGCGCGCCAGTACTGTGGGGTGAATCCCGGTTTCGGCGGCTATCTGGGACACGGTTCTCTCTTCTCTCAATAGCTGCAGAACAATATTAGCTTTTTCTTCAGCTGTGTAAGTTCTTCTCTTTTCCATGACACTTATTATAGCTTAAAATTTTTGTTTTTGTGTCAAACCTATGGGTCCATTATAATATTCCCATCCGCATTGCTTTCGAAGAAGCAATTGCTTCATAATAAAAAGTGATAAATAGCTCAACATCCTTAACTTAATTAACGGTTTGACTGCTTCCATGATTCATGTAATCTCTATTCCGTTTATACCAGGAGGTGTCACACTAATAATATCAAGGCTTTTGTGAATCAGTGATTAATTTTGATGGTACGGCTCTGTGATAATCACTTTCCCCAGCAGTTGGGGAAGAGTCGGCCCTGAAAGCCATTTAACCTGACTCTCAAAACATAACTCATAGAAGTTATCTTCAGAAATATATGTGTTCTCAAAATCTATATATTTTTAGTGATTTTAATCTTTTTTCCGTTTTTGCCCGGATCGGTCACACCAGTAATATCAAGGCTTTTACAAAATTCTTTATCCTACTTTTACGTAAACACTACAAAGGGATATATTGCCATTTCTATCGAAAGCAAAATTCAATCCTTTAGCAAAAAAAGAAGCCGTTAACCCTTTTCATGAACGACCCCAATATACAAATCACCAATTTTGCCAATAACCACATAGCTACAAGATCGAGGGAATTTAATCCAGAAAAAGAGTTATTTGAATCTATCTATCAATGATACCATTTATAACCTGTTGCATAAAAACTTCAAAGGTAGCTATAATAAAACAAACATTTGTTCTGGTTGTGGTTATATGTTAAGGCTTGTAGGTTTAGTGGATATAAACAGTTTTTTTGCATCATGCCATCAGGCAGAACAGCCTGAGCTCGAAGGCCGTGAAGTTATCGTCACGGGCAATCCAGAACGTCGTGCTGGTATTGTGCTTGCCGCATCTTACCCGGCAAAAGGGAAAGGGGTCAAGACCGGAATGCCCATTTGGGAGGCTAAAATGCTCTGCCCGGACGCACATTTTTTCGTATCTGACTATCCTCTATACGTTGACTGCTCCGCTAGAATCTTAAAAATTGCGCGCGATTTCACTGACCAAATTGAACCGTTTAGCATTGACGAGTTTTTCATTGAAATAACTAACATCGTTAACCTCTGGGGCTCGCCATTGGATATCGCCATTAAGTTAAAGGAGCGAATCCGCTCCGAGGTAGGTATCTTTTGTAGTATCGGTATTGGGCCGAACAAGCTGATCGCGAAAATGGCGGCTGATCTTCAAAAACCTAACGGCCTTACAATTATAAAAGACCTGAGAGAGTACTGCAGGACTTTCTATGACAAACCCGTCAGAGAATTGTTCGGTATAGGGCCAAGATATGAACGCCACTTGAAGTACCTTAATATTCATACTATCGGAGACCTGGCTAATTACCCGGTGGAAGTTTTAAAAAAACGTTGGGGCAAAAACGGCGAGCTTTTATGGTATTGCGCCCGCGGTATTGATAGCAGTCCTGTTCTCCCGTCCACCCTGGACACTTCAAAAAGCATTGGCCAGCAGCGGACCCTTCCGAGAGATATAAAGGGTTTCAGCAAGATCAAGGTGATCATTCTGGAATTAACCGAAATGGTTGCCCGGCGAGTACGCAAAGGCAACTACGTTGGCCGGACTGTATATTTAACACTGCGCGACACACAACTTAATTTTCTTTCTCACTCAATGAGCATGAAGGATTACTCCGATCTGCCAGGTGATATTTACAATACTGCTTGCCGACTGTTAGGTCTTCACTGGAATGAAGCCTGGCCTGTTAGGCTAGTTGGAGTTACATTGGGCAATCTGGTTAAAAAAAAGCATGAGCAGTTCGACCTTTTTGGCGAAAAGGAACAGCAGGCTAATATAGCTAAGGCTTGCGATGCTATCCGGGACCGTTTTGGTGAAAAAGCGATACTCAGGGGTGTATCTTTAACGGAGGAAAGTCTATATGGCTGGAAACCGCAATAACGTCTTATGGGAAAAACACAGAATGATGCTTCCAGATGTAAGAACGAGAGCAATCCATCGTTGTAAGGATTGCCGGTTTTTTGTGCAAATAAAAGGCAAAACTGAAGCCAGATACGGCTGCGTAGTGAATATTAAGGCGTACGGCAATCTAGAAAATCGCATACCCCCGATATTACCTGTCACTGATATAATAAAGTGTGTCGGGTTGGAGGGATTGGATTACTGTCTCAAGTTTAACGACCCCGATGCGCAAAGTTGTGGCAGATTTAAACTCAAATAAATTCAGATACCTAACAGTTAAGGGTACTGAAATTATCAGGCAGCCATATCACAACTTAGTTAACGATTTGGCTGCCTTGAATAATTCCACATAGGATAAAAGCAACTAAAACCCGATACCGCCGGGGGCGATTCCACAAAGCTTTGCGGGTTATAGTTTTGACACGTCATTTTTAATAGTCTGGATCACTATCGTTGCATTTAAAAATCAATCAATAGTCAAAGCTTAAATATACTCATAATCGTTAAAATTTCTTTAAATAAAGTCAATTACCATAATTATCATGCCAAATGTCATTGATTAATGGCATTGGCGATAATTAACTTGCTGCCAAGGAGCGTAAACCGCTACACCTTTTTATTTTGAAGAAAGAAAATCGGCAAATTTATAGTTATTGAAGATACAATCATATCCACTTACATAACTGAAAATGGAGAGTCTTCAGGTTCCAAATGTTTAAAGAAAATAAAAAGGCTGCATAACCTTTCATATTGGGGCAATGCTGTACACAGGTGAATAATCGATGGCTGAAACATTGCGGTGGCCGAGTTCCTTAAAGAAACAGGCAAATCGTGTTCAGAAGCAAGCGGCAAGGAATAATGCATTTTCATTGGAATTTCTTATTGTGGGTTTTTTGACCGGAGCGGTTTTATTTTTTATTGCTCACCGTTACGTTAAAAACGCTACTTTGGGGTTTTTATTTTCCTTATCCGGGATTTTAATTATGGTTATAATTGCATACGGTCGAAAAATGCTTTCTATTAACTTTGAACGTGACAAATTAGAAAAAGGCATATCCGGCGAATTGACTGTTGCGAATGAATTAAATAATCTTCCCGATGGCTGGTTTATAATTAACGACACAGTTGTCAACGGCAGTCAAATTGACCATATAGCAATTGGGCCTACCGGGATCTATTGCATAGAGACCAAGAACTGGAACAATGCAGGATGCGACGAAAACGGTGTTTGGTACCGCTTTCATCTTGGACATTGGGTACCTTTAGATAAAAGCCCGGCTGAACAAAACATCCGGCATATATTATCATTAAAAAAGTTTCTAATTGAAAAAACTCGTTTGGATATAAGCTTGACTTCTATTGTTGTACTGGCCAACCCCAATGGCAAATTTAATATAGAGTCGAGAGTAGTCCCACCTGGCGACACTAGGATTTGCTTGCCAAATGAATTGTACCAGCTCTTAAGCGGCAGTGGCGGAATTGTATTATCACCTGACGAGGTTAATAATGTTGCCCGTATTCTTACTTGACCACCAAAAAGGATGCCTCCTAAACGGCATCCTTTAAATTAAGAAAATCATAGCCTAAACTGGTCAGGCTGCATATTTTGCTCTTTCCTTCGGTGCTAACGTCAACCAAACCAAGAGCGTACAACTGCATTACCACGTGGTCTAAAACTGCTCTCTTTACTTTAGCTGTGAGCGACAAATCCTCCTTATTCATCGGGCCGGAATCTTCCAATGTACTTATTACTCTTTCCGCTTCTTCCGGTAGACGTTTCTGCACTCCATGGAAATACTCTGTCAGGGACACTATCTTTAGCTCCTTTCATATAGCTTTATTGATAGTATGGTCATTTACTCAACCAATTAAACATTGGAACATACTCCCAAATCATTGGGCTAATAGGAGCCTCCCCAGATAAATATTGCGTACGTTGTGTACGCTACGCATAATATATAATGGAGGTGAAAGACCACTGAATACCTACCCTTTGCATAGTCTGATAGCTTAACAGGTTGATTCCAAGGAATTTGCAAAACAATAACCTCCCCAAAGAAACTGCAAATATTTTAGCAGATTGGGGAGGGTTGGGGATCACCTTTCAGACAATGAATGGTAGGGCCTGCACTCATGCACGGTACAATTGGTCACACGGTACCAGCGCCGGTGCCAGCGGAAGGCGATAGGCTGGCCGTTGGGGTAGAGACGGACTTCCACCGGTTGACGGTAGAGCCTGGACATGGGGATCACCTCCTGGACACTAGTTTGAACAACGAAAATTATTACCAAATAATGAACCAAAGCTTGTCTAATCACGTCTAAAGTATATAAAAACCGAGGGGGTTGAATTATGAAAAAATATCTTTTATTACTACTGTTCTTATTATGTTTAATTAGCCCAGTTAACGCAAGCGCTGAACACTTTTATTTAAACGAAAGTAATAACGGGGATGAATTATTTGTACAAGAAGGACAATCGCTGGAATTGGCCTTAGACAGCAACTCATCAACTGGCTACTCATGGATTTACCAAGCAGAACCAGATACCAATATAATGGAAATGACTGGACACGGATATCAAGATAAACAAGCCATTGAAGCACCAACAATTGTTGGCGCCGGGGGAAAAGAACATTGGTTTTATAAGGCTTCACGACCAGGAACCACAACAATTAGTCTTTGTTATGCCAGACCGTGGGAATCAAAAATGCCGGAAAAAACATTTACAGTTAAAGTTAATGTGTTGCCACAGGTTAAAGTGCTATTTGATCAAAAAGTCTTAGAATTTGATGTGCCACCGATCATTGAAAACGGTTATGCACTTGTTCCACTTAGAGCAATTTTTGAAGCAGCCGGAGCAAAGGTAGACTGGTTACCTGAGACCCAGACAGTTGTAGCAACAAAAGACAATACTATTGTAAAGTTTACGGTGGGAAACGATATCGCTTACATTAATGGTACAGACGTAAAACTTGAGGCCCCGTCCCAAATTATAGGGAACAGAACAATGGTACCACTGCAGTTCATAGGAGAAGCATTAGGCTATAAAGTTGAATGGGATAATAATAACAACACTATAAATATATGCCTCTGATTTTTCCATAAACCGGGCAATGCCCGGTTTTAACTTATCTGTATGGCCTGCTTGAACTCAGGGCTAGTAAAGGAAAAAGATGTCTCCATTATGCGTGATCTGTTCCCGCAGACCACCAGAGACATCCCTTGGTCATTGCATGGTCATTGTAACAAATTACGAGTTAATTGAAAATCCCCAAACAGGTTTTTTTATGTTCGGTGTGCAGAATTGGTTCCCTGTCCTTGTTGCGGTAACGATCTCAAAGTCATCGGAAGCCGTAAGCCAGTCTAATTGTTAAATTTTTATTGCATGAAGGAAAACCCACATTACTCTCGAATTTATTGTGAAAAATGTAGTAATTTGTCGAACCATTGGACGGCGTTGTCCGAACATCATAATAATAGTAGCAATTATTAAAATATAAAGGGGGTAATTATTATTTTTGGGAACATGAAATTCGGAACACGCCTATATATTTTAATTGGTTTTCTATCTATCTTACTAATTACTATTGGTATTGTTGGAATTACTGGTATAAGCAAAACAAAAGCATCACTCGACACGGTTTATAAAGACAGGGTAATTCCACTTAAGCAATTAAAAATTGTATCCGATATGTACGCCGTTAATATTGTTGACACAACACACAAGGTCCGTAATGGAAATTTAACATGGTCAGAGGGGCGTAATAATCTTGAATCCGCCAAAGCAAACATATCAGAACAATGGAAAGATTATAACGCAACCTATTTAGTCCCCGAAGAACAAAAGCTGGTGGCTGAGGCCATCCCTTTATTAAAAAAAGCTGACGATTCCATCGCGGGGCTAAAAGAGATTATGCAAAAGGAAGACAAAGACAGATTAACGGCATATACGATCAATGAGCTTTATCAAAACATCGACCC
>MVRN01000063.1 GCA_002067965.1 Pelotomaculum sp. PtaU1.Bin035
AACGTTTTAGAAGATATAATAGGAAAAGAAGTAAAGCTATATAGGGCCCCTTCATGGTCCATATCGCGTAATACACTATGGGCGTTACAAGTTCTTGAAGAGGAAGGATTTATATGCGATTCCAGCATCCATCCTTATAAAACTCCGCTTTACGGTATAAACGGCGCTCCAATAGTCCCTTATCACCCGGTAATTGAAGGTAATAGACTTAATCTAGTGGAATTTCCGCCCACTATGGTCACGTTTGGAAGGTTCCGTTTACCTTTCGCAGGAGGTTTTTATTTAAGGACATTTCCAAAATGGCTCCTTGCCCGTTTGATGGTCAGGGTTAATAAAAGAAGACAGGGCATGGTTTACATCCACCCCTGGGAATTAGACGCAGAGCAACCCAGGCTAAAAGTACCAATGACTTTAAGACTAGTGCATTATTTTAACATAGGTACGACAAAAGGAAAACTCGAAGAACTGTTCAGAAATTTTTGTTTCATTCCACTTGGTGAAGTGATTAAAAACGAGTATTATCCATCTCTTCCCGTTTTTAATAATTGAGCTAAAATGAAGATTACAAAAGCATGTTTTGCTTGCCATAAAATATGAATAATTTATTAAGGCATTTAAAGGTTTATTTTAACTCCTGCCAGTCTTCAATCGTAAAAGTCTTATCAAAATATACCGTATATACCGTCGGCAGTGTTGTAATTATTAACATTATTCTTGCCGCTGTAGCGTTATTGAAAGATATGTTTCTAACATCATACTTCGGCACTTCAGCACAAGCCGACGCTTTTTTGCTGGCTTACTTTTTACCTGATGCGGCAGGCAACAATTTACTGGCTTTTTCTCTTGGGATTGCTTGTGTTCCAGTCTTTTCAAAAATATTAATCGCCAACCAACCATGCCGGCTCAAGCTAGTTATTACCAGTATTACTATTTACTCTATATTTTTTACATCTTTACTGCTGGTTTTTTCCTGCCTTTTCAGAAATAACATAATACATGGCCTGGGGGCGGGCTTCAGTGAAGATACCTGTGATCTGTGTATTAAATTATTCTTAATCATACTACCTTCAGCCGTAGTATTTTTAGTTATTTCTATCGGAACAGCCGTGCTGCAGGTTCACAATATATTTAATATTCCCGCCCTTGCGCCGGTGCTTTTTAACTTTATTTTTCTAGCGGGTATTCTCTTCAGTTGCTTGTTACAGTTACCAGCTCTTCAGGGTGTTTACATACTTGCTGTCACTGTCCTTTTAGGGGTAATAGCTGAGTTTTTTTTAATATTTCACGCTATCCGGAGATACCGCATTAATATATGGGCGCGGCTGCGGTTTAAGGAACTGGTTAAGCCTTCCGCTGATATAAAAGAATTATTTAAAATCTTCTTACCGTATATTATAATTTTGCTATCATATCAGGTTGTTTATTCCGTTGAAAGATACCTGGCGTCTAGTCTTGAACTGGGGAGTGTTGCCGGACTAAGTTACGCGTTTCGGCTGTCCCAGTTTCCCTTATGGGTATTTGTATCAGCTATTGGTACCGTTGCTTTGCCATATATGTCCAAAGCAACGGGTTTGGGTAATGACAACGACTTAAAAGATATCTTGCTAAAATCAATACGTATGATATTGATTCTCACGCTCCCGTTAACAAGCTGCTTTTTTGTCCTGCGTGTACCGATTGTATCAATCTTGTTCCAAAGAGGGGCTTTCGATGCGAATTCTGTCCAGATAACAGCAGGTATACTGACTGGTTATTCTTTGACAATTGTTACTCAAGGTATTGTGATTATCTGCACGAGGGCTTTTCTGGCTGCCAACCGGGTTATGGCTCCTCTGCTTGCAGCAATAGTCTCATCCATAGTAAATATATATCTGGATTTTCTCCTCGTGAATATAATGGGCGCGCCGGGTCTGGGATATGGCGCTTCCATAGGTTCCTTGCTTAATTGTTTGTTAATAATCTTTTTTATTAACAGGCTATTTAAATTGGCAATACAAAAACAATTATGGGATTTAGCAAAAATCCTGACAGCCAATATACCATTTTTTGCAACAGTTTATCTTTTTTCTAAGGCGTGGTGTTTAATAGAACTTGCGCACAGACCTGAGGTCAGACCGGGATATACTATTATATTGGTTATAGTATGCTTTTCTGTTTATTTAATGAGTCTACGGATGTTAAAAGTAAACTTGCATATCTCAAAAACAATCATTGACAGGAAGAACAGCTATGAAAAAAACTGATTGTTTAATAATTATACCCGCATATAACGAAGAGCAAAATATAAGCCGGGTGCTGCAGGATATTCGCAAATTGGACACCGATCTGGACATCGTGGTTATTAACGACGGCTCAAGGGATAAAACCGTGGAACGAGTTAAAAAAGCGGGCTGTAGTAAGGTAATCACTCTTCCCTATAACCTGGGTTATGGCGGTGCTCTTCAGACCGGTTTTAAATACGCTGTCAACATGGGCTATCAATTCGTTATTCAATTTGACGCTGACGGACAGCATGACCCGGAAGACATCTTAACTATTCTTGACCATCTCAAAACTGGCATTCCCGATATTGTAATTGGCTCCCGTTTCTTGGGAAGAGGGTCCTTCGATCCCGGGGTAATGAAAAAATTTGCCATAACGGTATTCAGGCTGTTAATTAAAATATCTACCGGAGTCATGATTACCGACCCGACATCAGGGCTTCAGGGGCTGACGAACCGGGTATTTACCCGTTATGCCACTAGGGGTGATTATCCGGAGGATTACCCGGACGCCGACACTTTAATCAGCATGATCGCGGCCGGCTACCGGGTGGTAGAATTCCCGGCCAATATTAGAATAAGACATTCGGGAAATAGTATGCATACCGGTATTCGTACGATATACTACTTCGTTAAAATGCTGGTTAGTATATTAGTAGTGTTGTTTAGGAATAAAATGTAAGAGGAGGGTTGCCGGTAATGAGCGTCGCACTTAAGCTGACAATATTATTACTGGGTTTGATGTTTGTTGTCGCGGTAATTTATCTACTGGTCATCAATAGAATTAATCAAAGGAATTCCTTGCCGTGGCTGACGGGAGCCCTCATTATCCTGACACTTTCAACGATACCAGAAATTTTGGAGGTTGCGGCGCATTTTACCGGCGTGGACTACCCCCCCACCCTGCTATTTTTGCTGTCAACTCTAGTGATTCTCTCCATCCTTTTATACCAATCAATCCAGATATCCCTTTTGCAAGACCGGTGTAAAGAACTTGCCCAGCACTTGGCTATCGTCAACTTTAATGAAGAGAGCAGACGAACTGAAAAACAATGGTATAATAACAAAAATACAACAAAAATAAAGGAGATGTCCCAAAGCCAAAATGTTAACCAATCAACTCACCATTTTTCTTAATAAATTATTTTTTTTAGCTAATCAAGCAGTAAATAAGTTTTCTTTACTACTCGGCCATAAATATTCTTTTTTCGCCTTAATAGTGATTCTTTTATCCTTATTACTCATAATAAACTGGCAAAGAAAAAATATTGCCGCCTTCAAGGCAAGATCTAAAATTATTGACAGCATCCTGCAAAACTTTGACCTTAAAAAGGGGCTGGATAAAGCTTTAGGTGATCTGATGGAGTTCGTACTGCCATTGGTTGAAGCGGAAGGATATTATTTCTACCTGCTCGACAGGAAAAGCGACAGCTATGTGCTGAAGGCTGTGCGCCACATCAATGCCGATGATGGTAAAATAGCTCCGAGTTACAGCGGCCTCCTGAAATATGGAAAGGAAATTTACAACCCGCCTATAGGTTTTCCGGCCGGGCAGCAGCCTGAAAAACCGGCAATCGTTAAAGACGGTGAAGTACCGTTGCTCACGCTGCCGGTCAAAGGCGGGCTCGGCTTAATGAGAATCGGGCCGATTCGCCGTGTGCCAAAAAGAACAATGCGGATGATGGACTATATATGCGAGAAGCTTCAGCCGGCCCTGGATATCGCGGTTGAAATCGAGAAGATGAAAAGTCAGGTGGAGACGGTACGCGCCTCTGATGAAGCAATACGTTCCCTGACTAAATCCACTCTCGATCTTGACGGTTCCATTTCTACGATAATGGGTTTGTGCATTAAAATGATCGACGGGTCAGGCGGTTGCTTCTTATATGTCAATAACAACCGGATTGAGTTGGCGGTTACCATGGGCTTGGAAAAGGATACGGAAGATCTGTTCAGGCGGGACACAGAAGCGCAACGCCAGTTGTATAAACTGGTGGATAATAAAAGTTTGCTTGTGCTGACCAGGGAATCAAAAGACTATTTAAGCATTCCTTCTTATTTTGCCGCTTCCGGCATGGAAATGCTTTATATATTAAAAGTATCCGGGAGAGCAAACAGCGGAGCGGCTGTTTTCTGGTTTAACAATAATCCGGTAATTGATCAACACCGCATAGCCGCCCTGGAAATGCTGGCAAAACGGATGGGAGACACGCTGGACAGCCAGCTGAAATTCAAGGAATTGGCCAACTCCTATCTTGATACGCTAAAAATGCTGGTAACAACCGTTGACAACCTTGAACCGTACACTGTGGGCCACTCGAAATTAATATCTAATTACTCGGGTATCATTGCCCGGGAATTTAAAATAAGCAGTACTGATATTAAAGAAATTATGACAGCCGGCTATTTGCACGATGTGGGCATGCTGGGACTTTCGGGCGACATTCTATTTAAAACCGGAAAATATACCGACGTGGAGTTTGAAACAATGAAACTTCATGCCGATGTGGGAGCATCCATTATCGAGTCAACAGTTTCCAATAAAAGGATGGCGTCGTATATCAGGCATCACCACGAACGCTGGGACGGGTACGGTTATCCTGAAGGAATCAAGGGCGAGAACATTCCCCTGGGGGCCAGGATCATCTCGGTGGCGGATATGTTTAACGCCAAACTGACCGGCCGCAAGTACAGAGAGCCGTCTTCTTTCGAAACAGCGTTAACTGAATTACAAGCCGCGTCAGGCACTCAGCTTGATCCGACGGTTGTTGAAAAACTTATCAGCTGGTTTAAGAAAAAGCGTTCTGAAACGTCGAGGCAAGGCCGTTCCCTGGGAGCATGTCATGAAATGAAATGCTGCCCGCCCAGTATATCAAGCTATTGCCCCGCTTATAAAAAGGCTGACAAAAACTGCTGGGAAATAGAAGGTGTTCTTTGTGAGTTGCATGGAAACACATGTGCTTCCTGTGTTATTTATACTGAATTCGCGTCAAGAACCCGGCAAACTGCCGCCAAACGCGGGTAAACAAGGATAATAAGAATATTTATGATTATAAGGAGAGTTGTTTCAATGGGTAAGTTTTTTTATACCATTCTGCTGTTTCTCGTTATGCTGACGTTAAACGGTTTTATTAACAGCCCTGCCGGAGCGGCCCAGGAGCATCCCCGGGTATTCCTGGACGGCCAGTTGATGACGTTTGACGTGCCGCCCGTTATTGTTGAAGGACGCACTCTAGTCCCGTTGCGGGCTGTCTTCCAGTCACTTGGAGCCAATGTTACATGGGATGAAGATACAAAAACAGTAACCGCCGCTAGAGGTGTCACGTTGATCAAGCTGCAGATTGACAACAAAACGGCGTTCAAAAACAACCAGCCGGTATACCTCGAAGTGCCTCCAACAATAATGAATGACCGCACGCTCGTACCCCTGCGCTTTGTCAGTGAGGCGCTGGAAGCCAGAGTTGACTGGGATGGACCAAGCCAAACCGTGACAATAACCAGCAAATATAAAGACAGCGGCGCGCTGTCTAAAGGGGAAGCCGGCAGCGTCTCGTCTTACATGATTTATTATGGATATGTTGACGGCAATATTATAGCGTTGGCCAAAACTTACGATCTGGTTATTCTACATACGGGGCAGGCAAACCTGACCCGGCGGCAGGTTGAAGAAATCCAGAAAGGTGTGGACCCGCTAAGTCCCGCGGACGATGTGCTTGTTCTCGGGTATATTTCCATTGGAGAAGACCTGCGTACAGTTGGTTTAAGCGCCGAGCAAATGAAAGCGGACCCCAGGTTTACCGGCGACGGGACAGGCCCGAGGGTCGACCCGCGCGGCCCCCACCCGAACGGCGGGGCGCCATTGCCGGAAAATGACCTGCTTGGCGACCCTTCACCAAGCGGCAGCGGGTTCGCTTCATGGTACCTGGATGACAACAACATGGACGGCAAGCCGGATACAAACGCTTTCTTCAAGGCCGCTTTTGTCAACGCCGGTGACCCGGCATGGTTTGAAGTTGTCAATAATATGACCAAGGACGGAGCCGACCATATTTCCGGTCTTGCGGAGTTGCTGACCACCGGCTACGGGCGCGGTCTGGGGCTGGACGGAGTTTTTTTGGACACCGTCGATACCTGCGCTCCTAATTACTATACCGATCAAAACAGCCCGAACCAGTCGGAATTTGAGTGGACCACGCCGGGCTTTGTTGAATTCATCAAAAAAGTGCGCGATACCTACCCAAATAAGCTGGTGCTGCAAAACAGGGGCCTGTTTTTCTTTGACCCGCGCCAAGAGCACTATAAATACACCACCAGGCCGTATATAGACCTGGTCCTCTTTGAGAGCTACCGGCTCAACTCCAACAATTTTGAAGAGTATAGTGAAACCTTCTTCCCCGACAACAAGTATAACTACGCGCCCAAGCTCATGGCTGAGGCAAACCGGGCGGACGGGTTTGAAGTGTTGTCGCTGGGCTACGCCGAAGGGCCGCCGGACAAAATGTCCACAGACACTCTGCTCGGCAGTTCCAGCCTGGGTTACGACTCGCTCATTGAAGACATCGAGGAAGCACAGTCCGCCGGGTTCCGGCACTATATAACCAATGCCGGGATCGACCTGGCCAATACTTTTGTCATGGACCACGCAGACTTGACGGATTCATCACCGCCGGAATGGAGCAGCACATACAATGCCAATGCCTGGCCGCCGGGTAAGCCGTCGCCGAGGACCGGCATTCAGGAAGCTGCCGCCGGCCGGGGATGCGCCACGGTGCGTTGGGACGTGGCCCTTGATTCAAACCGGGTCGGTTATGCCTTGTACTACCAGACCGAGCCTTTCGACTTTAGAAACGATCCCAAGTTGACCACGGCCAAGCGAATAGTTTTAGATCCCGCAGTCGGCGATGGTTACGCCGGCGGTGTCGGCCCGGGCATCTACCCGTATCAAGCGATTATTAAAGATCTTACCCCCGGACAGACTTATTATTTCAATATCAGGGCATTTGATGATTCTCCGGCAGCCAATGAGGACAGCAACCAGGTCTGTCTCAGCTGCCGGGTTAAGTAATTAATAGTGGGAAACGCTGCCTTCTTGTCTAATCTTTTTTATAGCGATGTAAAACAAGATAACGGCAGCGGGCAACATCACAGCGGAGAAAACCATAAGAGCCAGCAAATTACATGCGACATCCTTAATGGAGGCCCCTTGTAAGAACGTAAGCCTAATCGCCTGCAGAGAATGGGTTAAGGGTAAAAATACCGAAATGTTTTGCAGCCAACCCGGCAATACGGACACCGGATACAGGGTGCCGGACAAAAGCCAGGAAATGCTGTTCAACACCCAGTTTACCGGGTTCCCCCGGTGGTAAACAAGCACGAAGCAAGCCGCAAGCAAGCCGGGAACGGCAAAAGAAATAATTGACAGCGATAAAACCAACAAAGCTCCCCCGATATTGGCATATGCAAGGGACATCTTAAAGATAAATACTCCTAAGATAAAATAGATAAACATCTCTGATAATGCGTGTATTATCTGGTAAAGGCCGGAAAATATCATGGTTGACAGCACCGGGATCGGCGCCGCAAAAAGCGCCTCCAGTGTACCCTGCTGCTGGGCTTCCCGGATCGGTCCGGAGAAGGCGTTTAATAA
>MVRN01000064.1 GCA_002067965.1 Pelotomaculum sp. PtaU1.Bin035
TATTTTGACAAGTCTATGGCGAAAACAAAAATGATGCCGGTCATTACAGATGTGTTGTCTGAAATTTGACCATTTTTATAGTCCTCATGGTCCAGGTCAAATATTGCTATAGCTCATTACGGGGGATTAATTTTGATTATCATGATAATTTTGAACGGTATAGACACACCAATTTTTAGCATGGACTTTTGCTCCAAAGATAAGTAAAATAATGTGTGTAGTTATTAGTGTTTCCAATGGCCGGTGTGGGAGGTGTTTTTAGCAGTTAAAAATTGTATAGGCTGGAAATATTAAATAACATTAAGCCGAAGAATGTAAAACTTGCTTCCTTCCCTGCGCTAAAGCCGCGGGTTAGATTGTTCCCGGCGAAGCGTCCCAAGTTGCCGCTGGAATGCGCGGCTGTTGCGGGAAGAGGCAAATGTGATCTAAGGGAGGTGAAAAATAAGCACAAAAGGAATACTTGTATATTTCGCTTGCGGTATTTCCGGCTCCATCCGGCACACGGCCGGGACGGGCTCTTCCAGGCGCATCGTGGCGGTCAATAAAGACAAAAAGACCGGTATCTTTAAAGTAGCCGGCTGCTGCGGCATTGCCGGCGGTCTCTTTGAAGTAGTGCCCATACCAACTGAAGAAATCAAGAAAATTTTAAGCAAATGATAATTGGCTGTCGCATACTTTTTATTTGTCAGCGGGTCGGGCAATTTGCTGATTTTAGAGAAAGGGTGAAATAATTGAAGGAAGTTGTAATCGTTAGTGCAGTTCGCACCGCGGTGGGTAAATTTGGCGGTTCGCTGCAGAATATTCCTGCTGTTGAACTGGGCGGAATGGTCATCGCCGAAGCATTGAAGAGGGCCGGTATCGGCGGCGAACAAGTTGAAGAAGTAATTATGGGCAATGTGCTTCAGGCAGGCCTCGGGCAAAACCCCGCCCGCCAAGCCGCTTTGAAAGCCGGCCTTCCCATTGAGACGCCGGCCTATGCGGTGAATGTTCTCTGCGGCTCCGGGCTGAAAACTGTTATGCTGGCTGCCCAGCAGATCATGTCCGGACAAGCTGATATAATCGTGGCGGGCGGCATGGAAAATATGAGCGCCGCGCCATATGTCCTGGATAAGGCCAGATGGGGCTACCGGATGTTCGACGGCACTATTACCGACGTCATGGTAAAAGACGGCTTGTGGTGCGCTTTTGGCAACATCCATATGGGCGTGACCGCCGAAAACCTGGCTGAAAAATATGGTATATCCAGGGAAGATCAGGACCAGTTAGCGGTGGACAGCCATAATAAAGCCATCGCGGCCATTGATGCCGGAAGATTTAAAGACGAAATAATGCCGGTGCCGATTCCCCAGAAAAAAGGTGACCCCGTGTATTTTGACACAGACGAATTACCCCGCCGGGGCACCACAGTAGAGGCGATGGCCAAACTTCCCACAGTATTCAAGCAAGGTGGCACAGTTACCGCCGGAAACGCCTCCGGGATTAATGACAGCGCTGCCGCGACCGTGGTGATGTCAGCCGATAAAGCAAATGAACTGGGATTAAAACCCATGGCTGTGGTCAAATCTTTTGCCACGGCGGGCGTGGATCCCGCTTATATGGGCACCGGCCCGATTCCCTCCAGCAAGAAAGCTATGGCCAAAGCGGGGCTTACCGTGGCCGACTTTGACGTAATCGAAGCCAATGAAGCGTTTGCCGCCCAAGCCTTAACTTGTATCCGCGGCCTTGAACTGCCGATGGACAAGGTGAACCCGAACGGCGGCGCTATCGCTATTGGGCACCCGATTGGCGCCAGCGGGACGAGGGTCTTAACGGCATTGCTTTACGAATTGAAGCGGCGGGGCGGGCGTTACGGCTTAGCCACGCTATGCATCGGCGGCGGCCAGGGCGTTGCGATGATCGTGGAAAATATTAATTAGTCCTTCACAACAAAATGAATTTGGAAAGGAAAAGGTTTCTTGGCGGTTACATCCGATGACGCGCCGCTTTAGCTAAGCGGTGGAAGCCGGGCGCGGAGGTCGAATCAGCCAGGCGGTGGGGCAACCCCCTTCCGGGCGGAACCGGCCTCATAATGCCACAATTGTCCATAGCCCGGCAATTGAATCCTGTGACCCGCCTCCCGTTTTGTCGGACGGGAAAATAATCTAAGCAAAATCATTTTGTTTAGGTTTCAGAAACCGGGGATATTATATGGAAATAAAGAAAATAATGGTAATTGGCGCCGGCCAGATGGGTTCAGGTATTGCTCAGGTATCTATCGCCGCCGGCTATGATGTAATCATTAATGACATTAATGATGCGTTTGTTAATAAAGGCATTGGTATGATTGACAATAACCTTTCGAAAGATGTAAGTAAAGGGCGTCTTGACGAAGCAGGCAAGGAAGCGCTCATGAAAAAGCTGACCCCTTCCACTAGCCTGGGGGACGCCAAGGATTGCGACCTTGTGATTGAGGCCGCCATTGAAAAAATGGAAATTAAGATAAAAATCTTCCAGGAACTCGATTCCGTTTGCAAGCCGGAAGCAATCTTCGCTACAAACACCTCCTCGCTGCCCATCACTGAATTAGCCGCCTTCACTAAACGGCCGGATAAAGTAATCGGCATGCATTTTATGAACCCTGTGCCCGTAATGAAGCTGGTCGAAATTATACGTGGCCTGGCAACATCTGATGAAACCTTTGACATCGTAAAAACCGCCAGCGAAAAAATGGGTAAAATCCCCGCGGAAGTGAATGACGCGCCGGGGTTTGCGGTAAACCGCATACTCATACCGATGATCAATGAGGCAATATACTGCCTGCATGAAGGCGTTGCTTCACCGGAAGCCATAGACCAGGTAATGAAACTTGGCGCGAACCACCCGATGGGGCCCCTTGCGCTGGGCGATTTGATCGGGTTGGACACCTGCCTGTCAATCATGGAAGTGTTGCACGATGGTCTGGGTGACTCAAAGTACCGGCCCTGTCCATTGCTGCGCAAATACGTGGCCGCCGGATGGCTTGGACGTAAGACTGGCAGAGGGTTCTACCAATACTAACCGGACGGAGGTATAGTAATGGCGTGGAATAATATTTTAGTGGAGTTTGATAACGAGATTGCGATGGTGAGTATCAACCGGCCCAAAGCATTAAACGCTCTTGACAATGAGACCCTCACAGAGTTGAGTGATGCCATGGCTGAGTTAGCCGCCAACCAGGGGGTACGTGCAATTATTTTAACCGGCGCCGGTGATAAAGCTTTTGTAGCTGGCGCGGACATCGCCTACATGCTATCCCTGACTCCTGTGCAAGCAAAGGAATTCAGCCGCCATGGCCAATATGTGTTCAGCCAGATTGAGGACATGCCAAAACCAGTGATAGCCGCGGTAAACGGCTTTGCCCTTGGCGGGGGCTGCGAACTGTCTATGGCCTGCGATATCCGCATAGCCTCCGAGAAGGCAAAATTCGGCCAGCCGGAAGTAAGCCTGGGGATCATGGCCGGTTTCGGCGGTACCCAGCGCCTGGCCCGGCTGGTGAACCCGGGCATTGCTAAAGAGATGCTTTTCACCGGCGATATTTATGACGCCCAAGCAGCGTTAAGGATTGGTTTGGTCAGTAAGGTCGTTCCAGCCGGGGAATTACTGGATGAGTGTAAGAAGATAGCCAAACGCATCGCTGCGATGGGGCCGGTTGGCGTAAGGTTTACTAAGGAAGCTATTAACCAGGGACTAAATATGGATCAGGAAAAGGCCTTTAATATAGAAGCCGACCTTTTTGGCGTGATCTTTTCAACTGCCGACCAAACCGAAGGAATGAGCGCTTTCCTGGAAAAGCGTAAAGCCGGGTTTAAAGGCGAGTAGTTTTATTGGACATAGGAGCTTTGCCGGAAACCCTTGGTCTGTGTCTTCAGGAATTCCCTGAGAGACGTAGGTTTGGTGATTTTTCTGAGGGCTACGGCAATTTTTTTTTGCTGAGGAGGGGAATAAATGCAAGTAGAGTTGCAAGAATTCAAGGGTACGGCGGATTATATCGTCTCTGAAGATCTTAGGAACAGCGTCAATGTTTCCATAGCCTTGGGCCGGCCTTTATTGATTAAGGGAGAGCCGGGCACCGGCAAGACCATGCTGGCCAGGAGTATTGCCGAAGGATTGGGCCTGAGCTTGGTTATCTGGAATATCAAGTCAACTACTAAGGCACAGGACGGGCTGTATATTTATGATACCGTCCAAAGGCTCTATGACAGCCAGTTTAGAGATCATGACGTCTCAGATATCAGCCAGTATATAAAAATGGGAAAACTGGGTGAGGCTTTTCTCTCTGAGAAACCGGTTGTACTGCTGATAGATGAGATAGACAAAGCCGACCTGGAATTCCCTAACGACCTGCTATGGGAATTGGACATGATGAGTTTTTATATCCCGGAAACCGGTGTGACGGTTACAGCCAAGCACCGGCCGGCCGTGATTATTACCAGTAATGCTGAGAAAGAATTGCCGGACGCCTTTCTAAGAAGGTGTATATTCCACTATATCAATTTCCCCGGCCCGGAAATGATGACAGACATCGTGCATGTGCATCATCCGGACCTTGAGGGCAAACTTATCAGTGAGGCGATGGAAGCATTTTACTGGATCAGGAGCCTGCCCGGACTGCAGAAAAAGCCGAGTACCAGTGAACTGCTTGACTGGATACAGGCACTGGCCGTTGGCGGGGTTAGTTTGGAAAAGATCCGCAGGGAAATACCCTTGTTGGGGGTCCTAATCAAAAAGAACCAGGACTTTGACGCGATATTAAACCGGCTCCGCGCTCAAGGCCCGTCCAAAACCAAGAATTTAGGCCAAACTTTATGGGGGTGATGCCCCGTGTTCGTTAATTTCTTTTATGAGCTGAAAAGGGTGGGAGTTCCGGTTTCCCTGACTGAATGGATGACCCTGATGGAAGCATTGGGCATGGGCCTGGCTTTTTCCAGCTTGAGCGGGTTTTACTACCTGGCCCGGTCGGTTCTGGTTAAGAGTGAAACCCACTTTGATAGTTACGACCTGGCCTTTCAAAACTACTTTAAAGGTATAGAGACACCGGTTGATGTGGTAGAGCAGGCATTGGAATGGCTGAAGAACGAGTTGCCTCCCTTAATGATATCCCCGGAAGACCGGAAGCAGTTCCAGGATTGGGATCTGGAAAAATTGCGCCGTGAGCTTGAAGAAAGGTTGAAAACACAGGACGGGGAGCACCACGGCGGTTCCAAGTGGATTGGGACCGGCGGCAGGTCACCTTTCGGGCATGGCGGCTATAATCCGGCAGGGGTGCGCATCGGAGGCAAATCGACCAACCGTTCGGCTGTTAAGGTGGCCGCCGAGCGGCGTTACCGGGGATACCGCAGCGATGAGACCCTCGGGGTAAGGCAGTTTGAGGTGGCTTTGCGTAAACTGCGCCAGTTGACCAGCCGCAATGAAGGGCTGAAGGACGAGTTGGATCTGGACGGTACTATCGACGCTACCTGCCGGAATGCTGGCACTCTGGAACTCGTATGGGACCGCTCCCGCAAAAATACCATGAAAGTAGCGCTTATGATGGACTGCGGCGGCTCAATGGACCCTTACACCGACCTTTGCAGCCAGTTGTTCAGCGCAGTCAACCGCTCGACTCATTTTAAAGATTTAAAATTTTATTTTTTTCATAACTGCGTTTATGAAAATATCTATGAAAATCCGGCATGTACTTCGCGTTATGCAGTTAAAACTTATGATTTATTGCGCAACCTTGATCCGGAATACCGGCTGATTATTGTAGGCGACGCCAGTATGGCTCCCAGTGAACTTACCATGGTGGGCGGGGCTATCGATTGGGATAATATGAATAATGAGCCGGGGCTGGTCTGGCTGGAGCGCTTGGCCAATCATTTTAAGCATGTTGTTTGGCTAAACCCGGTTCCGCCCCAATGGTGGGATGTGCATCTGAACTTCGGGGCATATACAATCACTATGGTCCGTATGCTGTTTCCCATGTTTGAGTTGACTCTTGACGGGCTGGAGCAGGCGGTAAAAAGGCTGAAAGCACGTATTAATTAATTCTCCAATATCTGATTAATCCTGCCGGAGCGGTCTAAACCATGTTTTTTCAGCCTGCCGGTACTTTCAGCCGGCTTTTGTGTTGAATTTCATGCGGAGCTTTACTTGAGGCGCCCGTTCCAGCCTTCTTCGCCAATAAGCGGAACAAATCGAACAGCTCCCAGGTATTCCCGGGTGAAGCTGTTATCAGCTTTTTTTCGCACTCGCAGCAGTTCCTGGGAGCCTCTTTCACCAACCGGAATCACGAGCCGCCCTCCCGGTTTAAGCTGATCGCCCAAAGATTTTGGGACTTCAGGCGCTCCGGCCGCTACCACGATCCCGTCAAAAGGCGCTTCTTCGGGCCAACCTTTTGTCCCGTCACCGGTGTGGACCCGGATGTTGGCATATTTCAAAGCTTGAAAACGCGACCGGGCTTCACTAGCCAGGCTTTCGTGGCGCTCGACGGTATAGACCATGGACGCCAGCCGTGAAAGGACCGCCGCCGCATAGCCGGACCCGGTTCCGATTTCTAAAACCCGGTCCGCAGATGTTGTTTCCAGGGCATCGGCCATTAGGGCAACGATATAGGGCTGGCTGATGGTCTGCCCCTCGCCGATTAGAAGCGGGCAATCATAATAAGCATAGGCTTGCAGCCGGGTGGAAACGAAGCAGTGCCGGGGCACTGTCAGCATGCTTTGAATGACGGCCTTGTTGGTTATACCGTTGGAAATAAGCTGGTCCTCGACCATACGCCGGCGCTCGTCTGCCCGATTGTTTGCCCCGGCTCCGTTATTTTCCAAATATGTCATGGCGAGCCTCCTTTTTCAGCTGTTTAAGCTTTGTGGAAATCCTAAAAGGCGGAGTTGGTAAGCGCCGCGTAATGCGGCTGACAACGGATAATAAAGCTGTTACGGCTTCTTCTGGTAAATAATTGCCGGGTACTTTTGGGGCGCCGGCGCGCCGGGAACAGTGTTTTTCAGTGCCTGTTCATCCTGTACATACTGGGCGGTATATTGGTTATTTTTCACGTTAACAATTATCTGAATGCTTTTATAGCCATTTTCTTTTAACTTTTTGTTAATGTAATCGGCTTGGATCTGCTTGGCCTGGTTCTCATCAATATCTTTGGCTTCCACTGCCGACCATAGTATTTCGGGGGGATTCTTGTCAGTTATTTCGCTGCTGACTTCATAGCTTGGAATGTCTTTGTTGCCGACCCCCAGCTCTTTGAACACGTTTATGCCGCGGGCGCACCCGGACAGCGCTAACAGTATAACAGCCGCCGCTAACAGACTTGTCCATTTTTTGAACATAAAATGATACCTCCTAAGCTAATTATTCCGTTTTATTTTACTCACAACCACGGACTTATGTCCATAATAAATTATTCCATAATAATAGGCGGGCCGGCGCCGGCTTAAGTTCGCGCCGGCCTGCCTGTGTAAAAGCGCCATGATGTTAGTTTGCGTCTGACCGGTAGATTCTGTATAACCTGTTCCTTTTTATACCCCCCATGTTTTGAATAATGCGGTTCATCATTGGGTTGTTTTCGGCTATCAGGGAAAGTTCCATGCTGGAAATTCCTTTTCTGCGGGCCTGCTTGAGACATTCCAGAATGAGGGCTGCTTCCAGCCCCTTGAAACGGTACCTGGGCGGCACTGCCAGAACAGCCAGCCGCGCGGTTAATTGGCCGGTCAGGTGCAGAAAAAAAAGCTTTTTTGTGGGGTATAGCGCCAGGCATAGGCCGGCCGGGTTCCCGCAAATTTCCGCGATTAAGATTAAGCCCGGATCGGAAAAGCCCTTCAGTCTTTGCCATATTGCGGAACCTTCCTCCGGGGAAAGGGGAACGAAGCCCCAGCCTTCGTTCATGGAAGAGTTGTGGATTTGAGAAAACATCTCACCTTCGCCGGCTAAATTATTAAAATTTATTTCTCTTATACGCAACTGCTTTATCCGGCCGGCGCGGTTCGCTACCCTCTTCAACCTTTCCGGAAAGGGCCGGTGCAAGTCATAATGATACGCGTAGAGGTTTATTTCTGTTTCCAGGCCGCATTGTGCCAGGAGGTTTGCGTAATAAGGCGGATTATGAGGCGTGCCGGGGTGGTGGTGGCCGCTGAAACCTTCCGCCAATAATCCTAAACGCTCATGGGGAGTCAGGTCAACCGGGCCGATCATACGGGATATGCCATTAGCGGACAGCCAGCGAACCGCCGCATTTATCAGAGCAGCGGCAATCGCGGGGTCGTTCAGTGATTCAAAATAACCGAAAAAACCGGTTTTCCCGCCGTGATAGGCGCTGTGGACGCTGGCGGCGACCCGCCCTACCGGGTGGCCGTTTCTTACCGCCAGGAAAGGTTGAGCCTCTATCCTGCCAAACAGAGGGCTGAACTGTGACTGCCCGAACATAGGGAAAGAAGGCGCCATGAAAGAATCACGGTAGACCGCCCGGGGGAAAGTATTAAATTCCTGCATGCCTTTTTGTTTTGAAACCGCGATTACTTCAATGTCCATTACCGCACCCCCGGCTTTTTGACTACAGGTTATGCCGGGGGTTGCCGTATTGCCACCCTGGAACATGATCAATTGAAAAAATATGACTTATACTATTGCAAAAAATAATTGCCAGATGTCCTGCCGGGTGGTATATTGATTATAGGTAAACTGTGGCAGTAGCAATAGTTTACTCCTTGGCCGGTTAACTAGTTATAGTCTGATAAACGGGGGGAGTATTTTGAAAAAGAAAATTGTATTTGTGTTTTTGATTGTGCTGCTTTGTGCCAGCGCATATTGGGGATATACGAAATACGGCAAGGAGCAACCCTCCGGCTTGCAGGCCACGGGTACTATTGAGGCTACAAAGGTAGAATTGCGGGCTAAACTGCCCGGCGCCCTGCGAAATATCAGATTTGACGCCGGCGATCCGGTAAATCAGAACCAACTGGTGGCAGAAATTGTACGCAACGATTTAATTGCCCAGAGGGAAAGGGACGCCCTTGGAATAATAAAAGCTGAGGAGCAATTGGCCGATCTCGCTTCAGGAGCCAGGTGGCAGGAAATCAAAGACGCGGAGACCGCTGTCAGCACGGCCCAAGTTAATTATGACAAAGCCAGCAAAGACTATAGCAGAGTTTCGGTCCTGTATCAAGAAGGCGCCATATCTAAATCTGAAATGGAAAAATCAGAGACGGCATTGCAGCAATCCCAAAACCAGCCGGAGTCGGCCAAGTCGAAATTAAGCCTTTTGGAATCCGGCAGCAGACCGGACCAGATCGAGGCCGCCCGTACTGAAGTGGAACGTAGCGGCGCAATATTAAAAGCTTCAGACGCGATATTGGAAGATACCCTGATCACCAGCCCGATAGACGGAGTAGTGCTTACCAAAAATTTTGAAGAGGGCGAATATATTCAGGCCGGGGCTTCGATAGCCACAGTCGCTAATTTAAATGATATGTGGATAAAAGTCTACCTCCCGACCGACGACCTGCCCAAAATAAAACTGGGGCAGCAAGTCCGGTTCACGGTGAGCGGGAGCGCCGCGGAATATAAAGGTTTTATTGAAGAAATAGCCTCCCAGGGTGAATTTACGCCGAAAACGATTCAGACTAAAAAAGAACGCACTAATATTGTTTTTGCAGTGAAAATCAGGATAAATAATGAAAATGGTATTTTAAAACCCGGAATGCCTGCCGACGTCACCATTGATTAGAGGTGATGAAATGAATGAAATGTTCGTAAACAGAATGATTGAAACGGAAGCTTTGACCAAGGCTTTCGGCAGTCTTACCGCGGTCAACGGGATTGATTTGCAGGTCTGCAGGGGGGAGATCCTGGGTCTGGCCGGGCCGGACGGGGCCGGTAAAACAACCCTGATGCGGATGTTTTGCGGCATAATCACCCCCACCAGCGGCAAGATTAACCTGGCAAAGGAAGTTTTCGGCTACATGCCCCAAAAGTTCAGTCTTTACGGCGACCTGACGGTGATGGAGAATATAAGCTTCTTTGGAGCATTGTATAAACTTGACAGCAGCACGATCAAACAACGCGCTGACGAAATATTGCGTATTACCGGCTTAATTAGTTTTAAATCCCGGTTTGCCGACAATCTTTCCGGGGGAATGAAGCAAAAACTGGCCCTGACCTGCGCTCTCGTGGCCAGGCCGGCCATGTTGATCCTTGATGAACCGACCTATGGGGTCGACCCGGAATTCCGCAAGGAGTTTTGGAAGATATTATACCGCTTGAATAAGGAAGGCATGACCATAGTCGTATCCACTCCACATATGGATGAGGCCGAACTCTGCAAAAGAGTTGCTTTTATGGACAGGGGGAAAATAGTGTCTGCCGGCCAACCCGGAAGTCTAAAAAATAAATACCAGTACAGGATCCTGGAGCTAAAGGCCGGCGCGCGGGATCTGGATTTTCTCAATGATCTGCCGGAAGTGATTGACGCCGGATTTTATGGCGACAAATACCATGTGGTGGTAAATGAAATTGAACCGGCGAGAACTGTAATTGTCAACCTGCTTTCAGAAAAAGATATAGTAATTTACCAGCTTAGAGAGATCCGCCCCTCAATGGAGGATATTTTTGTTTCCATGACGGAAAAAGAGGTGGTTTAATGGAATATGCAGTAACCACCCATGAGCTTACCAGGGTTTTCGGTTCCTTTACCGCTGTCGACAAGATAACAATAAATATCAAACAAGGTGAAATATGCGGTTTTTTGGGGCCTAACGGTTCAGGGAAGTCCACCACGATGAAAATGCTGTGCGGGATCCTGGAGCCTACATCGGGCTCCGGTTCCGTGCTCGGTTATGACCTGGCCCGGGAATCGGAAAAAATAAAACAAAAAATAGGTTATATGTCTCAAAAATTCAGCCTTTATGACGATCTGACCGTGTATGAAAACTTGGCTTTCTATGCGGGGATGTACAGCGTACCCTATCACGATCGAAAAAATAGAATTGCCGGGATGGTGGAAATGGCCCGGTTGGGCGGCCGGGAAAATGAACTGGCCGCCAACTTGAGCGGCGGTTGGAAACAGCGGCTGGCCTTGGGCTGCGCCATTATATCCCGCCCGTCCTTATTGTTTCTGGACGAGCCCACCAGCGGGATCAGCCCTACCAGCAGGCGGCTGTTCTTCAAGATTATTCAAAAGCTGGCCAACGAGGGGACAACAGTTATGGTTACCACTCATTTTATGGATGAAGCGGAAAGGTGTCACAATATCGCTTTCATTACCGAGGGAAGGCTGATTGCCAATGATACCCCGGACAGCCTGAAAAGTAAGGTTCTAGAAGGATGTATGGTGGAAGTGGAGCTGCCTGACGCCATGGACAGGATGAAAGACCTGGAGGGGCTTTCTTTTGTTAAAGACTGCTCCATCCACGGGCCGCTCCTGCACGTCTTGCTGGGCTCCGATAAAGATGTGGAGGCATTTGACCGGTATACCGGGGCAACAGCCCAAATTATTACGCCTTCCCTGGAAGACATATTCATCTCCCTGGCCAAATCGCAAAGAAAGCAGGTATCCTAGATGAGCAGAATGCTGGCAATCCTGAAAAAAGAGTTTTTGCAAATGAAAAGGGACCGGCTGACCCTCGGCATGGTCTTCATGCTTCCCCTGGTGCAGTTGCTCTTGTTCGGTTTTGCCATTCAAACTGAAGTGAAGCACATATCCACTGTTGTATTTGATCAGTCCATGTCTTATGAAAGCAGGGACCTCCTGGATTCCTTCACTGCTTCCGGGTACTTTGACGTTACTCAAACGGCAAGGAGCTATGATGAAATAACGAAGATGATCGACAGCGGCAAAGCAAAAGCAGGGATCATTTTCCCTGCTGATTTTGCCGAAAAATTAAGGCGGGGCGATACGGCGCCGGTACAGGTGCTGGTAGACGCCAGCGACAGCATGGTATCGAATTCCGCCATTTCCATAGCCAATTCAATAGGGTTGTTAAAATCACAAAATATCATAGTCCAGAAGGCCGGTGTGCAGAATGTGCCTTATGATATCAGGGTGCGTCCGTGGTATAACCCCGACGGCATTACCGCCTATTACATGGTCCCCGCCATCCTGGGGATCATTGTAACTATGACCATGGTTATGATGACCTCCATGGGGATCGTCCGGGAACGCGAAAGGGGTACGCTGGAACAATTGATGGTTACTCCGGTAAGATCGTATGAATTAATGATCGGTAAAGTAATCCCGTATATTGTTCTCGGCTACGTTCAGATTACCGTCGCTCTCCTGGTAGGGGCGATTGTGTTTGGAGTGCCCATACGCGGCAGTTTGCTGGAACTTTATGTGCTAACCTTATTTTTTATTACAGCGTCACTGGGGATTGGCATTTTTATTTCAAACATAGCCAGAAACCAAATGCAGGCCTTTCAGATGTCGTTTTTTATCCTCCTGCCGAGCATTTTGCTGTCCGGCTTCATGTTCCCCAGGGAAGCCATGCCCTTGATTATTCAATATATCGGGAACCTGATTCCCCTTACTTATTATCTGACCATAATCCGGGGCATTGTATTAAAGGGGATCGGCTTCCAGTATCTGATTCCCCAGGTCGCGGCATTGTTGGTTTTTTCCGTCGTCCTGATGTCTCTGAGTATTATCAAGTTTAAGAAAAAAATCGCGTAGAATTTTTTAATTTCGGGTGGTGTGGTAATGGACTACAGGCAAAGGATCGTAGCTGCTTTTAAAGAACTGGCCGCGACGCGGGGATTTTCCGGCGTGACGATGGATGAGTTAGCCGCGCATGCCGGAGTGAGTAAAAGGACTATCTACCGCTATTTCAATAGTAAAGAAGAAATAATTATTATCATGCTTGAAGAATTAATGAATATTCTCAAACAAAGAGTTCAGCAGGTGTTGGATTCTTCGGGAAGCCCGATCGAAAAAATTATGGACATAGTTAAGGTGATTCCTCAAATTATCGAGATGATCCCGCCGTTCGCCCTGCATGATCTGCAAAAGCATTACCCCCACCTGTGGGATAGAATTGAGCAGTTTCGCGCGGGAAAGATCCAGCAAGTGTTCGATAGTTTTTTATCAAGCAACGAGAAAGGTTATTTTAAGAACATAGAACCCATAATAATAACTACAGCTTTGCTGGCCGGTATCGAAGCGGTAATTAATCCGGCCTTTATAATGGAAAACAACTTTTCAATTGAAAAAACCATCCGTTCGCTGTTTACCATTTATTTTTACGGAATTTTGGCGGATAAATAACTAGCCGCCAAGGGTCACGTCCTGTATTTCATACCATCTAAGCGCCTCATAAAACTGTTCCGGCGCGAAATCGGGCCATAATTCATCTACAACATAAAAGTCGGCGTATATTGATTGGACGGGCAAGAACCCGCTGAGCCTCCGGCGGCTGCCCCAGCGAATAATGAGGTCGACGCGTGATATATCTGACGAGGCGATTGCTCCGGCAAGGTTTCCATTGTTTGATTTAAAAGCGTAATTCAAGTCCCACCTCCATCCATAGTTCACTAAAAAGTTTATGTTGATCAAGCCCTTCCCAAAAATATGCCTTTTTAAATACGGCGTCAGTTCCGCGGGAAATAGCGGTGAGGATGAATCGCCGCTAACAAGCAGCGACGCGTCCCTGTTTGAGAGCATTTTTACAGCGTCAACGCATGCCTTTTGGAATGCTTCCCGCTGGACCGCCGGACGTTTCGTATTGTCTTGCGTAAAACCGTAAAAAGTCAGCTCCTTGATGCCTAACTCAAGGCATATTTCATACAGCATGAGACCGGGTTTCAGTCCTCTTTCATACCCGGCTTCCTTCGGGATCCCGTTATTTACCGACCATCTCCTGTTGCCATCCGGGATAATCCCTATATGTCTCGGTAGCCGTTTGAATTTCGGCCGGGACATTTTGATCACCACCTTATCTAATAAGATTGCCCCAAGTGCTTTATATTCATTACACAAGGGGCGATCTTTTTTAACATAGTAATGGGACAAGGTAAAGTAATGTTAACCAATTGTTTTTTGCCTTTAGCTGGGTATTATAAAAAATATTTGTACTTATCTTAAAAAGCATGAATATTGTTCAATGCTTTTATAATCTAATAATATTTCGAACATTATTGCTTGTTTGTTCAAGAAATGATCATGTTTAATAGTTATAATAGTATAAAAAATGTGAGGAGTGATTGGTTATTATCAGGAAATTATTAAATAAAAAACCATTAATAATTATGTTGTTAGTATTTTATTTGGTTATCTATTTATCCAATACACGTATTCTAATGGCGGATGCATTAGAATTATCAGCGGATGCTATTTCCCGGCAAAATATTTCTTATAATAATGTAAATAGTAAACTTGATAATGTTATTTTGGCGGAAATGAATAAATATAACATGATCGGAATTTCAGCGGCATTTGTTAAAGACGGTAAAATAATTTGGTCTAATGGTTATGGTTGGTCAGATCTGGAAAGAAATAAGCAGGCATCCCCTGATACAATTTACAGGTTGGCTTCTGTTTCCAAGACCATTACTGCCACTGCGTTAATGCAACTTTGGGAACAGGGCAAGTTGGGACTTGATGATGATATCAGTGATTATCTGGGGTTTGAGGTCAGAAATCCTTATTATCCTAATGATAAAATTACTTTTAGAATGTTGCTTACACATACGTCCAGTATTTTGGACGGAAGCGGCCAGGGAGGTTATATTAAAGCTTTGAACTCGGCAAACCCGCCTCTCTTAAAGGATCTTTTAGATCGTAGCGGGACTGCTTACAGCGACCTTACTTGGGGTGATTACAGGCCGGGCACGAATTTCAATTACTCAAATTTTTGCGCGGGAATTATAGCCTGTCTGGTAGAAAAAATTTCCGGTGAATATTTTGACCAATATGCCATTAACCACATATTCAAGCCGTTGGGAATGGATGCCGCTTACGATGTGGCGGATATAGCTAATATCGATGACATTGCCGTTCTTTACCGGTTTGCCGGCGACGGCAGTATTGTTCCCACTGCTGACAACTATCAGGAAGGTGAAATACCTCACAAGCGAGAATACGGTTTGCCGCTGGGTAATTATTATATTGGGCCCGCGGGAGGGGTAAGGGCCAGCGTGACAGATCTGGCGAAATTTATGATTGCCCATATGAACGGCGGAGTTTATAACGGTGTAAGGATATTAAACAAGGATACAGTAGATTTAATGCACCAAATTCAGTGGTCCGGCAATGGTTTAGGCGGTTTTTTCAGACAAATGGGATTGTTTTTTCACATCACCGGCGAATTGGCGGGGCGGAGACTCGTTGGACATGCAGGTGAGGCATATGGTTTATTAAGTGATATGTATTTTGATCCTGCCGAAAATTGCGGGGTAATATTCGTGACTAACGGTGGGAACTACAGCTTTTTAAGCAACGGCTTCACCGATATAGAAGTTGCTGTAATAAGTCATATATTTAATTATTTAGCTAATTAACATAGTTGCTACTAAACAATATTATAATACACTAAATAACAAACCCGGGTCATACCTGGGTTTGTTATTTGCTGTTCGGGACGCTCCATATCTCCGGGCCTTCCGCTTTAGGGATTTTTCTAATTGTTCAGGCCGGTATATGGTGATAAAATAAAAAAAGCTGATATTGTAATTATTAATAGGGTGGTTTGTTTCATGAAACTTAGGTGATGAAATTATACTTGAGGAATGATTTGATTTGGAGATGTTGACTGATGGTTCATGTTTATTCAATGAATGGACTTAATATTGCTGTGGATGGCAACAGTGGGAGTATACATGTTTTGGAAGATGTGGCATATGATTTGTTGAATCGGTTTAATAACCCGTTCACCTGTGATCAGGCAATCGAGGAGCTGCAGGGGAGGTATTCCGCGGAAAACATTAGGGAAATATGGGAGGAGATTAACTCACTTATAGAAAAAGGCCTTCTATTCTCCCCTGAAATAGATCCGGCCAATGTTATAAACAATATGGACGTTGATAATGGCCTTAAAGCCTTGTGTCTTCATGTGGCACATGACTGCAACCTCATGTGTGAATACTGTTTCGCGTCTAAAGGAAATTACAAGGCGGCGAGAAAACTGATGCCGGTGGAAGTTGCTGTTAAAGCCGTGGATTTTCTTATTAACAACTCTGGAAAGAAAAAAAATATTGAGATAGATTTTTTCGGCGGCGAGCCGATGCTCAATTTTTCTGTTGTAAAAAAGACTGTGGAATATGGAAGGAGAATCGAAACACTCGCGGGTAAGAAGATCAACTTTACAATTACCACTAATGGTACGCTTCTTGACGACGATAAAATAAAATACATCAATGAAAACATGGATAATGTAGTTATTAGCCTTGACGGGCGGAAAGAAGTTCATGACGCGATAAGGTATGATGCCGCAGGCCGGAGTACATATGACAGAATAATCGGCAATGCATTGAAGCTGGTCCATGCAAGAGAAGATAAAAGCTACTTCATCCGTGGGACATTTACTTCCAGAAACACGGATTTTTCAAGGGATGTGCTGCATCTCGCCGATTTTGGATTTGATGAGATATCAATGGAACCTGTTGTGGGTAAAGGGGAGGATTTTCACATCCGCAGAGAGCACATTCCGGAAATTCTTGCCGAATATGAACGGCTTGCCTGCGCATATATAGAGAGGATTAAAGAGGGAAAGCCTTTTAGGTTTTATCATTTTAATGTAAATATTTATAAAGGTCCGTGCTTGTATAAAAGAATCGCAGCTTGCGGCGCCGGGACCGGATACCTCGCTGTTACACCGGAGGGAGACCTTTATCCCTGTCATCAGTTTGTGGGGAAGCCTGAATTCATAATGGGAAGCCTCGACACGGGTATAAATAACAATACTCTGGTGGAAAAGTTTGGGAAAGTCAACATATTTACTAAAGAAGAATGCCGTGGATGTTGGGCGAAGCTTTACTGTTCAGGTGGTTGCCATGCAAATTCTTACTATGCGAGCGGAGATATTTTGAAACCGGAGGAATTGGTCTGCGCAATGCAAAAGAAGCGTTTAGAATGCGCTATTGTAATTGAAGCATGTAGAATAGCGAAAAAACAAAAAAATCTTTAATAATAGAGTTTAGTAATATAGAATAATAATTAAAATGAATATTTTCGATAGGTGATAGCCAATGAATTTAGAAATACTAGCTAATATATTGAGGAAGGTTTCTTTTTTCGAGGATTTAGATTGTCCTCTGCAGGAGTTGGCCGGGAAAATGTGTTTGGAGCGTTTTGGTAAGGATGCAAATATTTTTTATGAAGGAGAAAAAGGAACTCGTCTGTACCTTATTTTATCAGGAAAGGTGCTAATCTATTCCGGGGTGTCTTCAGGCCAGGAGTTTGCTATCCAGACTCTTGGCCCATCGGATTTTTTAGGAGAAATGAGCCTTTTAGACGGCGGGTTGCGCTCGGCAGGGGCAAGGACATTAGAGGAATCAGTCCTTTCTTATCTTGAGCGAAAGGATTTTCTGGATTTTATAAACAGTAACCCAAAGGCTGCGATAAAGGTAATAGAGATGTTAAGCAAGAGGCTGAGGCAGTCTAATGTTCGCAATAAGATACTGAGCGAAACCAACCGCAGGTTATCGGACCGCCAACGTGACCAAAGCCTTGATCCTTCTGTTAAGATGGATAAACAGGACCGGGTTTTTAATGATAAGCAGGTACAAAATAATAATGATAGACAAGAACAAACATTAATTGATGCTCAAGAGTGCGATTCGGGGGAAACGGAGGAATTTATTTTTGCTGAAATGTTAGAAGAGCAATTAGCACAGGCTGAAAAAAATATCGAAGAAAAAAAGGATATACAAGAAAAAGAGATTGATTATAAAGATATGCTATATTATAAAAAAGCCGTTTGCCCGGTCTGTGAAACAAAAATAGAGACCCCGAAAGTTTTATCTAAATACGCTCAGATAGGGAAAATTGATTTCGATTTCTGCCATCATTACAAGTTAATTAATCCGCTTTTCTACGAAATAATAATCTGCCCTGCTTGTGGCTTTGCCTTTAATGAGGATGTCTCGAACATGCTCTGGAAAAAAGAACAGCGGGAAGAAATGAAGTTGCGCCTTTATGCGTTCTGGCAAGGTAAGTCACTAAAGGATTATAGTGGAGTCCGGACGCTGGAGCAGGCTATAGAAACTTTCCTGCTAATCTTGTTTACCTTGAAAAACAGGCCGGCCAAGAAATCCCAAGAAGGAATGCTTTACTTGAAAGTAGCTTGGTTATACCGTTATAAAGGTGACGAAAACCGGGAGCAAAAATATATCGAAAAAGCTATATCATGCCTTTCGCTTGCCTTTGAGAAAGAGAGCTTTTCCAGTCCTAAATCAGAAATAAATACAGCCTACTTGCTTGGCGTGTTAAATTTAAATACCGGTAACAATCAAGAAGCTGCCAGATGGCTGGATCGAGTCTTAAGACACCCGTCAAAATCAATGTTTCCCGTTGTGGTCAACCAGACCAGGGAACTATGGGCTGAAGTGCGTCAAAAGCTGCGTGAGGAAAAACAACAATAGGATATATGCTGGTTAAGCTAAAAAGCAGGCCATAGATATGACCTGCTTTATAAGTGGTGGTGCGCCCGGCATGGGCGTTATCTATAGTCAAAGACATATAATATGCACAAGCCGTTAATATTTTCCGACGTTAAAATAGCGAGGTATTTATGGAAGAATATAGGATTACCCGGGAACAACTTGATCGTTACCGGGCCGGCTGGCTGGAATACAAACAAAGAAAGGAATTGGATTTGGCGGTCCGGTATAATGACGCCATGGCCCGGGCGCGGCTGGCAGCCGGACATATCAAACAGCGGTACAAATGTAGGGTTTTCCTCTTTGGTTCCCTGCTTTTGAAAGACAGGTTCGGGGAACATTCCGACATAGATTTGGCTGTCGCGGATCTGGCTCCTGAGACAAATTTTTGGCAGCTATATTCGGAAGTAATGAATATTCTGCACCCGTTTGACTTCGATCTGGTTGAATTGGAGAGGGTTGACCCGGCGGTACGGGAAAATATACTAAAAGGTGGGGTGGAATTATGACCCCAAATATAATTTTACTTGAAGCGAGATTGCGAAAAGAACTTTTTCAATTGGAAAATTTGGAAAAAGAGCTTAAAACACTAGCCAAAATTAAGGATTTAAAGGTTGAAAGCATCCGGCTAAGAGCTTATGCTTCAATTTTACATGACTTTTACTCCGGTATTGAAAAAATATTTATCAACATAGCGCGTGAAATTGACGAAACGGTGCCTAAAGCCGAAGGCTGGCACAGGCAGTTGCTGGAGCAAATGACTCTGGATATTTCCGTGAGAAGACCTCCTGTAGTTGATGCAAATTTAGCCGCGCAGTTGCAGCAATACTTGAGTTTCAGGCACCGTTTTCGTAACCTTTACGGTTTTGAATTAGAGTGGGCCAGAATGGAGGAACTGGTAAAAAACCTGGGTATAACTTTGAAAATGCTGAAAAATAACATCGAGAATTTATTGGTGTTTCTTCAAGATGTAATGTAACCCGCTTAAAGTTCGATCTGGCGATTTTATTTATAGCCATAGCAACAAACCTTATGATATGATTGTTTTTTTGGATGAGGTGGTGTCCAAGCAAAATAGTTAAATAAACCTCCCGCTAATCCGCCAGATGCCTTTCTTGGACTATGCAGGGAAATGATTCCTGATGTTGAATAATAACATTTTCCGACGTTGGGGCCGGAACGACCACCATTACAGTAACAGCCAGCAAAAGGGGGTACACGTCAGGCACGGCCACCTGCCAGGTATTGAATTGTATTCCCGTATTAATTTAGCATTGCAGTAAGCTGCTGCTGCAACTGTTTAAATGTACAAATCAGTTCGTGCTGTTTACTGCTACTAACGGGATAATTAACGTAACATTGAGTAATGTCCCAGCGACTGCGCCAGTGGCTGGAGACTTCTCATTCACACGGGCGATAATGCATAGTAGTAAGTGTTGATTTAAAAGGTTTGCTGTCCAAGGTTGACTGTGAAATAATTACCATGTTATATTATTTAAAATAAAAAAAATAGCGGGTCTATCGAATTATCAATGGAAAGCGGAGCCAATTGATTTGAGATATTGTTCGGAAAGGAGGTATTCCAATAAATATTCCTATGAATAAAATAAAACAAAGGAGGGTTTATATGAGAGAAACTTCCCGTGCCGCTAGAATAGCTGCGGTTTTAATGCTCGCACTTTTATTTTTACTGGTCAACTGCCTGGCTGCGGCTGGAGCCCGGGCTGCAACAAACGGTAATAAGCAGGTAACGGTGAAAAAACTGGTTATGTCGCCTGGCAAGCTTCAGCTGTATTCCGGTCAGACCGGCAGTTTTACTGTTCAAGCCGTCTACTCCGATAAAACTATTAAAGATGTAACTTCTCAGGCTGCATGGATAAGTTCGAAACCAGCCATCGCCACAGTAGTGGCAGGCGGCGAAGTAACAGCTGTCAAGAAAGGATCCGCCAAGATCAATGTGTCATTTGGAGGCAAAAAGGCATCCAAAACAGTTACCGTAAAGCTTGATAAGTTAAAGTCACTCACGGCAGACCCGTCACTGGTTTCAATTAACCAGGAGGAAACCGGGCAAGTTACCCTGACCGCAAGCTATTTGGGCATGGGAGCGGTTGACGTTACAAATCAAGCTGTCTGGCTGTCCAATAAGCCGGCTGTCGCATCAGTGAACAAAGGAAAAATTACAGGCAATGCGCCTGGTTCGGCAAAAATTACTGCTAGTTTTGAAGGCAAGAAAGCAATAGTGAACGTGATGGTAAAAGAAGCGGCTGTCCAAGTTCCCGCTGCAATAACCGTTACTCCTGCATCATTAGCCCTTAGCGAAAACGGCGGGGCGGAGACATTGACTGCAAATGTCAGAGACGAGGATAACAAAATAATGACCGGAGGCTATGAGCTTGACTGGAGCACTGACAATGCGTCGGTAGTCATAGTCGGTGACGGCGTTGTGACACCGGTGGCGAGTGGAACAGCCTGTGTCACTGTGACCGTGCGCGGCACAAACCTTTCCGCTGTCTGCGATGTCACAGTTGAACAAACTGAACAAGCGCTTCCGGAGGTCTTTGACGGCTCGCCTTCTGTAGGCAAGTTTTTGCTGGGCAACACATATGCCTTAACTATCACCGGTAAATTAAAAGAGCCCGTTGCCAAAGTTGAAGTTACCGTCGCAGGTGTGACTTATAACGCCACTATCGATGGCGCGTCATTTTCCTGCGATGCTACCGCGCCGTCAGCCGCCAAATCGTTGGAAATTAAGGTGACTAAATCAGACAGCAGTTGTGAATCCTTGACCTTAAGCATGTAGTAATGTCATAACATAAGAAGGCCCTTCTCTCGTCAGGGGAAGGGCCTTTACCATAAAATAGCTGAATTATTGCCTTAGTTGTTTTAGCGTCTTTCTTTTTTCCCATAAAGGGACTAATAACCATATAATTGTCAGTGTAATTAATACCGACCAAGTGGATGTCAGAGCTCTTCTTATTAACCAGGCTTTATTGGTTAAATCGATCCTGGCGGTTTCTTTTGCTAAATTATCGACATTCGCAGTTTGTGGAGTATCTTGAAGCATTTTAATTACTTCCGGTCTCAGCTTTACAGTTTCAGCGTATTGTTGTATGTTGCTTTCGCTAATTACAGGAGCTTCGAAAATTTTTATTCCCAAGTAATAATCACCCCACAATTGTCCGGTCCACCGGTCTAAATTGTGGGCTATTTGCAGTTGAACAGTCTCGCCCGCCACCGGCGGCGCTTCCCTTTCCCACCTCATAAAGTATAAGCCAATTAAGATGATAATAATAGCAAGTGGAATAATTGGTTTTTTCATATAGTAATATCACCACCAAATAACTTATTTTAATTAATTATACCATATGTTCCATTTAATCGGAAGCGTAGAATAAAAAACAATTTTGCATATAATTATAAAAAGAAACCAACTAGCCAGATAATGGCATGGTTGGTTTAAAAATTATAGCTTTGATACTAATATTAGTATAAATATATATATATTAAAACACAACATGAAATGAGTAGTAAGACATGCATCTATATCATATATAAGCAAATAAAGGAATTAAATTATTATATTAATTATCTTATGTATTAGATATATAAATAGATATCAATTATTTATCTTGGATTCTGTTTTAAGATAAAAAATCCTTTTTATATAAATATAAAAAGGATTTGGTGGACAAAAATGGATGGAGCAACGGGGCCATGAATTAATGGCGGATTATTAGAAGTTTATGGTTACAGATTGAGACTGTGTTTCATTGTTGAAGGCTTTTACTTCCAGTGATGTGGCAGTGTCCGGCGCGGTGGCGTCACAGGTGAATGTGCTGCCGGTGATAGTTGCGTTAAAGGTTTGTCCGCCAACTATTATTTCGACTTTGGTTACCCCGGCGTTCAGGTCACCTGTCACAGTCAGCGCATAAATGTGGCCCAGCAGGAATTTGCCGGCTTTCGGTGTTCCGTTAATCAGGTTGACTGCCGCGGGAGCAGCCGCTGTGTCGCCGGTTACATTGGTGTTTGGCGGATTCGTGTCGGTGTCGGTTTTTTTATCTAAAATATCAACTCTGTATTCTTCTCCGTTCCAATTAACATCCTTGCCCAAGCTTTCCGCGATAAAGCGCAACGGAACATATGTCCTGTCATTTATGAGTTTCGCGGGGACATCGAGAGTCACATTTTTTTCGCCGGCTTTGGCAAGAGGGTTGTTTATTTGCAACCATATATTGCCCGATATGATTGACTGATCTGAATCGTTCCAGATAACCTCTTGATTCAGCGCTTCGAAACAGGCTCTTAAGGGAACAAGAGTCCTGTCATTTTCAATTACAGGCGGATTTTCTGTAATTAGCTGCGTGCCGTTAATAAAAATGCTTGGTGATTTTTCAGCAAAGCCAACTGTAAGACACGTTGTTAGCAGCATTATAGCCGTTAAAGCAGTAATAATTCTTTTAATATTATACATCCTCCTTTTTTACACCGCTTTTCTTTTCCATGTTTGTCCACCATTGTTCTCAATTATGAAAATTCTACAATTAATTATCTTATCCTTCAACAAATTAGAAATATTAGGAGCGCTGCGAAATAATTCCTTAGGGGTATTTACTTACTTGACTACTAATGAGATTATAGTAAAAATATCCTAAATTATAAGGGGGGTTAGACAAGTGATCAGGTTACGGCAAGTTATAATAGTCCCTGTGCTGGTTTGTTTATTATCAGCGTTCGCGCTCGCTCCATGCCGGGTATTGGCGGCGGAACAGCAGTCCGGAATCGTTACTTTTACTGACGGTGACATTGACCATTATTACGCGAAAGGAGATAATATATCATTCAGCATAGGGCCGTTTCCTTGTCAGTCAGGCAAAACGGATTACCTCGTCTTTGGGATCATGGAGAAAGTAAGCAGTGATTTTGCTGTCTCAGATTCCCCGCTTGAAGGTTTGGCAAGCAGTGAAAAAGGTTATTATATGACGGTTACTGCCGACAGTGATGGATTTTTTGATGTCAGCGGCCAGATAAGCGCGGCGGCGGACCAGCTTCCGGCGGGAGTGCTGGCGGTAAAAATTTATAGCTCTGACTGGAACCTGGTGGTAAACGAGAAGACAGGGACCGGGGCTTTTATCCCGGTGGTGGCGGCGGACGGCACACCTGCTCTGATCATTGGCAAAACTTCAACCGGAAAGCCCGCGGACCCGTTGTTGGCCAATAGCCTTGTCAGCGTGGACGGCAATGATGACCTTGACTGCGTTTATTTTCATGGCCAGCAAATTAGTATTAATTTTACAATTCCAAATACAGTTTTGCTGTCTTATTTGCCGGTACGACAGCTTACAGTAACTTCAGGAATATTTGAGGATTTGAACGTTTTTAACACAGAGATATCTCCACTCACTATTAATTTAATATCAGCGACGGGTAGCGGCTTGAAAATCGATGCTACTGTAAATAACCCTGACAACATTACTTTACCGAGCGGGGTGCTGGGTGTTAAATTAAATTTACCTTCAACTATATCCGGTATACCCGGCGCAACTGACATGCAGCAGCCGATGCCCGTTGTTTCAAGTTTAGGTAAAGCTGTTATTGCAGGAGTGAAAGTGCCTTCGAATATGTTCGTGAATTCCAACCCTCCTTTGGCGGAAATAAAAAATCTATATAATACAGAACAAGCAATTACCTTTACCAAAGGCAGTCAGGGAAGCATCACCTTTGTGCCCGGGCTTGATATTATTGACAATAGAAATGAGTTGGCGGCGCTTGACCAGAATGTAAATATTAATTTTGACTTGGAGAAACAAAACTTTGTTTTTGAAGTCAAGACGAGCGCGCTTTCCTTTTTACGGGGTAAGAGCGCCGGGATCAAAGCATATGGAGTAATGGAAAAGTTAGGATTGGATAATTTGCCAGGACAAAATATTACTGAATTTATTAATATGGCGGTGGTGGATGAAGAAGGTAAGACGGTGCCGTTGGAGCATATAGGTGATTATATTGATCAGGAAAATGTCAATTATGATTACAGCACGGATATATTAACCATTCCGGTAAAGCACTTCACCAGATATGAGATCGGCGCAGGCGGTAACGCGCCTGCCGCCGGCGCTTTGACCGCCAGCCCTGAAAGTATTAACCTTAAGGCCGGTGAGTATAAGCAGATTGTGCTGACAGCCGATATGAGCGACGGAGTTTCCATGGATGTTACGGATGAGGCTGAATGGATTTCAGACAACCCGCTCGTCGCCACAGTAAATGCGGGCATGGTATCCGCGGTGTCTTCAGGCTGCGCGGTGATCACGGCAAGCTATAAAGACCGGATCGTCTCTGTCCCCGTTAATGTTGCCGGGGCGACGGTGGACCTGCGCGTCAATCCGGAATTACTTAATTTAGAAGTAGGCGGCAAGGCGGGAAAGATTAGCGTATTCGCGACCGTTAACGGAAAAACATACGACGTGACCAAGAAGTGCGAATTCGAGGTTTATGACGAAGATGTGGCCAAAGTGGACAGTAAAGGTAAAGTTACCGCGACTGGCGGAGGCGACACTGTTATCAACGTCACCTTCCAGGGAGAGAGCGTGGAGGTCCCGGTAACCGCGGTGGCCAAACTAAAGAAAATTGTTGTCGAGCCTAAGTCATTGAAGCTAAGAGCCGGCGATTTGGCTGATATTGCCGTGACCGGCGTATACGCCAACGGTGTGGAGGAAGACGTGACGGACCAGGCTGTCTTTACATCTTCCAAGGAAAGAATATGCACCGTGGAAGACGGCACGGTTTATGCCGAGGGAGTAGGCAGCGCGAAAATAACCGTGACGGTGGGCAAGCTGAAAAAGACGGTCAGCGTTAAAGTAGCCAGATAACCGGATAAATAACTGAAAAAGAGGTTGTTTGTAAAAGCCGAATATATGAAAAGCATCCCCTGCGGAACACGCTAAAATAGCTTTATTAAAAAGCCTCGCACCACAAGCATTGTGGAACGGGGCTTTTTAGAGAGGGTTTATTATCATTTTTATAGCGGCGGCGGTGGCAGCGCCGCTGGGAGGCTTTGGTTGGCGGACATAATTAGTAAAATTTAGAATTTTGAAAAATACATAAAACCAGGACAATTGTCCTATTAACACGTGGGACTGGCAAGTTTATAATGTATTTATAGAAAAAGGCAAATCCAATCGAAAGATGGAGACGCAAAGCTACGGGTCTAAAGCGATAGCTATGACAGCCGAGTTGCTGTGGATATTTCTTATTAAGAACTACCTTTACGGCAAGGTAGTTTTATTCTACTTTAGTAAGTTCTCCTGGCATGTTTTTAGCCAGGAGAACAAAAAACCGCCCGCTATGCGGGTGGGATTC
>MVRN01000065.1 GCA_002067965.1 Pelotomaculum sp. PtaU1.Bin035
GTTCTTTTAACAGCCATTAGGGAACCTCCTGGAAATTTATTTGTGTCAAATGTTCCCTAATTCTGTCTATTAGATTATATTTCCTTCTCCTTAAACTACCTAATTTTTGGTTAACCGAACACTAATGATTATTTCTAATGTCTTTTTTAATTTTTATTCACTGTTATACCTGAAATAGTTAGCTTTAAACATGCGGTAAATAGAATCCAAAAAATACTTTTCCCGGAAACCTGCTAAACCGTTGTGAATAAACCCGGTAAAATTTCTGCCAAAGTCACTGTTAAAAAAAGTGCTATATAAAACCGGACGTTCCACTACCATGTTTTCCCCCAGGATCTCCAAGTGGAAAGCGCCAGATTCCATACCTTCAAAATTAAAAGCCTTTACCTGCATTGCCGGCGCAACCATATGGTTAAAAGAAGCCAAAGTAAAATAGATACCCATTGCAACAGCGGCAACGGACAACAAAACTACAAATTTATATTTTGTCCAGATCACAATATCACCCCATAATAAATACTGGATAGCCCTTTGGTAAGCAAGGCTGTCCGGTTGATTGGATATCACTGCAATATCAACCAGCCAATTACTCCATAATTACCCGGGCAACTACATCGGCGAAGAGCACCGCAGAACGTACCGCCTCCTCGGTTGAGTTTTTTGAAGTACCGAATTCCACCAGGACCGAATGGGGGTGCAAATACTGGTTATAGCTGCCGCTATTTATCCTGACACCCAGTGAAAGTCCCGGGTATATCTCATTCGTTTTATTTGAAAGTTCAGTTGCGAAGGCAAGGTTTTGCCGCCACCCGGAAGGCGGCCTGCGAGATCCTGATCCGATTATAAATAGAAGCGGCGCCACATTTTGGCCGTTAACATTCACCACACTCTGTTCACGCGGCTTGGCAGAATCACGGTGGATATCAAATACCACCCTGGCTTTGGAGTTGGCAGCCAGCAGTTCTCTCGCTGTTTTTTCCGACTCCTGGTAGGATGTGTCATAGTTTAAGTCATTGATGTGATCCGAACGGGCCACCTTGATTCCATATTTGCTTTCCAGGGCTTCCTGCAGTGCCGCCGCCACAGTTACAACCCCGCCCTGCCTGCCGTCCAGCCGCTCCACCCTGTCAGTCATGCTATAAGTCTCTCCGGTATGAGTATTATAAATAATAACAAGGCCTTCACCAGGTAATGCAAACGCTGTCTTCGCCGGGGCAGAAAAGTTTTCCGTAAGGGAACTGCTTGACCTGCTTACTGCCACCGCCGCGGGTGGCTGTAGCATAGTCAGGATTGGTATTTGCGACCTGAGAACTGCGGACGGGCTGCACAGGTTAACCCGGACGACTGTCTCCAGGGAATCCCAAAATATTTGCGAAGGTTCCGTACCGGAGGAATCTCCTTCTAAACTGCTCCAGCATAGCACGGGCATCGCAATTTTAAGTATTCTCAACGGTTCCCGCTGATAAAACACCGTAATAACCCCTTCCGGCATTTTATCCACAGCTTGTTTTAACGCCATGAAAATCGCTGCCCCCGTGAACATCTTAAAAAGAAGAAATAAAAGTATTATCAATATTCCGGCGAGCGCAAACAACCGGCGGGCAAGACCAGGCCGCATGCAACGGAAACGGCGGGCGGGCGCCAGGCACATAAAAAACCCTCCCTCCAGGCATGTTTCATAAATTTTATGCATTGAAGGAAGAGTTTATGAGGGTTGACCTCATCAGCGTATGACAGTCGGTACAAAGGCATCTATTAGTCCAATAACAAAAGCGGAAATTAAAGCCCCAACCAGGCTCACGCTGAGCAGGCCGGGGATAATAAACTGGGCCAGATAAATAACAACTGCAGCCGTGATAAAACCTACCAGGCCCCTGTTCTGAGGTGAAACACGTTCACCCAGAAGGGCTTCAGCGACATAGCCCAGCACGGCAATTACTACAGCGGCGATCAACGCCCCTACGAATCCCCCTCTCACCACAAAACCGGGTGAAAGCCAGCTCACAACGATCAAAACAAGTGCTGAAACGACAAATCTGATTATTAGTCCGAGCCATTGCATATCCTAATCACCCCCTATCTTATCAATTAAGTCTAGTTTTGCCCGAAAAATGAAAGTATATACCAGCAGCACTTGCTTTTTTTTACCGCGCGTGGTAGAATTGTTGCCGTTGGGAGGTGAGAAAGTATGCCGAACATTAAATCAGCAGCTAAAAGGGTAGATATTATCCGCAAGCGGACATTACGCAACGCCCGGATCAAGTCAGCCCTTAAGACAACAATAAGAAAGTTCGAAGAAGCCATGAGCGCGGCCAACCAGGAAGAAGCTGGCCTTAAGCTTCGAAATGCCGTGAGAGCAATTGACAAGGCCGTTACGAAGGGCATTTTACATAAAAATGCAGCATCTCGTAAAAAGTCACGCCTGACAAAAAGGTTCAACAATGTGGCGGGTTAAAATGCAATAAGTTTAGGAAGGAAGAAACTGCCCTTTGGAGAAAAGCGGTGGTTTCTTTGATTTATAGCGGTTAAGTACAAAGCTTTAATAAATATGTTTCTAACGCCGGATAAAATTCCTGCCGGCCGGTTTTTACCGACACATCCAGTTCCAGAAGAGATCCAATAGCGTCAACCAGCCGGTCATAATCAAAATTATCGCATTGAGCGGTTATTTTTTGACAGACGTATGGGTGCACGTTAAGCCGTCCTTGGATTTCCCGGGCCGTGCAACCACGTCCCATCAATTCGCGTGCCTGCAGCAGCAAGCGGAACTGCCTGGAAATCATTGATAGAATGCGAAGGGGAGGTTCTTTCGCCGCCAGCATATCCCTAACACCGGCCAGCGCTTCCCCACAGCGCTTGTTTCCGAGTGCGTCGACAATCGCAAAAATATTTTCCTCCATTTTAGGCGGGCATGACTGGAGCACATCTGCCAGGGTGATGACTTCGCAACCAACTGTGAAGTTGAACAACTTATCCAACTCCATCACCAGCTTTTGAAGTGAAGGGCCGGCAGATTCCAGGAAAGCGTCTACTGCCTCCCGCGTAAATTTCCTACCCGCCACCCCGGCTTTCTGCGCCAGCCAACGGGCCAGTTCTCCACGGCTCAGA